>JABIPG010000198.1 GCA_018698795.1 Rhodospirillaceae bacterium
AACGCCAACGCGAAATTCAACAATGGCAGATCAGGCTCGGCATTGTCGCCGACAGCCGCGCGGCCGCTGTCAACGAATGGATTGGGCAGAATTTCGGTTACGTGCGTGAACTGTCGCAGAATGCATCCTTGCAAGTCTATCTTTCGACCCTGACCGAAGGCGGCGGCGAGGAAACCGCCGCAGAGCCTGAGGTTCCCCGCACCGAAGGCGCTGACGCCTCAGATGATCTGCCTTTGAACGACGACCTCCCCTCAGACAGTGAAGGCAGCGAAGAAGCCGGCGGTGGCGCTTCAGCGTCATACCTACGAAACTTGCTGGTAGCCACCGCCGAACGCACCGGTTTCAAAGCGCCGGCGCCAGTCGGAGAAATTGCCGCTAATGTCGAGCGCGCCGGCGTTGCCGGGCTTGGCTTGGTGGACAAAGACGGCCAAGCCATCGTCTCGACCCCCGACATGCCGCCGATGACCAGAAAAATCCGCGCCGCCGTAGCCAAAGCCCTGGATGGCGAGCCGGCAATCATCGATCTGTTTATTGGTGCCGGCGGTGATCCCACCATGGGTTTCGTGTTGCCTATTTACGGCATCCAGGACGACTCGTCTGCGGGCGCCAAAGGTATTGGTGCGGTCGTAGGCATGCGCGTTGTCGGTAAGGACCTTTGGAACCGACTGAAGCAACCGGGCGAAACCGCCAAATCGGCAGAGACCTATATTGTCCGCGCGGCGGGTGCCATCATTCAATACCTGACGCCCTTGGCCGATGGCACGCCTGCCATGAAACGCTCGTTGTCGACTGACACCCCGGAACTGGCTGCCGCCAACGCTTTGGCGAAGCCCGGTTCGTTCGGATTGTTGAAAGACTACACCGGTACGAATGCATTGGCCGCCTCACGACCAATCGCTGAGTTGCCCTGGGTTTTGATCCGAAAAATCGGCCGTGACGAGGCATTAGCGGCGACAGATTCACGCCTCCGCGTCATCCTTATCGTCTTTATTTCCGTCATCGTCATCGTCACGTTGGCCGTTCTGTTCGTATGGAAAAAAGGCGCTTCTGTCCGCGCGACGCAGGCTTTACACGATGCCCAAGTGGCGCTTGAGCGCTTCACTAACATGGGCAAGTTCATGCAGGTGGTGACCAACAACCAACCCAATATTATCGTCGCCGTTGACGAGGCCACACATTTTACATTTGCTAACGAACCGGCAGCAGACGGCACAGGTATCGAACCATCCGACATGATGGGAAAAACCATGGCCAGTGTGTGGGGGCCGCAACGTTCGCAGGCTTTCGCCGAGATCAATAAAAGCGTCATCAGCAGTTTTGAAAACGAAACCCATACACTTTCATTCGGCGATCCCGACAACGACGATGCCGAAGGCGAAGAACGCTTCCAGGTCATCCGCTCGCATCATGTGCCGCTGCGGGGCGACCGAGACTTCCCGCCAGCCGCCCTGATGATCCTCAGCGACGTTACCGAACTTACCGCTGAAAAGCGCCGCGGCGAGCGCATGATGAACGAACTCATCGATACTTTGGTGACCGTCGTAGACCGCCGAGACCCGTTCTCTGCCAATCACTCCACTCGCGTGGCCGAAGTGTCGCGCGCCATGGCCCAGGAAATGGAGCTTACCGAAGTTGAAGTCAAAACGGTGGAGACAGCCGGGAAGCTCATGAACCTGGGCAAAATTTTTATACCGCCGGAAACGTTGGTTAAATCCAACGACCTGACTGACGAAGAACGCTCAATGCTCGCCAACGCTTACCTGACCACCGTGGATTTGCTGGAAGGTGTGACCTTTGACGGACCGGTAGTCGAATCCATCCGGCAACTTGGGGAAACCTGGGACGGCAACGGTCCCTTGGGGCTCAAAGGTGACGAAATCTTGGTGACGGCGCGTATCTTGTCAGTCGCCAACGCCTTCGTCGGCATGATCAGTGCGCGGGCCTATCGGGGCGCCATGCCGTTCCGCAAAGCCGCAGATATTCTGACAGAGGATACCGATACCCGCTACGATCGCAGGCCGGTATCAGCATTGGTGAATTTCCTGGAAAACCGCGACGGCATGCATCGTTGGTCGCACTTCCGCGACGCCCCGACGGCAGAGGCCGCAGAATAAAAAACGGCGGCGCCTCTTTCGAAGCGCCGCCGCCGTAACCGTTCTTGATCAGGCGATTTTGAACGGTCTTATTCAGTATCGATAACGATGGTCACCTTGCCGGCATCTTCGGTGACCGAATAACCCGAGTCACCACCGTCACTCTGGATGTCATCCATCCGCACACCGTCCAAGGTGACGGACGTATCCTCCATACCTTGGAACGACACCACAACGCTGCCTTCATTGTTTTCGCTGAGGACCAAGTCATCCATATGGAATTCCTGCCCCTCGAACACCAGCGTGTCTTGCTCGAATATATCGGTAACGATGTCGTGGCCGCTTTCAGCGTCAAAGATGAAGGTATCAGCACCGGCGCCACCGGTGAGCACGTCATCGCCCCCGCCGCCGATAAGGATGTCATCGCCACTACCACCGACCAGTGTGTCGTTGCCATCACCGCCCATGAGGACGTCGTCGCCTTTGTGGCCGAAGATGTAGTCATCTCCTGCACCGCCATCGACCGTATCGTGACCGCTACCGGCATGGATCCAATCGGCACCCGCGCCGCCATCGATCTCATCGCTTCCGCCGCCACCATATATCTGATCGTCACCGGCTCCGCCGTCGATATCGTCAGCGCCGCCCTTGCCGCTCAGATAATCATCGCCGGCACCGCCCTCAATGTCGTCAGCGTTGCGCGTTCCGATGATTTCTAGGTCGTCCACCTCACCCGGAATATCGACAACGTCTACAGTCGCCGATTCGGTCAAGGTCGCCGTATCGCCGCTCACCGGTTCGGTGGATACCGCCGTAACGGAAACCGCGAAATCGGTACTGACTTCTGTCGGGACGTAGATATTGAGACCACTCAAGTCGTTGGAACTCAGCGACCATGTACCGTCGCCGTTATCCGAACCAGCAGACAGCGCAACACCTTCAGGCAGGCCGCCCAGGGTGATGGAGAGCGTTTCGGAACTATCGATCACCGCCGCAGCTACACTCATGGCGTAAACAGAGCCCGCCACCGCATTGCCTGCACCGTTGGCGAAGCCATAATCGTCGAGATCGTCCTCGTTGACGACGACACCGTCGCCGATTTGAATATCGACCTCAGGAGTATCGGCAACGCCTTCGACACTAACCGTGAAATCTTCGCTCACAGTGGAACTGTCACCGTCGTCTTCAGTCGTCGTGACATTCAACGTCAGCGGAATATCACCCGAGAAATCGTCAGGCGGCAGGATGCATACATTCGGCAACTCATCCGCCGTTGCCGACCATACGCCATCACCCAAGTGAGTCCCCGGGTTCAATTGCGCACCAGCCGGAACACCACTAATGGTAATCGAAACAGTTTCGGAACCATCAGTATCGGCAGACACCGCGCTATCGAGATGCAGTTGAATCCACTGATCCTCGCTACCTGCATCGTCTTGGGCTACGGCTGTGGCCGCATCAGCAACACCAGTAACGTCAACGCTTAGCGAGGCCGTTGTCGTGGCCGTATCGCCCGTAGAGGCCTCAGTAGAGGTCACTGCGATGTTCAGCGCGAAGTCGACATTGGAGTTGGCCGGCGGCGTGATCGTCAGGCCGCTCAACTGATCCGGAGTCAAGGTTACGGAACCATCGTCATTGACCTGACCTGCCGACAAGGTTGCGCCTTCCGGGATGCCGGAAATGGTTACCGACAGAGTCTCGGAACCGTCCGTATCGGTCAACGCGGCATCGATATCGAGCGCGATGGCCGTGTCTTC
>JABIPG010000197.1 GCA_018698795.1 Rhodospirillaceae bacterium
ACGGTGCCAGTCTTGCCGCCCATCGTCCATTCAGGCTTGGCGATCCTCGCACGCCGAGCCGTGCCGAACGGCGAATTCATCACGTCATTCATGGCTTCCCGGACAAGATCAAGGTGGCGCGGCCTGATATTCAAGCTCTCGAATGGCAACACCTTAGCGCCCTCCTCTGGCGCTTGCCGCGACACTGCGCGGGTCAAGGTCGGCGTCACGGCAAAACCGCCGTTCACAAGCCGCGCCGTCATCACCGCCAACTGCAACGGTGTAACCAGCAAGTACCCTTGCCCGATCCCGGTAATCACGGTCTCACCCTTCTGCCACGCGGCGTCCAGCGCACCCCGTTTCCATTTCGGCGTCGGCACCAATCCGGCGCGCTCGCCGGGCAAATCCACGCCCAATGGCGTGCCGAACCCAAGCCGTCTGGCCATGGCCGCGATACGCTCGATACCGGTCCGGCGCGCGATCTCGTAGAAATAAACATCGCACGACTGGGTAATTGCCGATTTGGCATTGACCACGCCATGCCCGTGCTTTTTCCAGCAATGGAATCTAGCGTTACCCAACTCCATGAACCCGGGGCAAAAGACTTCGCTGTCTTCCGTCACGATGCCTTTATCCAACGCCGCCAACAGCACCGCCATTTTGAACGTCGAGCCCGGCGCATAACGCCCGGCAATGGTTTTGTTGGTCAAGGGCGCGCGCGGATTGGTTACCAAGTTCTGCCATTCCTTGCCACTCAAACCTTTGTTGAAGGCATTGGGATCGTAGGCTGGTGTCGATGCCATCGCCAACACCTCGCCAGTATGCACATCCAAAATCACAGCCGCAGCGCTTTCCTCCCCGAGCCGCTCACTGACCATTCGTTGCAAGCCCATGTCGATGGTCAATTGCACCTCGGCACCGGGCTCCCCTTCACGGCGCTCCAACTCGCGGATCACCCGACCGTAGGCATTGACCTCGACTTGCGAGCTGCCGCCTTTCCCACGCAATGCCAGGTCATGAGTTCTCTCAAGGCCCGCCTTGCCGACCCGGAACCCCGGCAGTTCAAGCAATGGATCGCCGGTTTGTTCTTTCGGCGACACCGCCGCCACATAGCCCAGCACATGGGCGAGATCAGCGCCGTGCGGGTAACTGCGGCTCTGACCCACATCAATCATAATACCCGGCAGATCCGGTGCGTTCACTTCGATGCGCGCGGCGGTTTTCCAATCGAGGTTTTCACGCACCGTAACCGGCACGAAGCTTCGGTTGCGTTTGGTATCGCGCAAAATCCGCCGCTGCTCGACCTGGCCGATGGGAATGATCTGGCCCAGCGCCGACAGCGTCAGATCGAGATCACGGGTATCTTCAGGGATCAACAGCACCCGGTAGTTCTGGCGATTGTCGGCAATCGGCACACCAAAACGGTCGACGATGCGTCCGCGAAGCGGCGGCAACAGGCGCAGGTTGATACGGTTTTCATCGGCCAGCGTCCGGTAGCGCTCGGACTCGACCACCTGCAGATAATACAAACGGCCCGCCAACACCGACAACAGCACCGCCTGGCCACCCGCCAGCATGGCCGTGCGACGGTTGAAAAGTTTGTGGCGTTCGTTATCGCGCAGCATCTCAGACCGGCCTCAAAATCTTTTGCTGCCATGACAAAAACAGCCGCGCCAGCACCGGATATAATCCAACGCCAAGCAGGTATTGGTACAACAACGCTTCGGGATCAATCACGCCGCCGCTCATGGCCGACAACAAAATCCACGCCAGCGCCATAACGCCGGCCGAGATCAGGACAAACCCGAGCCACACCACAAAGAACGCCTTCCCGGTCAAAAACCGCTGCTGCGAAACTACAACGCCATAGGCCACCAAATACAAAAGCGTAAACAGGCCGAGCGGCGTACCACCGAGAACATCTTGCAAGAGCCCAATGGCAAACACCGCGTAGCCGGGCATCAGGTCCGGCCGGTAGACGGCCCAATGATAGACCGCCAGCAAAGACAGCAGCGGCGCGACGCGCGCCCAGCCCGGCGCATGCAGCGCGACGACACCCAGAACAACCAACACCAACGTCAGCAGCACCGGTGTGAATTGCCGGCTCAGAGTGTCCATGCGGTGCCATACCGTACGCCGCATGCCGGCCTCACTTCCGCCTGTTGCCAGTACCGATGCCAGTACCGATACCAGTGCCGGCGTTGGGCAGGTCGCGGATAATGCCACCCAATCCGTAATCGAGAACGCGTACATATTCGACGCGGTCGCGATTGACAAAGGGCTGCACTTCGATACCGCTGTCGGTGACCGACGACACCACCCCGATGGGCAATCCCGGCGGAAATGCACCGCCGTGGCCCGACGTCACCACCCGGTCGCCCTTTGAGATGACCGCGCCAGTCGGCAAATGAATGAGCCGCGGCTGATCGGTATTGTTGCCGGCCATGATGGCCCGCACGCGCGACGATTCGATGACGATGGGAATGCGCGAGTTCAAATCCGTGATCAACAGCAACCGCGCGGCCAACTTGCCGACGCTGGCGACGCGCCCCAGCAGGCCGTCACCCGTGACCACCGCCTGGCCCTTGCGGATACCGGCGTTGGCGCCGGTCGACAGGATCAACGAATGGACGAAGGCGCCGCCCGTATCCGCCACTACTCGGCCCGTGATAAAGCTCACGGCTGGGCCGGGCTGGAAATTCAGCAATCCCTTGAGCACCCGGTTTTCGGTCTCCAGACGGCGCGCGGCGGTTTGCCATTGCATCAGCCGCTCGCGATCTTCGCGCAGCCGTGCATTGTCAGCGCGAACACTCAACAAGGCCTGAGTCTCGTCGACCATGTGATTGAAGGTGACCACCGGCTGCGACAGCGCATCCAAAATCGGCGTCGCCGCATCGACAACCTGCTGGCGCGCCTTCTCAACACTGGCGACGTCAACGCGGCCAAGCACGATCAGCGCCACCGCCGCCAACACCAGCGCGACGAAGGCAAACCGATGGGCCAGCGTCTTGACTGGCTGCGCAATGCGGGAAACTGTTCTTCGGGTATCCTTCAATGACGCCTCGGGACCCTGAAATCGACAACGTTGAAACGATGACTTGGACGCACCAAGTTATCGGGAAGTTAAAGATCAAATCGACGACATCAAGTATAATATCAGATACTTAGCCAAACCTTAAGAGATTCGAGCCGTTTATTGCCCTCTTGACCGGTGTTGGCGTTATTTGATATTGAAAACTAGACCCAACCGGCGATGGCGTCGCCGTGAGCGCTTCCATAAGCGTCGGGTCAATTTGCTTCGTAGATATCCTGTACGCCCGGATCAATTCGTCCGGGCTTCGCGTTTTTTGGGCCCGGCCAGACGTGAGGACATCCGCATGCTCGATATTCCGCAAACTCCGCAACTCCCCCAATCTATCCAAGATCGCCCGCAAACTTTCATCCGCCCCAACGGTGAAAAAGCCCCACTTCCCTTTTCAGCATCTGAATACGAAACCCGCTTGAGCCGGTTACGGCACTTGATGGCGGAGGCGGACATCCCCGCCGTGCTGCTGACCTCGATGCACAACGTCGCCTATTTCTCGGGCTTTCTATATTGCAGCTTCGGGCGTGCGTTCGGTTGCGTCGTCACGCAAGATGCCTGCACCACCATCTCCGCCAACATCGACGGCGGCCAGCCCTGGCGGCGCAGCATCCACAACAACGTCATCTACACCGACTGGCAGCGCGGCAATTTTTGGCGCGCCGTGGCCGAGTTAACGCAAAACTGCAAACGTCTCGGCATCGAGGCCGATCACCTGACGCTCGCCCACCGTGACGCGCTTTCCGACGCACTTGATACGCCAAGCCTGTTCGACATTGCGCCGGGCATCATGGCCGAGCGCATGGTCAAGTCGACAGAAGAAATCGCCCTGATCCGCGAAGGCGCGCGCATTGCTGATAAGGGCGGGGACGCCATCCGCGCCGCCATCGCACCCGGCGTGCGCGAGTTCGATGTTGCCATCGCCGGGCGCGACGCCATGGAATTGGAAATCGCCCATGCGTTCCCCGATAGTGAGCTGCGCGACAGCTGGGTGTGGTTCCAGTCCGGCCTCAACACCGACGGCGCACACAATCCGGTCACCACGCGCGCACTTGGTATGGGCGATATCCTGAGCCTCAACACCTTCCCGATGATCTCGGGCTACTATACGGCGTTGGAGCGCACGCTGTTTTTGGGCGAGCCCGACGCCGCGTCGCTCAAGCTATGGCGCGCCAACGTCGCCGCGCACGAGTTGGGTCTCTCGCTGATCAAACCGGGCGTCAGTTGCGCCGAGGTTTGCACCGGCATCAACAATTTCCTCGCCGATGAAGGGCTGCTGCACTACCGCTCGTTCGGCTACGGCCACTCGTTCGGCATCCTCAGCCACTATTACGGCCGCGAAGCGGGCCTGGAGTTCCGCGAAGACATCGACACGGTGTTGGCGCCCGGCATGGTCGTCTCGATGGAGCCCATGCTCTGGGTGCCACAGGGCGAGCCGGGCGCGGGTGGTTACCGCGAGCACGATATCATGATCATCACTGAGGATGGCGCGGAGAACATCACCAAGTTCCCGTACGGGCCGGAGATGAATATCATCCGGCCCTGAGCCCATACGGAAAGACAGATGGACACCGCCACATCCATTTCGGAACCGTTTTTCCGGGGTCAAAAACCGTTTGCAATCAACGGGATCAAAAAAATCTGGGGAACGAACCCAATTCTCTCAGTATTGAGTCGGCGGGACTTGTTTCAGGCATCCCCTCCCCCAAACTGAGGGACGGGGGTGAATGGCGTCGACCCGCCGGGCGGGCTTCGAATGACACCCACTTGCCCGCCCTTCGCCGAGCATTCCATTGGCGGCCTTCGCCCTCGCTCAGGACGAGGTC
>JABIPG010000113.1 GCA_018698795.1 Rhodospirillaceae bacterium
CGAAGCCCCTATCCAAATGCTTTTTGATTTCAGAGATGATATCGAGGAGCGCAGATTCGGAGGTGAAGAGGCAGCTTAGTCTTTCTTCCAACGAGCCTCAGCGGCAAGCCTCGCGTTATCTTCACGCTGCTCCGGGGTTAAAGACGCGGCACGCGCTGCCCCACCTCTCTTGCCACCCTGAGATTGCGCGGAGGTGTCGGTCTCAATGTCGCCGTCCTTTTGTTGATTCGTAGCAATATTAACCACAAGCTTAGCAAGCTGGTTGGGGTCGCGCGGGCGCTTGGCGCGACTCATAAGAAAAATGCCTCCCCACACTCGCAACCGACTTTCGTTTTATTGCGAAAATTTGAGTGCTCAATCACTTTGAACCCGCTCGGAAGGCTATCAACCTCAAAACCTGGATTTCGCATAAACGGGTAATCGTTTTCGGAAACTTTGGCGACGCCTTGGCTCCCGCATTTTGGGCACTCTAAACTGATCTCAAATCTGTCTCTCGCTGCCATGTGTCTAATATTGCATCCTCGGAACGGAAGCGCCATAGATTGTCAACGGTCAGCAAGTTCAAACTGACCCACTACTGCAAAGCTTGACCGTTATCAATGCCGCCTACCCTCATGGCACGTAACATCCGCGCTCCTAGCCTCGAATTCCACCATCGGAGAGGTCCTGCCGTTGCCTGCTAAAAATTCCATGGCGCCGCCGCTAAGCCCCATTTTGGTCGCAGGCCTGCCTTTGCGCATACTGCCGTTGGGGCCCGTCCAACTGGCGCTCGATGCCTTGATGTCGGTGATTCATGGCCGTCACCGTGATGTGTTCGAACGGCTGTCGGGGATTGAAGATCCGACCTTCATCATTGATCCGCTGGACTTGCCGTTGCTCTTTATCCTGCGCGCCGGGCCTGCGTCACCGAAGCTGATTGTGGTCAATGCCGATGACGCGGCGCGCGTCGACGCCCCAACGACCATTCGCGGGCCCCTGCTGGCATTGATCGCATTGCTGGAAGGCCGCACCGACGGGGACGCGCTGTTCTTCTCGCGCGAACTGGTGATTGAGGGCGATACGGAAGCCGTGGTCGCACTGCGCAATGCCGTCGACGATGCCGAGGTCGATATCATCGGCGATGTGTTGGCGGCGGCGGGACCGCTGGCAACGCCTGTTGGGCGTGCACTCGATTTGCTATCGCGTCTGTTCTCACGTGCCCAGGCAGATATGCAGCTGGTGCACGATGCCGTCCTTGAGCCCGCCAACCGGCGCATCGACAACCAAAACCGTGCGCAGCATGAACTGCAGCACCGTATCGATGATCTCGGACGCCGTCCTGCGAAACGGGCCGCGAAACGCCCACCAGCAGCGAGGACGCGAACACCATGAGCGACCCTGACGACCCCCAACCCACCCGCCTCGAGTTGGTCTGTCCCGCCGGCACGCCCGCGGCCTTGAAGGCTGCCGTTCTGGCTGGCGCGGATACGGTCTACCTGGGCTTTCGCGACGAAACCAACGCGCGCAATTTCCCGGGCCTCAATTTCAATCGCGATGAGCTGAGCGCGGGTATTGAGTTTGCACACGACCACGGGGTCAAAGTTTTGGTGGCGGTTAACACCTTCCCCGAGGCCGGAAATTTCGAGCCTTGGAAACGCGCCGTGGATGATGCCGCCGCTCGCGATGCCGATGCCCTGATTTTGGCCGACATCGGCTTGGCTGCCTATGCCGCAGACAAGCATCCCGACACGCGCCGGCATCTCTCGGTGCAGGCGGCAGCTTCCAATCCGGAAGCCATCAACTTTTACCAACGTGAACTGGGCGTACGCCGGGTGGTGTTGCCGAGGGTTTTGACGATCCCCGAGATCGCCGCCCTGAATGCTGAGATATCGGTTGAGACCGAGGTGTTCGTGTTCGGCGGGCTGTGCGTCATGGCCGAAGGACGATGCTCGCTGTCGTCCTACGTTACCGGCGTCTCGCCCAACAAAGACGGTGCGTGCTCACCTGCCAGTCATGTCCGATACGAGGAATGCGGCACCCGACTTGAATCGCGCCTGGGCGGCAGCATCATCAACACCTTCGAGACCGGCGAGGCCGCCGCCTACCCGACGCTCTGCAAGGGGCGGTTTGTCGAAAACGGTAAACCATCCTACCTGTTCGAAGAGCCGACATCGCTCAGCGTCGCGCATTTGCTGCCTGAACTAAGCGCCGCCGGGGTTAGCGCCTTGAAGATCGAAGGTCGGCAGCGCGGTCGGGCTTACGTGGCCAAAGTGGTGGCGGCTTTTCGCCGCGCCGTCGAAGCCGCCGCCGATGGTGAACGGGTCGACGTGGCCGAACTGATATCCGTCAGCGAGGGCCAAAAAGACACCACCGGTGCCTATGAGCGCGGCTGGCAGTAAGGCACGATCATGAGCAAACCGAACAACATGCGCCTGACCCTGGGGCCCGTCCTGTACAACTGGCCGGTTGACGAATGGCGGGATTTCTACGCCCGTATTGCCGACGAGGCGGCGGTGGATACGGTCGTCGTCGGTGAGACTGTCTGCGCCAAGCGTCTGCCCTTCTTCGAAGCACTGCTGCCTGAAATCATTGAGCGCCTTCAATCGGCGGGCAAGGACGTGGTGCTGGCGACGCTGGGCCTGATCATGACCGAAAAAGAGCGCGAGGTCGCCGCTCAGCACGCGGCCACCGAAGGCGTGATGATCGAGGCCAACGATATCTCCGTCGTCGCCGCGCTCGCCGGCCGGTCGTTCCATGTGGGACCAATGATGAACGTCTACAACGAAGGCCCCTTGGCATTCTTGGCCGGGCGTGGTGCGGCGCGGGTCACCTTGCCGCCGGAACTGCCGGCCTCGTCGGTCTCCGTCCTCGCGGGTGCGGGCGCCGCCGAAATCGAGGTCCAGGCCTTTGGTCGCGTACCGTTGGCCATCTCAGCGCGGTGCTATCACGCGCGCGCGCGCAATTTGCACAAGGATGGCTGCCAGTATGTCTGCGCCGAGGACCCCGACGGCATGACCGTCGAGACTTTGGATGGCGAGCCGTTCCTTGCCGTCAACGGCGTACAGACGATGTCGCTGAGCTATCTCAATCTGGCGGCGGAAGTTGAAAGCCTGGCAGCCATGGGCGTTAGCGGGTTGCGGTTGTCGCCACAGCACATGGACATGGTGTCGGTCTCTCAGGTGTTCCGCGACCTGCTTGATGGCCGCCTGAGCATCGACGAAGCGGATGGAAAAATCGCCGCACTATCCGGCGATGTGCCATTCTCGAACGGTTTTTTCCATGGTCGCGAAGGGCGGGCATTCACCGCCGACAGCTTGCAGGCCGAGTGACGTCAGTTCTCTAGAACGGGATCTCGTCGTCGAGGTCGCCACCGGACGGCCCCGAAGGACCACCACCGCCACTGCTACCGCCACCGAAGTCACCGCCGCCTTGGCTCGGGGGGCCCCAATCGCCGCCCCCTCCTCCACCGCCGCCGGCGTTGTCATATCCGCCGCCACCGCCGCCTGAGCGGGTGTCGAGCATGGTCAGCTCACCGCGATAGCGCTGCAACACCACTTCGGTGCTGTATTTCTCAATACCGTCGTTGCCGGTCCATTTGCGGGTTTGCAGCGCGCCCTCCAGATATACTTTGGAGCCCTTGCGCAGATATTGCTCGGCAATGTTGGCCAAATGATCGTTAAAGATGACCACCCGGTGCCATTCCGTTTTTTCCTTGCGCTCGCCGGATTCTTTGTCCTTCCAGGACTCCGACGTGGCGACCGACAAGTTGACGATCTTGGCGCCCGATTGTGCATAGCGCACTTCCGGGTCGCGCCCCAGATTGCCGACCAGAATGACTTTATTCACCGAACCTGCCATGGGAATCCTTCCTTTCAAAACACGCGGCGGCACCATACCGCGTAGCGCCTGGGTATGCGAGTCCCTATATATGGATTTATCTGTTTTCTCTTAAAAGCTTAAAATATTACCGTGGCCCACGCAATGCGGGTGCAACCCGTTCGGCGATGTTGGTCGCCTGCTCGGCAATCGACGCGGTGTCCTCGCCGACGCTCACCAACGACGCAATGCCGATCTCCATCAACGCCATGCCGTAGACATAGGGGCTGACGCCATCGGCTTGAAAGCGCTGCAATGCATCCGCCAATATGACATCGGCTTTCTCGAAATCTGCGTCTGTGTCGCTCATGGTGAGTGTCCCTTATATTTTGCGTTGTGACGGTAAAATTGACGGAGATCAAGGTGATCCGCAGCCCCTTTTGCGACAATCAACCATCGGCAATTCCGCAAGACAAGAGGAGAGGTGTCATGTATGAAAAAATTGTTGTCGCCACGGATGGATCGTCGTGCGGAAACCGGGCTGTAGCCGCCGCCGCCGACATGGCGCAAAAATACGATGCCCAGTTGAACGTCGTCCACGTACTGATGCACGGCTCTCCGCCCGAATCGCTGCGCCACATGGCGGAGATCGAACATCTGGTCGATGTCCACCCGGATGCCGGCGTCGCCCTGGACAATGTGCCAGCACTCGCCATGTCCGCCTCGCAAACAGCGCAGGCTCACGTCGAACATGCGGTGATCGAGGCTATCGGCACCAAGGTCTTACAGCGTGCCGTCGATGCCGCGAAAGATGCCGGCGCCAAAAAGGTGGATGGCGCGTTGCTGGAAGGCGACGCGGCGAGGAAAATCGTCGACGCGACCCGCGACCACAACGCCAACCTGATCGTGCTCGGCTCGCGGGGTTTGAGTTCGTTCAAGCGCCTGCTGGTGGGCAGCGTGTCGCAGAAGGTCTCGCAAATGGCCGAATGCGCTTGCTTGATTGTTCGCTGACGCCTCGGTTCCGTCAATCTGGGCACTTTACGTTTGCCGTCCGCGCCATTATCTCTGGTGGGTTGTTAGTCACCTCTAAACGGCATCGGCTGTCCCATGCAGAACATACGAGTGCGCGGCGCGCGCGAACACAATCTCCGTAACGTCGACGTGGAAATCCCGCGCCAAAGCCTGACGGTCATCACGGGGCTTTCGGGCTCGGGCAAATCATCGTTGGCATTCGATACCATCTATGCCGAAGGCCAACGCCGCTACGTGGAAAGCCTGTCGGCCTACGCGCGCCAGTTCCTGGAGCTGATGCAAAAGCCCGACGTCGATTCCATCGAAGGCCTGTCGCCGGCGATTTCCATCGAACAAAAAACCACTAGCCGCAACCCGCGCTCCACCGTCGGCACCGTGACCGAGATTTACGACTACATGCGGCTGTTGTTTGCGCGTGTCGGCATACCGCACTCGCCGGCCACGGGGCTGCCGATTGAAAGCCAGACCGTCAGCCAGATGGTTGATCGCGTGATGACCATGGGTGATGGCAAACGGCTTTTCATGCTGGCCCCTATCGCGCGCGGCAAAAAGGGTGAGTTCAAGAAAGAACTGCAAGGCCTCGCCAAGCGCGGCTTCCAGCGCGTGCGCATCGATGGTGAGATGTACGAGATCGACGAAGCGCCGACGCTCGACAAAAAATACAAACACGACATCGAAGTGGTGGTTGACCGCATTGTGGTGCGCGACGACATCCAAACCCGCCTCGCCGACAGTTTTGAGACGGCGCTACATCTGGCCGACGGCATCGCCTTTGTCGATGACGCCGACATTGAACCATCGAAAAAAACCAAGACCACCGGCATTCAGGACAACATCCCCGACGGGCGCACCGTGTTC
>JABIPG010000149.1 GCA_018698795.1 Rhodospirillaceae bacterium
GGCCTGATCGTTGGGAATGATCTTGAAGCGAACCTTGTCCCACGGCTCCTTCTCACCCCAGTAATCATCGTTGCGGGCCACGACCAGTTCCGATCCTGGGTTGTATGACACGAACTTGTAGGGCCCGGTGCCGATCGCCGCTTTGCCGGTGCGGAAATCTTGCGTGGATGCACCCTCCGAGACCTTCTTCGAGACAATGAAGAAGTTGCTGATTGGTCCCATCATCAACGGATTGGGTTTGGCCGTATGGATGCGGATCGTATGATCATCGATCTTTTCGATACTTTTGACGCCTCGGACGTTGGCGGTGTAAGGGTTGGGATTGTTCGGCACTTTGCTCAAGCGGTCAAAAGAAAATAAGACATCATCAGCCGTAAACGGCGAACCGTCGTGGAATTTGACCCCCTTACGGAGCGACATTTCCCATGTCAGATTATCGATGGCCTTCCAACTTACCGCCAGCGACGGCAGCCATTGTGCCTTGGCATCCTTGCGAACCAAAGAGTCGAAAATATGCTGTGAATAGGCGACGTTCGTCGAAAGCCATTGATAGTGTGGATCGATCGCCGGGTCGGCGCGCGAACCGATAATAAGGTCTTTGGCCTGCGCGGCGACACCGACAACGGATATCAATGCCGCAGCGAATAGGATCTTGAAATGTCTTGCTACCATTTTCCCCTCCTTCGTTTGTGAAATTGCTCACTGTCGAGCAACTCGTCGTTAATTCCAAATTTGTTCCGCGACCCGCAAGAAATTGCCGCCGAGGATTTTTTCAATATCATCGTCATCATATCCGCGCTGGACCATCACTTCGGTAATCGCGATCAGATCCTCGGGGCCAAGGAATGACCCAGCGTCCCCGCGCGCCGGATATTTATCAGCATCCGGGTAAGAGTCCTTTGCCGCAGCGCGTTGCTGGGCCTTGTGACTGGTGTAATAGACATGGTCTATACCGATGCCTATATGGTCGGTGCCGACCAATTCGGCGATGTAATCAATATGATCGACGAAAGCCTCCGGCGTCGCCTGCATATCATCGGCGAGAAAATGGCCGACGGCTGTTATCCCGACAAGTCCACCGGTCTTTGCTGCGGCCTTAATTTGGTCGTCTTGAATATTGCGGTCGTGGTCTCGGATTGTCTTAACGTTGGAATGCGAAAACATCACCGGCTGGGTCGACATCTCGATCGCATCCATGCTTGATCGGTAACCCGTGTGGGTGCAATCAAGAATCATGCCGCAGCGCTCGATCTCGGCGACCGCCCGCCTGCCAAGTCGGCTCAGGCCTTCATCAGTGCGCTCATGACAACCGTCCGCCATGGCATTCTTTTGATTGTAGGCGAGCAACATGTGGCGCACGCCCAGCTTGTGGTAAAGCGTAATCATGTTGATGTCGCCGCCGAGCGGATTGGTGCCCTGAAAGTGGAACCCGACCGCCAGCTTACCAAGTTTGCGGGCCTCGCGAATATCGGCTGCGGTTTCGACGAAGTGCACCCAATCGGCGAAACTCCGGAGCCGCGCCCGCTCCTTCGCCACCCATTGCAATGTCTCCTCAAAGCCCGTGCGGTCGAGGCCGACCGTTAGACTGACGAAACCAAAACCGCTATCTCGGTAACGCGGCAAGGTGATGTCTTTGTTTTCCTCCCAGTTACCCCACGGCAAGGTCAAATCGCAGATGATCGCGTTCTTGTATACGGTATGTGCCCGAGTGGAAATTTTCAACTCTGCCATTTTGTCCTCTACTTCCATACCGCGCGGAACACGCGAAGAACATTCTCGCCAAGAATGCCGCGAATTTCCGCATCGTCGTATCCATGCTCCACCAGCTTTTGAACAAGCGGCGCATAGTCCGTCGGCCCCATGTACGAGCCCGTCCAATCGGGCGGCGGATACCCCTCGGGATAGGCATCGGGGCTTGCCTGACGACGGGCATGCTGTTGCTCGAGGTAGTAAACATGGTCGAGACCGAGAGCGATATGCGCCGGTCCAACCAGCTCAGCTATATAATCGACATGCCGTATCCAGGCCTCGGGGGTCGCGATCATGTCATCGGCAAGGAAGTGGCCCACCCCATTGATACCGATGAAACCACCTGTCTCAGAGCAGGCCTTGATCTGGTCATCACGGAGGTTACGGGCATGATTGCGAATTGCCATTGCGTTGGAATGGGAAAACACAGCCGGTGCCGTACTCGTCTCCATCATCTCCATGCTCGAGCGATAACCGCAGTGGGTGCCATCGACGATCATACCGACACGGTTCATCTCCTCGACCAGGCGCAGCCCGAACCGGCTGAGCCCACCGTCGCTCAACTCATGGCATCCATCGCAGGCCCGATTGCGCTGGTTATAGGCAAACAACATATGACGAATGCCGAGTTTGTAATAGAACTCGACCATATTGATGTCGCCGTCGAGCGGATTGGATCCCTGGAAATGAAAACCAACCGCCAGTTTCCCCGCCTTCTGAGCGTCGATGATATCATCAACACTTTCGACAAAATGACAGTTATCGGCCCAGTCCCGTATGATGCGGTTGCGCTGGGCAGCAATATGACGAACCGTCTCAACCCGGGACATGCGGTCCACGCCGACCGTAAGAGAAATGAAATTAACGCCGGCCCGCTGGAACTCGGGGAGGATCATGTCTTGGTTTTGATAGCCCGCGCCCCAAGGCAAGGTCATATCGCAGACGAGACTATCGCGAAGCAACCCCGCGGCGCGATCGGATACTTTCACCAGCGATTCACTGTTCAAATTCTTGGCCTCCGAGAGTGCTGAGCGTGTTTTCCGAACGGGAATTTCCCCGTCGCCCGCCGCGCGACATCGGCTATTCTTACTACTTAGCTCAATAACTTCACTGCTCATCGATGATTGGAGTCAAGAATGATGTTGATGGCCGCAGCATGGGATTGCCGCCGACAACCGGCCCCGAATACCTCATAATAGCCAGTTTTCGCCGCAAATTCGAAATGCTAATAGCGACAATTAAATTTCTTAATGTTCAACGAGTCGGCCTGAGCCGAAATTTGCGGATGGCATTGTCACATTGACATTGTCATCTATGGACGCCTTTCCGACAATGCCAATTTTAGCGAATTTGAATGCATCGCAAATCGGTTTATCATTAGGTATCTCGGCGTTCGCACCGGAATTCGCGGCGCGAGCGCCGACAAACGAGAGACGCTGATGGCCGCAACGGCTTGGGTAACGGAGTTTGGTGTCGTCAATGTTTGCCAAGATCGCCGCGATATCTGAAGACATCGCGCCGCGCTCCAAGGGAGCGGCGGCCCTGTTCACCGCTATCGCGATCCCCATGGTGATCGTCCATATGGCTCAGACCTATGGCCTGATCCTGCCGTCAGGGCAGTTCCGGAGCTTCCATCTCAACACCAGCATCCTGATCCTGCTGGTCGCCATGATCGGCAAGACTGGTGCCGAGCGCCGCTGGGAGCGCATCGGCTTAGCGTTCATGTGCCTGCTTTCTTTAGTGCCGCTCGTTTACATTCATCTGGAGTACCCCGCACTGGTTGATGATCGACCGTTCCTGCCTAACAACAACGACCTTATAATCATCGTAATCATGCTGGTGCTGACGCTTTTCGTTGCCGTCAGGGAATGGGGCAAGATCATTCCTCTGGTTGCGTTTCTCGGTATCTTCTACGGCTTTTTCGGCTACCTCTTGCCCGAGGGCCTGTTCGCCCATGGCGGCATTCGCATCGAGCGGCTGATCGGCTATCTGGGCGTGCCCTACTTCCGTGGCCTCCTCGGCGGCTTGACCGAGGTTTCGGCGGGAACGATCTTCATGTTCCTGGTGTTCGCCGGGTTGATCAAGGCTACCGGTGGGCTCGACTACGTCATGAAGGTGGCGTTTACGGTCGGCGGGCGCTCGCGCTCCGGCCCGGCACAGGCGGCGGTCATTTCCAGCGGCTTCATGGGCATGATTTCCGGCAGCATCATGGCCAACGTCGCCTCCACCGGTGCCTTCACCATTCCGCTGATGAAGCGCGTCGGCTTTACGGGTTCTTTCGCCGGCGCGGTCGAGGCCGTTGCCTCCGCGCTCGGCCAGTTCACACCGCCGAAAATGGGCCTCGCGGCATTCCTGATCGTCGGGCTGACCGGTATTCCATACAATGAGGTAATGGTCGCCGCGATCTTCCCGTCCATCGTGGTTTATCTTTACCTGGCGGTCGCCGTACAGGTCCGCGCCATGAAAACCGGCGTTCACGCCGGACGACTCGCCGAGACGGAACGTGAAAGCCTACCGCTCGCCGACCTGACACTGTGGCAGGCGACGCTCGAATACGGGCATCTGTTTATCTCGCTTATCGTGTTGGTCTACTTCCTGCTGATCGGCTACGCCGCCGGTACGGCAGCGTTGTTCGGCATTCTGCTGTTGATGACGACGGAAACCATCAAGCAGATGCTGCGCCATCGCGACAACCCGGTGAAGGGTTTCGGCGAGGCGCTCCGGATCAACCTCATGGGCTGCGCCAGCGGCGCCAAGAGCGGCGCCATGGTCGCGATCGTCATTGCCACCATCAGTGTCATGGTCGAGATGCTTATTGTAACCGGCTTCGCGCAGAAACTCTCACACCTGTTGCTGCTCTGGACGGACCGTTCAACCTGGGTGGCGTTGCTCATCACCGCGGGAACGGCGTTGACGTTCGGGCTCGGTCTGCCGACGTCGGCGGCCTACATCCTGGTCGCCATCCTCGGCGCGCCGGCGCTGGTCGAACTCGGCATTCCGCTGCTCGGGGCGCACCTGTTTGTGTTCTACCTGGCCATCATGTCGGCGCTCACCCCGCCGGTGGCGACGGCGGCGCTGGTCGCGTCCTCCATCGCCCAGGCCGGTTTTTTCAAGACCAGCTTCACCGCCATGCGGCTGGGGCTGCCCGGATTTCTGCTGCCGTTCTATTTCGTCCTGCGCCCGGAGATGCTTTTGCTCAAGGGCACGATGGTGGACACTGTGGCGGTGACCGTCGTCGCCTTCATCGGGCTGATCGCGCTGAACTTCGCGCTTGAGGGGTACTTCTTCCGAAAAATGAGCTGGTGGGAGCGCGCCTTGATGATTCCGGCCAGCATCGGCATCCTGGAGCCAACCTGGACCACTACCTACGTCGGTTTGGCCCTGTTCGCCGTCGTCGCCGTCTATCAGTTAATGTTGGCTCGGCGTTCGCCAGACACGCTCCCCGCGCGCCCACCCACTGCGCAACAAGAGGCAGAAAGATGACCGTATACCGACCCGACATCATCGGCAGCCAGTACGCCGTATCCGCCGGCCATTACCTGGCGGCTGAGACCGGCTACGAGATATTGAAGGCCGGCGGCAATGCCATCGACGCCGGCGTCGCGGCGGGCCTCGCGATCGGCGTCCTCCAGAGCGACATCGTCAACATTGCCGGCGTCGCGCCGACGATGATCTGGCTGGCCGAGGAACAGAAGCTGGTCAACATCGACGGCCTCGGCGTCTGGCCCGCGGGCATCGACAGCGATCATTTCATCAAGCACCACGGGGGCGAAATTCCGCTCGGCATCGAGCGAACGATCCTGCCCGCCGCGCCGGCATCTTGGCTGAAATCGCTGGAACTCTACGGCACCATGAGTTTCGGCGAGGTCGCCCACTCGGCCATCCGTTTCGCTGCCGAAGGCTTCCCCATGTATCCCTTGATGAGCGACTACATCGCTGAGAACGAGGCGACATACAGTCGCTGGCCATCCAATGCCGCCATCTACCTGCCGAATGGCCGGGTACCGCGGCCCGGTGAATTGTTCTTTCAAGAAGACTTGGCGCGCACACTACGCTATATGGCCGACGAAGAGGCAGCGAAGGCGGATGCTGGGCGCGTTGCCGGTATCCGCGCCGCCCGCGACGCTTTCTACAAGGGCGACATCGCCAAGACGATCGCCGATTTCCACCGCGACAACGGCGGCTTTCTGACGCGCGAAGACCTGGCTGCCTTCGACGTCAAGTTCGAGCCCACGGTGCCCGCCCGGTTCGGCGACATTGAGGTGCATTGCTGCGGGCCATGGTCGCAAGGCCCGTCTCTCGCCCAAGGGCTGACCCTGATCCGCAATGCTGGACTCGACGGGCTGGAACACAATTCAGTGCCCTACATCCACCGCCTCACCGAGGCGTTCAAGCTGACCTTCGCCGACCGCGAGGCCTATGTCGGCGACGCCGCCTTCGTCGACGTGCCGCTCGACGAAATGGTATCGGACGGCTACGCCCAGGCCCGCGCCACCCTGATCGACGACGACCGCGCTTGGCCCGAAATGCCGCCTGCCGGCGACCCGCGTGCCGGTAAGGCTCTGCGGGATGGCTCTGCCACCGCCTATCCGCCCGACGATGGCGTGCCACCGCAACACGATACCTCATACGTCAGCGTCATCGACGCCGCCGGCAACGCCTTCTCGGCGACGCCGAGTGACGTTTCGCGCCACAGCCCCATCGTGCCGGGCACCGGACTCTGCCCGTCCGAGCGCGGCTCGCAGTCCTGGGCGGACCCCGCGCATCCGGCCGGCGTAACTCCCGGCAAGCGCCCGCGTCTGACCCCCAATCCGGCGATGGCACTGAAGAACGGTCGGCCGTATCTTGTGTTCGGTAGCCCCGGCGCCGATGTCCAGACACAGGCAATGGCCCAAGTATTTTTGAACATCGCCCACTTCGGTATGGGCGTTCAGGAGGCACTGGAGGCCCCGCGCTTCGCAACCTTCAGCTTTCCGGCGACGTTCGCGCCGCACAACTATTTCCCCGGCCGTCTCAATTTGGAATCCCGTTTTCCCGAAAGCGTCGGTAATTCCCTATCCGCTATGGGGCACAAGATCGAATGGTGGCCGGAGCTCACTTGGCGGGCCGGCGCCGTTTGCGCCATCAAACGGGACGACGACACCGACCTTCTCCATGCCGGCGCCGATCCGAGGCGCATGTGTTACGCGCTGGCATGGTGAGGGGTTTTGCATTTAACCCAGCAACCATAGGAGCAAGGCAATGAGCACTAACAAGAAGTTCCAAAACGAAGTATCCGGTCTATCGAGGCGTCAGGTCCTAGCTGCCGGCGGTGCAGCAATCGGCGCCGGCGCGGTTTCGTCGATCCCGTTTGCCGATGCGTTGGCCGCGGAGCGGATCCTGCAACTCGGTTCCGCCAGCCTGGGGTCGACGGGCTACGTAATCGTCGAAACCCTGTCTGCGATCATCAACAAGTATTCAAAACCGAAACTCCGCACGTCCTCCATGTCAACGGGCGGCGGCGCCGAGAATATGGCGCTGCTCGGTGAGGGTTTCATCGATTTCGGTCAGACCACCTCAGCCGACTGGCATCCGGCGCTGAACGGCCTCAAGCCCTACAAGAAGCCAGTCCAAGCTTACCAGATGTTTTCCTATATGGTTTGGACGCCGGTGCCGATTGTACGCGCAGATTCCGGCATCAAGTCTATTGCCGATTTTGCCGGCAAGCGCATTTCCACGGGCTCTTCGGGCGGTTCTGCGACGCGGCTTTGGAAAACCCTGCTCGATGCGGCGGGCGTGCTCGACAAGGTCGAGTTCGTGACCACCGGCGGTTGGCGCGGCACCTACGACGCCTTTCGCCAGAATTCAATCGACATCACCTCGGCGATCCTCACCACCGGTAAGCCGTCGCCGCTGGTGACCGAGCTGGAATCCTCGATCAAGCTTCGGACCATCGACGTACCGTCCGACCTCTTGGAGGCGGCACGCAAGAAGAACCCGGGCGTGTTGACTTACGAGCTGACACCCGAAAAATGGCCGACGGTCACTAAAGCCACAATGGTTCCGGCCTACGCCGGCATTCTGGCGGCCCACCCCCGGGTCGACGAGGCCACCGCCTATAACATGACCAAGACGATCTACGATAAGATCAAGAAAGCGAAAAAGGTACCGAAACTGCTGGAAAACGTTCATCTCGGGTTCGCGACCAAGTATCTGATGAAAGATATCCCCGTGCATCCTGGCGCGGCTAGGTACTTCAAGGAAAAAGGTGCGTGGCGCGACGAACTGACGATCGCGAGACTGTAGCGACCGCTTTTGGTCGGGTCAGCGGTTTGCTATCGCCGATCCGCTGACCCGACCTTAGTTTCCTGGTTTTCTTTTTGGCCGAGCGTGTTGTCGACGCGGCGCTGTCACGTTAACGAGTCGAGGACGAGGCTCTGCCACGGCTTGAATCGGCCTTTCTATCCCTTCTCAAAACCTAGATTCCCACAGAAACGCCGGACATTGACTAGCCGATCCAAACCACGAGAAAAGTTCCCTGATCACAGATTCTAATTCCCTGATCTGCCAAAATATTTCCCTGTTCCGTGCTTTAGGGATATCCGGTTTAAAAGCGCAGAACCATGCAGGATTGCTGACTTGAAAATGGCCTATTCGCGGTCAAGTTTTGAAAAATTCCCTGTATTTTCCCTGCATATCAGGGAAATCGCCGGAGACGGGTTCGCCCAAGACTGCGTCCACCACCACGCACCCCCTCGCGAACCGACGACCAGAACCTTGTCTGAGGAAAAACCCTGATTTCCAGGGCTTTCGGGCCCTGTATTGAGATATCTCGCTGTGGGGAGACCGTCTCTGGTGGCCAATATGGGCCATTTCCGCAAAAAGTCTCTGTAGACGTTTTTTGACGACCAGAACTTTGCGTTTCGTGATGCTAGTTGGCAGCATTTTCGAAGCCCAATAGGCGCTTTTGATGCGCCCAATCTGCCGGAATTGGCCCCATTTTCTTCAATCGCTCGACATTCAAATCAATAGGCTGCGTGCCGTTACAAATCGCTTCGACGATATCCGGCGCGAGAAAGGCTAACGGCAGGTATCGCGTTACATTCGATGCGTCCATTGATGAATGCTTTGCCAGTTTATCGATTGACCAACCCTCTTCCTCCGTAAGCAATCGCCACCATTCGAACGACCTGCTAACGGTTTCAGTCAGTTTCTGATCAAGGAAGACTCGAACCGGTTGACCGCCGCCGATAATCAACTTCGACTCAATCCCTCGCCGTTGCGTATGGAATGGTACTTTCAATATGTGATGAAGGTCATCGTCGGTGACACGACAA
>JABIPG010000138.1 GCA_018698795.1 Rhodospirillaceae bacterium
TCACCGTCACCCAAGCCCGCCTCGCCCGCGATGCTTTCCACGCTTACGGCAAAGGCTGCCACCCAGCGGGCCTCAACTACGGTGATTGCTTCAGCTACGCCCTGGCCAAGGCTTCAGGCGAGCAGTTGCTGTTCAAGGGAGAGGATTTTTCAAAGACTGATGTGGAAAGTGTAGATGATTTATAAGGCTGCGGCCACCGCATCGAGAACACTCCCCCAGTCCCCCGGCTCGATCTGCCGGAACAATCGCGCTGTCGGATACCAGGGCGTTGTGTCGATGTCGCGACCCCAGCGCCAATCGGGAACATAGGGGAGCAGCACCCATACAGGCTTGCCCATGGCGCCGGCCAGATGGGCGACGGAAGTGTCCACCGTGATCACCAAATCAAGAGCTTCAATCAACGCCGCCGTATCGGCGAAGTCATGCAGTTGGGAACCGAAATCACGCAGGCGGCTGTCGGCGGCATCGGCGGCACGTTCACCTTTTTGCAGGGAGATGTATTCCGGGCCGTCTGGCAGCGCCGCATCTAACTTTTCGAACGGCAGCGAGCGATAAGCATCATTGGGATGCGTCGGCCGACCAGCCCAGCATAGCCCGATGCGCTTGGTCTCACTTACACCAAGCCGCCGCGGCCAGCGCTTGGCAAGGCGTGCATCAGCGGTGATGTAGGGCACTTGATTAGGTAGGTTTTCCAGCGTGATGCTGAGCACGCCGGGTAAGCTCGACAACGGGCAGTAACAATCGAAAGCGCCTGCCCGGTGCCAATCCTGAAACAGATGATCAATAGCCTCGCAGTTTGCCATCAATCGTTTCAGCGGGCCACTGCACGCCAGCGAGACCTGTCCGCCCCGTTGTTTGATTTGGGGCAGTAGTCGGATGAACTGCATCACATCGCCATGGCCTTGCTCTGCGATCACCAGCAGAGTCTTGCTATCCAGCGCTTCTCCTTGCCAGCGCGGTGCATCGATTTCGGGGAACGGCTGGCCGCTCTCACCCCTGTAGCGCCACTCGTAGGCTTCCCAGCCTTCTGCGTATTGCCCATCGGTAAGCAGCGCTTGCGCCAGCAATAAATGTGTCGCCGCGTGGTCGGGTTGCAGCGTCAGGGCATCTTGGTAGAGCGCAATGGCATCTACCAGTCGCCCTTGGCCTTCAAGTGTGCGCGCCAAATAAACTTTGGCTTCGAAATGATTGGACTCTGCCTCAAGTGCAAAACCGAGAGCGGCCTCGGCTTCATCGAAGCGCCATTCCAGATAGGCTGCCTTGCCGGCTGCCAGATGATCAGTCACGTTCAAACATCTGTCTCGCGTCTGCGCTCATGTCCCGGGTCGGCCAGCGGCCCGCTTCAGCGGCGTTGAAAAAATCCTCCAGTTCACGGTTGAAGCGCGCCGGGTCCTCTAAGTTGATCAAATGCCCGGATTTAGGAAACACGCTCAGACCCGCCATCGGCATGACGCGCTTCATAAACAAGTTCACATCCAAGCAAGATTCATCCTCGTCGCCGACCATCAATAACGTCGGGGCTGTAACCGCCGCCAGCTCACCCTCAAAATCATAAAGAGACGGCCGCGCGGCTTGCACGCGGCGCATGGTATGCATGGAACCTTCCGCCGAATGCTCGGCCAAATGGTCAACGAATTCCTGCCAGCCGCGCGGGTCTTTGAGCTTCAGTTGAATACGATTGGCCGCCAAGCCCATGCTCTCGGCTGGCACTTCACCACTCATCTGCATACGCGCCGCAGCGGCCAAGGCACTTTCGATGAATTCCTCGCGCGTCGGCTCATACGCACCGGAACCACCACTGGCCGAAACCATCGCCGAAACCCTACCGCCATGCCGCATGGCCAGCATCAACACCATATAGCCACCCATGGAGAGCCCCACCACATGGGCTTTCTCAATGTCTAAATGATCCATCACGTGCACCAAGTCGGCCAGCGAGGTCTCCCAGCCATAACTGGCTTCATCCGTCGGCACGTCGGAGGGTGGATAGCCGCGCGCCGAGGTGACAATGCAGCGATAACGCCGCGAAAAGTAGCGCACCTGCGCCTCCCAACTGCGCACATCGCCCCCGAACTCATGCACGAACACGATCGGATACCCCTCACCGGTGTCTTCATAATACAGCTTCACGCCGTCGCGTTTGGTGTGCGGCATGCTTGGTCTCCTGTTAATCTGTAATCAGCCGCGACGCATCTGCCATCGGCACATCGGCGTCGCCAAATAAGTATGCGGCGATTTCATCCTCACGGCCTGAATCACCAAGGGCGTAAGGATCACGCGCTTTCAGGTGATGATCGACCACCAGCCGCGACCACAGCAGGCGGCGCGCATCACCGCGTCGGGAATGTGTTTGCGCCCCCTCCCAGGCCATCAACACCGCCGTGGCGGCGTGATAGAAAACGCTGGTCGCTTGGCGGCAGACGGCCTCATCGGCTTGGTTGGCGCCGACGGCGCCGATCATCTCAACGGCGCGATCGACATAACCCCGCAGTTCATCCAGGTAGTCTGTCGGCACGCCTTCGGCTTCATCCAAGCGCGCATGCAGCGCCGCCTGAAACGGCGCGTGGCAGTCGTGCTTAGCCACCGCACGGGTGACCGCATCCAGCGCCACGATGTTCGATGTGCCTTCCCAGATGGAGCCCAGATGCGCATCGCGGACCAGGCGCGGGTTAACCCATTCCTCGACGTAGCCGATGCCGCCGCGCATCTCCATGGCGTCACCGGTGACCTTTCGGCCATCGCGGGTGGCGCGGAATTTTAATACCGGTGTCGCCAGCCGCAACAATGCCGCCGCCTCTTGGCTTCGTGGTTGACCGCCATAACCCTCCGCCTTGTCCAACACGTCGGCGGTGAAAAACCACAACGACAGCGATTGCTCCGCCGGCAGTGCGATTTTCATCATCTGTCGCCGGGCCAGCGGCTTTTGTTGCAGTGGCACACCAAACACCTCACGGCCTTGCATCACCGCCATGGCATCGTGTACGGCACGGCGCATCAACCCTGAGGACTTGATGCCGTTCGATAACCGTGACCAGTTGATCATCTCCAGCATCTGATGAATGCCCCGGTCAAGCGGCCCGATGGGATAGGCGACGGCGCCGTCCAAAATGACCTCTCCGGATGCCATCGAGCGGGTGCCGAGCTTATCTTTCAGGCGCACGATTCGGTAGTTGTTGGGCGAGCCGTCTTCCAAGTCCCTGGGCAATGCAAACAACGCCAGGCCCCGCGTACCTTCCACAGCACCCTCCGGCCTGGCCATCATCAGGGTGATTTTGGCGTCAGCGTTGGAGCAGAACCATTTCTCCCCATAAACCCGCCACGCGCCCTCTTCAAGCCGAGCGATGGTGGTAATCTGCCCGACATCGGAGCCACCTTCTTTTTCGGTGATGTACTGGCCGCATTGCCACAGTGTTTCAGTATCCGTGGTGCTCATGAGCGGGATCAGCCAATCCTTAACCTCATCATCACCAAATCGAATGATCGAATGCATGCCGGAATCTGTGACGTTGATCGGGCAGCCGAGACCGAATTCCGTCTGATTGAACAAATAGGTGAAA
>JABIPG010000101.1 GCA_018698795.1 Rhodospirillaceae bacterium
GCAATATCAACGCCAAGAGAGATTGAGCCGCTACCACCCACCAGACCCACCGCCGGAACCATCACCTTCTCCATCGCTGTCAGGGCTGCCGCCTTCATTGTCGCCGCGCATTGTGCTGTCTTGGTGCTGAATGTTGGGTTCCCCTGTGGCGCGACGTCGCCTTCGCCGTCGGATATTGAAGATTGCGAGAAACACACTCCCCGCTGCCAAGGAGAGAAACAAGATCGAACCAGGGTCGAGTTCATCTGTTGCTCCTTGATTCTCCAAAGTGGAAACCACCATTCGCGCACCGTCCAGAATTCCTTGTTCGAACCGACCGTCGCGAAAATGCGGCACGATTGTATCGGCAATGATCCGTGCTGCTATGGCGTCACTGAGGGGTGTTTGCAATTCCTTACCAACATGAATGCGCACTTGGCGTTCAGTTGGCGATATGATGAAAAATACATTTCGTGAACCGGTGCCGAAACCTATATTCCAGTATCTGCCTAGCTCGTGAGCGGCGGTTTTAATATCATTCCCTCGGAGCGACGTCAGTGTCACCACGAAAACGAGGTTCGAGTATTTCTTCTCATGCGTGGACAGGAGCTTTTGGAGTTCGGAAACTACCCCCGGCGAGATAATCCTGGCTTCGTCGGTGACGCGCCCTCCGTTGCGCGGTAAATCTGTACTATCCGACCACGCCGCGTTCGTCGCGAACACGAAAAACAGGGCAAGTGCTGCAATCGTTGCGAGGCCAGTGCGCGGTTTTCTTCTTTGTAATCCACGGCACCGAGCGGTATGCGGATCCATTAGGTTTTCCATCAAACCCCGAAATACAGTCCACCGTTCACGTGCATGGTCTGGCCGGTGATGTAGTTGGCTTCTGGCAGGCATAGGTAGTGAATCATGCCGGCGATTTCATTGACGTCACCGAAGCGGTCGATGGCGGGCTTTTGAACCAATGGTGGTCGCGCGCCTGCTGAAGCGGGGCGTTCGGTTTCGATATGACCCGGTGAGACGACGTTACATGTGATGCCGTGCGGCGCCAGTTCCACCGCTAAAGCCCGCGTCAGCCCCACTAGTCCGGCCTTAGCCGTCACTGCGTGGGCGCGGTTGGCGGTGCCGATGTAGGTCGAGATGCCGCCCAGTGTGATGATCCGCCCCCAGCGTTTGGCTTTCATATGCGTCGTGGCTGCGCGTGCGCACAGGAAGGTGCCGTCCAATGGTACGGCGAGGGTGCGGTGCCATTCATCCAGCGTGATTTCCTGGAACGGTTTTTGCGCGCGGATCGACGCGTTGCAGACCAGAATGTCGACGCCGCCGAAGGCTTTCACTGCCGCGTCGATGAGGCCGTTGGCACCGTCTTCGGTGGTGATGTCGGCGATATGCGCCACGGCACGGCCGCCGGCTTCGAAAATTTCGTGCGCCACCGCGTCAGCAGCTTCGCTGTCTTGCACGGCATTGACCACGACCGAGACGCCATAGTCCGCCAGGCGTTTGGCTGTGGCGCGACCGATATTGCGCGCCGAGCCGGTAACGACGGCGACCTTGCCATCCAGGGGTGTTTCAGTATTGGTCATCAATTCAGGAGCCCTTAAATTCGGGTTTGCGTTTGGAGACGAAGGCACCGACGCCTTCGGCAAAATCGTCGGTCGTGGCGCATTCAGCAAAGCCCTGAGTCTCGGCATCAAGTTGCGCCGATAGCGAATTGTTCAGAGATTGATTCAAAAGTGCCTTGGTGTTGGCGTAGGCCCGCGCCGGGCCGGCGGCGAGGCGAGCCGCCAGTTTATCGACCTCGCCATCCAAGTCGTCACCCGCCACCACGCGGTTAACCAAGCCCCAGCGCTCTGCCGTTTCGGCATCGAAGCGATCGCCCAGAAGCGCGATTTCCATGGCCCTTTTTATACCCGTGGAGCGCGGCAGAAAGTATGTCGAGCCGCCGTCGGGGCTGGTGCCGAGATGGCAGTATGCGAGGGTAAAAAATGCATCGTCGCTGGCTATCACCATGTCGCACGTGAGCATGATGCTGACCCCGGCACCCGCCGCTGCTCCCCGCACCTTGCCA
>JABIPG010000270.1 GCA_018698795.1 Rhodospirillaceae bacterium
ACAGCGGTCCGGCGAAGGCGATGGAGATGGCGTCGGCCAGCGGCAGGAACTTAAGCCCGCTGACAAACAGATAAGTGCCGACGATCATCAGTCCGGCGCGAAGCGCATGCTCCTTGTAGTTTCGTGTCATCAAGGCCGTGATCCCACCGGCCCGCCAGACAAATATCCCAATCGGCAGCATCACGAACAACCCACGCACGAACATCAACTCGCCCACCGGATACCCACCGGTCAGCCATTTGAGCACGGCATCGTTGGCGGTCAACAAAGCACCACCTGCGATCATGCAAGTGATACCTTTCAGCGGTGCGGAAGAACCGCGTGCTTCAGCCAAGCCCGTTCCTAAACCTGCCGCTCGTGACCCTGCCAGTAAGGTTCGCGTAGCCGGCGTTTGTAGATTTTTCCATCATCACCGCGCGGCAAGTCGTCACGAAACTCAATCACCCGCGGCACCTTGAATCCGGCCAGATGCCGGCGCAGATAGTCCATGACGCCATCTTCCGAGATATCGGCATCCGGTTGCGTTTGCACAACGGCCATCAGCCTCTCGCCGAACTCCGGATCGGGAATACCAAACACTGCGCCGTCAGCCACACCCGGCATATCTACCAACACGGCCTCGATTTCGGCGGGATAAATATTGGCGCCACCAGACACCACCATGTCCTTGGCCCGGTCGCAGATAAAAACAAAACCGTCTTCATCGAAATAGCCGATATCGCCAATGGTGATCAGGTCGCCATGGCCAACCTCTTGTCTCGCCTTCTCGCGTTTGTGATAGGTAAAGTCGGGAAAAAAATCGTGCTTCCCATAAAGAACTCCAGGCTCTCCGACCGGCACCTCATTGCCGCTTTCATCTAGGGCTCGCAGCGTCACTTCCGGAGGCGGGCGGCCAACTGTGCCCGGTTTTTTCAACCAGTCTTCCGATGTGCTGACCGTCCAATAGCCGCCTTCCGTGCCACCGTAAAACTCATGCACAATAGGGCCGACCCAGTTGATCATGCGTCTCTTGATATCAGATGGACAAGGTGCCGCCGCGTGCATGATGTAACCGAGCGACGAAATCTTATAGCGCAACCGGATATCGTCGGGCAGTTTCAACAGACGCACGAACATTGTCGGCACCATGAATGTGGTTGTGATCTTTTCACGCTCAATCGCCGACAAAAACTCCTCGGCATCAAAGCTCGGCAGAATGATCACGGCATCGGCAACCCTGCCCGCACGCAATGCCATCGAATTGGGGGCTGCATGATACAAAGGGCCCGCGACAAGTGCGCGGATACCAGATTCGATGCCGTACAATTTATCACGTAGGACCGCCATGGATGCGTTGGCTTCGGCGGATTGACGGCCCCGCTTCACTCCTTTCGGAAGCCCCGTGGTCCCCGACGTATACATCATGGTTTCCGTCGGCAGCGGATGGACCTCGGCCAAGGGTTCGAAACCAGCCAACCAATCGCTCCAAAGACGGCAAGTTGGCATCGGTTCCGCGTCGCTCGGATCAATGCCATAGGCGTCCACCACTTCCGGCGGGGTCGGCACGGTCAATACCGTAACGCTTTCTGGAATGCGCTCCGCCATGTGGCGCAACAGATCGGCGTGGACGACCAGCACCTTGGCCTCGCTGTCTTCCAAGATATGCGCCACTTCCGCCGGAGCCAGATGCCAATTCACGGGGACCGCATATACCCCGGCCGCCTGGGCCGCATATGACGCTTCAAAAAACGCAAAATCATTGCGCATGAGAATGGCAATGGCGTCACCCGGCTCCACCCCCAACGCCATTAGGCCGGCGGCGGCGCGCATGGTGTTGGCTTCCACCTCTTCGTGCGAGCGATATCGGTCCGCGCTGATCAGGCCGCGCCTGAGTGTCATGGATATCCTCCCCGTCCTCGCGGCCTTCATAGCACCGCGGGCCGCAACGGGAAAGCGACAGGGCCGACTTGCTGTGCGACGGTTGCAAAACGGTGCGCAGAAGCCATTGATTTCATTGAACCAATAAAAAAAATGACGGAACAAACCCAATTCTCTCTCGGATCAACGAAACACTCTTCATCCCCGCGAACGCGCGAAGGACGGCCTCACGACAGCCAGAACCAACCCGCTTCCCCAACGGCAAGCATCAGCCCCAGCCAAAA
>JABIPG010000252.1 GCA_018698795.1 Rhodospirillaceae bacterium
GTGTCGTCATCGGCGAAGTAATTGCCGTCGTGGTGCGCAACCGGGATGCGGATCACTTGGCCCGCCTCGTAGCCTTGGGTGAACGGTGTGTCGCCGCCCTCGACCTGTAACCATACATCGCGGCAGACATACTTGATGCCGGCGTTGCGCATCAGCGCGCCCGGCAAAAGTCCGGTCTCTGTCAGGACCTGAAAACCGTTGCACACGCCCAACACCGGCACGCCCTTGGCAGCACGCGCCGAAACTTCTCGCATGATCGGCGAATTGGCGGCAATGGCGCCGGAACGCAGGTAATCGCCATATGAAAACCCACCCGGCACGGTGATGAGATCGACGTCCGGCATTTCCGTGTCGCCATGCCAGACCATTTCGGGATCCCTGCCCGTGGCTTTTCGCAGCGCCACCTGCATGTCGCGATCACAGTTCGATCCGGGGAAGACAATGACGGCGGTTTTCATGGCGTTACTCATGATGTTCTTAGGCCTCGGTGATTTCGATCTCGTAGTTTTCGATCACCGTATTGGCGAGCAGCTTTTCGCACATTTCGGTGACATGCGCACGCGCGGCGGCGGCGTCGGTCTCGGTCAAATCCAATTCGATGAACTTGCCTTGGCGGACATCGTCGACGCCGCCGAAACCCAGCGCATCAAGCGCGTGCTGCACGGCCTTGCCTTGGGGGTCGAGGACGCCGTTCTTAAGTGTAACGTGGACTTTCGCTTTCATGAGATGCCTTCACTCACTTCACCGGTTTATTGCATAAGTTGTGGGCCTTTGAGGTCGCGCGGGCCTCCTTCGGGCAAAATGCCCAGACGCCGCGCAACTTCCTGATAAGCTTCCTCGACCCGGCCGAGATCACGTCGGAAGCGGTCTTTGTCCATAGGTTCGTTGGTTGTCAAATCCCAAAGCCGACAGTTGTCGGGGCTGATTTCATCAGCCAGCACAATGCGCATCTGCTCGCCTTCCCAAAGCCGCCCGAATTCCAGGCTGACATCGACCAGTCGAAGCCCGATGCCCAAGAAAAGCCCAGACAGGAAATCGTTGACCCGGAGCGACAGCGCCAGAATTTCATCGATATCCTGCGGATGTGCCCAGCCGAACGCGGTAATGTGTTCTTCGGTGACCATGGGATTATCCAGGTCTTCAGATTTGAAATAAAACTCGACGATGGAGCGTGGCAGTGCCGTCCCTTCGGGAATGCCAAAACGCTTCGCCAGCGTGCCGGCAACGATGTTGCGGACCACGATGGTGATTGGGATGATCTCGACTTCATGCACCAGTTGCTCGCGCATGTTGAGCCGGCGCACAAAATGCGTTGGCACGCCAATCTCCGCCAGGCGTTGCATCAAATACTCGGATATCCGGTTGTTGAGCACGCCTTTGCCGGTGATGGTGCCGCGTTTGCGGGTCTCGCGCACGTAGGCGTCGTCCTTGAAATCAAGCACCAAGGTGCCCGGTTCCGGGCCTTCGAAGAGCACTTTGCCGCGGCCTTCGTAAACCTGTCTGCGTCTCGCCATGGGAGGGTTTCCTAATGAAAACGCCGCCGATCACTGTTATTTCGGCATTCGCGATGCGTTTCGTTCCGATGGGCTCCATATAGCAGGTGTTCAGGGGCAAGACAACGACGTGTCGGGCACCGAAAACCCCCATTTCAAGCAATTCCTAAATCATCGATAACTCTTTGCCCGACGAACGAAAAAGCGTATACTAAAAAAAATCGTTCGGGGAGCGTATCGCCTTTAGCCAATTTCGTTGGTTGCGGGGGATGCGATGGGACTGAAAGCTAATCCCGAAAAGTGCTGCGTAGGTAAGGTGGAATTTCACGGTTGCAAGCGGGCTTCCGTGTGATCAGGGATTCGAGATCGGCGGTTGTCCAGAAGGGTGAGCGGGATTGAATTACGACGGCCCTAAAGGAGGCGGCAGCGGCGCTGGACCTGAGAAGTCGGGTGCCCTGGTGCCGCTTGTGCTGAGCGCAGAGGCCGGGCAAGCCATACTGCTCCCCGATAGTGCATGGATCCTGGGCGGAGACTATATCCGCCAAGGTGGCGACCTTGTGATCAAGGGCGCTGACGGTCAGATGATCGTGGTCCGTGATTTCTTCAATCTCGCAACGCCGCCCGATCTGCACACCGGTACGGGCGCGGTCATTAATGGCCCGCTGGCGGTGAAGCTCGCAGGTCCGCTGGCGCCGGGCCAGACGGCGCAGGCCAGCCCGCAGGCTTCTCCCGGAGAACCCATCGGCAAGGTTACGGCGGCCGATGGCACCGTCGAGGCGACCCGCGTCGATGGCACCAAGGTGCGCCTCAAGGAAGGCGACCCGGTTTTCCAAGGAGACGTGGTCGAGACCGCCAAGGATGGCGCCGTCGGTATCGAGTTCGTTGACGAGTCGACCTTCTCGCTGGGCGATTCCGGTCGTATGGTCCTGGACGAGATGGTCTATGATCCCGGCGGCGGATCGGAGAACAACTCGTTCGCCATGTCGCTGGTGCAAGGCACCTTCTCGTTCGTCTCGGGCCAGATTTCCAAAACCGACCCGGAGGCCATGAGCCTCAACACGCCGGTCGCCACCATCGGTATTCGTGGCACCACCATCGCTGGTGAGGTTGGCGGCGAGGGTAACAACAACTCCATTTCGCTGTTGCCCGATCCGACCGGCTCCACCGGTGAGATCGTCATCACCAACGAAGCCGGTACGGTGGTGTTGAACGTCATCGGTGCAACGATCACCGTCACCTCGATCAGCCAGCCGCCGCCGCAACCCATCATTCTTTCGTCCGAGCAATTATCGGCGCGCTACGACAATGTGCTGGCCATCAACCCCGCAGGGCCGCAAGTCGCCCCGCAAGACGGTCAGGAAGAAGGCGACCTGCCACAGGATGTGCTCGACCAATTGCAGGATATTGGCGAGCAATTAAATAAGGCGGTTCAGGAGGGGCTTAATCAGGCTCAGCAGTTTGGGGCGCGTATCGAGAATCTAAAACTCGGGTTCGAAGAATTACTGAGGCCGCCAGTAATCGATCCGCTGCCGTTTTTGCAGAAAATCATTGGTGAAGTAACCTTTGACACGGACACCGTGTCTAAACTCTCTGCCCTGTCCGAGCAATTGTCTGGCGCTACGACGATTGCCGGCGAGGCCGAGGGTGTGGCTTCGCAGAAAATCACCGAAGTTCGGCTCAGCGTTAGTGGATTGGCCAGCGACGTTGGTATTTCGACCTCAAATAACGACGATTATGACAGTTTGGTCGAACTCGCCATAGCACCATTTGAGGCCTTCGGTGCCGCGGCAGCCGTTTCTACAATGGGTGCGAGCTTATCTACGGCACTGGATGCGGCGACCACCGCTGCCGGTAACGGTGAAGCCATTTCGACCGCCCTGTACGCGGAGCTTTTAGCTGGCGTCCAGGAAATGGAAGCAGCTTCGGCGAAAATGCTGACGATCGTTACTGCTATTGCCGGAAACTACACTGAGTCAAAAGGCGCAGATGGTGAAACCGTCTACACGTTCAATCCTGGTGAGACGGGTGCGGCGGACAACGTTCTCGATAAGGTCAAGGCGGCTGCTAATGTGGCGAAAATCGGGGGCGGCGATGTCTCGGCAATCATCACGGCGGCCAAGAACGAGATGGCGTCGCAGTACGAAACCCAGGTTGTCGCCCAGCTTGCTGCGAACCAGTCGAACGCTGCCAATCCAGTTCTATTCGACGATCTCTCGGGCATTGTTACCGACGTTTCTGCCACGCTGGGCCGGATCGAAACCGAAGCGCAAGGGGTTGCAGGCCTGCAGATTTTGCGCGATGCTGATGACCTCAGCGAAGATTACTGCCGATAGTGCTTCGAAGGCTGCGGTTCAAGCGCACGCAATGGTCAAAGCCACGGATCCGACAACCATGCGCAGCGCTGCAACGTCGGCAAAAGAGAATGCCGACGCAGCAAAGGCTGAACTGACCAAAATTTTGGCTGATGATTCGACATTCTCCATACAGCTCCGTGCCTTGCAGGAAACGGTGGACCCGTTGGCGGGTGCTTTCGTCCGCAAGGCTACAGAACAACGCGCGAGCGCCGTTCAGGATTCAGAAGAAGCGGATAAAGTGTTGGGCGATGGCCTGGACCTTAGTGAACTCATCAATAAATACGAAGACGGCGACCTCCTCGATGAATTGAATGCCAAAAAAACTGTTCGGACCGAGGCGGCGACGGCTAAGGCCGCCGCTGTGGATGCTGCAGACGTTGCTGCCGCTGCGGTGGCTGACGGGCGGGGCGTCTTGGTTGAGAA
>JABIPG010000132.1 GCA_018698795.1 Rhodospirillaceae bacterium
AGCGCGTCGCCGCCGCACGCGCCGCCATCGATGCCACCGGCCAGCCCTTCGTCCTCACCGCACGGGCCGAGTGTTATCTCTCGGGCCACCCCGAGCCGTTCAAGGAATCGATGAAGCGCATTCATCTCTACCGTGAGGCCGGCGCCGACTGTCTTTATGTTCCGGGCATTGCCGACCCCGATGAAATCCGGGAACTGGTCGTAGAAGCCGGACGACCGATCAATATCCTCGCCCGCTTGGGCGCGCATCCGCTAACCTTCGACGACCTTCGCGAATTGGGCGTCCGGCGTATCAGTGTCGGCAGTGGATTGGGTCGTCATGCCTTCAAGGCCTACGAACGTGCAGCAAAAGCCATGTTCGAAGAAGGCCGCTTCGATTTTATGGATGACACGATGTCAGTGGGTGAACTTAATCAGCTTTTCGATTGATAGAATTAAGCATCCAGCTCCGTATCCCAATAGAGGAAATCGTGCCAGCTTTCGTGCAGGTAGTTGGGCGGGAAGGCGCGGCCGTTATCCTGCAATTGATGATTGGTCGGCGGGCCGGGGCGGCGAAAGGGCTGCATGCGGGCGGCTTTCGGCAACTGATGACCCTTGCGAAGATTGCACGGTGCACAAGCGGTGACCACGTTGTCCCACAGCGTCCGTCCGCCGCGCGAGCGTGGTATAACATGGTCGAAGGTCAGGTCCTCAGTGGCGAACGGGCCGCCGCAATACTGGCAGGTGAAACCATCGCGCAAAAAAACGTTGAACCGTGTGAACGCCGGGCGGCGGCTTAGATGGACATAATCTTTCAGCGAAATAACGCTCGGCAGACGCATAGCGAAACTGGGAGAATGCACTTCATGTTCATATTCGGAAATCACGTTAACGCGGTCCATGAACACCGCCTTGACCGTGTCCTGCCATGCCCAAAGTGACAACGGGAAGTAGCTCAACGGCCTAAAATCGGCGTTGAGAACCAGAGCCGGATGGGTTCCTGCAACAACAGACAACACGATCCTCCGTAACGACTGCGCGGAGGATACAATATATTGTGTTGGCCGTGCAAATCTCGGCGCGTGAAAGTTTTAAGAAGCCATCCCAGGTCCGGCGCCGAATTCGCCCCCACCTTCCGGCAACGGCACGCCGAAGCTTTGCGCCAGAAACTCCATCGCCGCCAAGATGCAGCGATCATCGAGGCCGTGGCCGAGCACCGGGCGCATCTCATGGCGCACCGAAATGCCCATCCCCTGCAGGGCGCTAACAGCCAGTCCTAAATTCTCCGGCGGCACAATATCGTCGGCATCACCGTGCATCAACATCACCGGCGGACGGCTTTTCAGCTCTGCGCTTAACAACTCCGGGCCGATCAGTATTCCCGAAAAGCCTACGATCGCCGCCAATTGTTGGGTTCGGCGCAGTCCCACATGCAGCGATACCATGGTGCCTTGTGAAAAACCGACCAACGCCAGCTGGTGTTCGCTCAAGCCATGCGCCGCCAGCTGCTCATCAATAAAATCATCCAGGATCGGCGCTACCGATTGCGTGCCGAGCAACTTGTTTTCCATCGACATGTCACCCAGCGAGAACCACTGCCGCCCGAACGGCGCCTGATCAAAAGCATAAGGTGCATCGGGCGCCATGAACTTGGCATCCGGCAACACTTTGGCCAGGTATGGCGCCAGGCCGATCAAATCCTGGCCATCGGAGCCGACGCCGTGGCATAGGATGACCAATTGCTGCGCCGGGCCGCCTGAGGCGGGCTCCTGGCTTGGGCCGTATAGTTCCGGAAGTTCGGTCATTGTTATCTCTCCGTTAGGGCTCCATTAGCGCGCGCTACACACAGCTATTGCCAGCCACCACGCGGCACGTCAACTTTATCAGATGACGACAACCCTCACCCGCTTCGCACCGAGCCCTACGGGGCTGTTACATCTGGGCCACGCCCATTCGGCATTATTCGCGGCCGAGCACGCTGACGATGGGAATTTTCTGCTGCGCATTGAGGACATCGACCCTGGCCGCTGCCGGCCTGAGTTCGAAGCTGCGATCAAAGAAGACTTGGCATGGCTCGGGTTTGAGTGGCAAACCCCCGTGCGTCGCCAGTCCGAGCACATCGATGACTACCGGGCCGCACTCGACCGACTGCAGGCCATGGGCCTGCTTTATCCGTGTTTTTGTACACGCAAGGACATTCAAGCCGAAATCGCCGCCGCCGGCCACGCGCCGCATGACATCCCAGCCCAAAATATAACAAGCGGTCCTGACGGCTTTCTTTATCCCGGCACCTGCCGCCATCTTACGCCGAGTGAGCGCGCCGACAAGCTGGCCGCCGGTGAGCCCCACGCCCTACGCTTGAAAACCAATACCGCCGCCTTGCAGTCCGGCCCACTGACTTGGCACGACCGAGGCGCCGGCGAACAACAAGCAACACCTGAAATTTTCGGTGACGCTGTTCTGGCCCGCAAGGATACCCCGACCAGCTATCACTTGGCGGTCACCTTTGATGACGCCATCCAGGGCATTACCCTGGTGACGCGCGGCCAGGACTTATTCGCTGCCAGCCATCTGCACCGATTGTTACAAGCCCTGCTCGGCCTACCGGTGCCCGACTACCATCACCATGGCCTGATCAACGGACCCGACGGCAACCGCCTAGCCAAACGCGACAAGGCCGCGACGATCCGCGATTTGCGTGAGCACGGCCGCAGCCCTGACGAAGTCCGCGCCATGGCTGGAAATGGAGATCCGGCATGAAGCTGCCCCGCACTTTCATTGCGCTGGTTCTCGTACTGGCGCCGTCGTTTGTAGGGGCGGAGAGTATCCGCGACAAACTCAGCGTCGGCCCAACGGTGCAGGTCATTGAGGTTGTTGATGGCGACACGGTGATCGTCCGCCCAGCGCCCGGCGGCGCCAAGCAAATCCGCCTGGTCGGCATTCAGGCGCCGAAACTGCCGCCTGGCCGCAAGGGGTTCAAAGCCTGGCCACTGTCACCCGAATCCAAGCTGGCACTCGAAAAGCTCACACTCAATCGGCAAGTTACGTTGTATTTTGGCGATAGCCGCATGGATCGCCATGGACGTCATCTGGCGCATCTGTTTTTGAATGACGAGGGCAACGGGGGCTGGGTACAGGGCG
>JABIPG010000254.1 GCA_018698795.1 Rhodospirillaceae bacterium
CCGATTTCAATGGCGTCCATTACGCCGGGTTCTCGGTTGGTTTTGTGGCGGTGATCGCGGCCGATGCGATGTGGTTTTCGACGCCGGTTCCCGGTGCCCACTCGGCGATGAAGGTGCGCGATGCTTCGCTGACGTCGATGGCGATATCGCTGAACCCAGCCGTTTCCAGCCAGTCGAACAGTGCGCCGACGGATGCCGCGCCGCCCATGCAGCCGCAAATCAACCGTTGATCCGTTTTCATGTGATCGGGCAGCGGGTCGGTCTCGACCACATCGGAGACATGCAGCCGTCCGCCCGGCTTCAATGCCCTGTATGCGTCGCTGAATACTTGCGCTTTGCTGGGGGAAAGATTGATGACGCAGTTTGACAGAATAACATCCACGGTGCCGTCGGCCACCGGGAGGTGCTCGATCTCACCTAGTCGGAACTCCACATTGCCGAAATCGGCCTTCGCCGCATTGGCGCGAGCCTTGGAAATCATTTCCGGCGTCATATCGACACCAATGACACGGCCTTCGGGCCCAACGGCCTTGGCGGCGAGAAAGCAATCCAAGCCGCCGCCCGAGCCTAAATCCAACACCGTATCACCAGGCTTCAGGCCTGCCATGGCCGTGGGGTTGCCGCAGCCGACACCCATGTCGGCCTCAATCGGCACGCCAGCCAGTTGGTCGGTGCCATAGTCAACCCGTTCGGACATCACCGGATTGATGGAGGTGTCACAGCAACGCGCACCTTGAGCCAACTTGGCATAGGCTTCGCGCACGGTGTCACGGGTTTGGGGCTCGACGGCGGTTTGCGTCATGTTCGTTCTCCGGTGATCTCGGGCAGCTCATGTAAGCGGCTCGGACCCTAGCCGCAACTACTGGTCCGGTGAAATCACATGTTTGTCAGGAGCCAATTGTATGCAGGGGTGGAATTATTATACCGTATGCCATACTGGGATGTTTCGGCCCAATGATTATAATCGCATAGGTGAATTTGGATAAAAAAACCTTTGACCACATCTCCTGAGATTCTTCGCAACTCAGTTTCGGTATCGGATTTACCGGACGAATTGGCTGTCATTCACGACGCTTGGCTGGAAGCCAAAGGCGACGCGTTTGCGCCAACGCGAATGAGCTTTGATCTTCTAAATGTTCCCAGCCGCCTGCTTCGGTTCTCCTCGGTTTCCGACTACGATGCGTCGAGTGACACCTTTACGTTTCGGTTTTTCGGCACTGGAATGGTTGAGGCGGACGGCATTGAGATGACGGGGAAATCCCACGAGGAGATTTCGCCAATCCCGCTTCAAAAAGTGGTGGACGAGATTTGCCGCCAAATCGTGGTCGACAAGCAGGCGAACTTTACCGAGTTTTGTTTTTCGTCACCCGATGGTGAATCGCCCTTCACAATTGCCGGACGATGGCCGCTTTCAGAAGACGGCGAGAACGTTACTGGGATATTGGCCGTTGCCGATCCAGACATGGACTTGTTCGACCTGAGCGAAACGTTATCCGGAATGGCGACTGGCTAGACGGCTGTTCCCGCCACGAAAAATAACTTAGTAGGGAGAACCTACTCCGGCGGCGTTTGGTGATATTCGCCGTCGGTGCCGAGATATTCGCTACCGCCGTTCCGATAGAAGGTTTCGGCACCGGCATCGTGCAGGACCTTCAGCATCCCTGGCACGCCGTGGCCTTCACTTGTGAGTTTTTCGATCACTTTTGCCGGGCCGACTTCGTCGAGCATTTCGAACGGACCCCAACCCCAGGCGTAACCCCATTTCATGGCGCGATCGACGTTGACGACATCGCCAGCGATTTCGGGCACCAGACCGGCAGCGTAAAGTAACGTACTCCCCATGATGTTCCAGGCCAGCCGGCCCTGGGTGTCATCTTCGAACATTCCCTTCGGGCTCTTATGCACGTCGCTGACGGTGGCTTGTTGGGTGTCGCGCCAGTCGCCGTGGATTAGGTCGTAGACTTCGGTCTTGCGCGAGCCGTCGTCGAGTTTTTGCATGCGATAGAACCCGGCACCGGCCTTGCGGCCGATCTGGCCGCGCTCCAGCATGGCACGCTCGGGCGCGGGCAGCGCCGTAAAATCAGCGCAGAGATCGCCCGCCGGCAGATTGACCGCCAGGTTCTCGCCCACCAAGTCCATGACATCGAGGCCGATCAGATCGATCAACCCGTACAGCCCTGTCGGCGGCAGCCCCACCGGTGCAGACATTAAGGCGTCGATTTCTTCCATGGACAGGCCGGCCTTCAGCGCCTCGCCGGCCTCGTGCAAGCCGCGCATCATCCAGTAACACCCGATGCGGTTGCCGATGAAGTTGACGGTATCTTTGGCGTTGACGACACCTTTGCCCAGCGTGTCGCGGCAGAAATCCGTCAAGGCGTCGATCACGTCCGGCGTTGTCGCCTTACCCGGTACCAATTCCAGCAACCGCATGACCTTCACGGGGTTGAAGAAGTGCGTCACGGCGATATCGCGGCGCAGGCGCTCGGGCATGCCTTCGGTGATGTCTTTCAGCGGGATACCCGACGTATTGGTGGAGACGATAGAGCCGTCGCTGCGCAGCGGCTCGAGGCGTTCGATGATGGCGCGCTTGGCGTCCAGGTCTTCGATGATGGCTTCGCAGATCCAGTCGCAATCGGCGATCTTGTGCAGATCGTCGTCGATGGTGCCGAGCGTGATGTTGGCGGCTTTCTCTGGATCGTCGACGGCAGGCGGACGGCCCGATTTGATCCGCTCCAATGCTTTTTCGCCAGCTTCGGCGCTGACTTCGAGTAACAAAACGGGTTTGTCCATCTGCGCACACAGCCCGGCGATGCCGCCACCCATGGTGCCGCCGCCGATGACGGCGACCGAATTGATCTCGCGTGCCATTTCGAATGTCCTCGTCTAAATTGTCCGAACTCTAGATAGGGTTTCAGGTAGATAGCGGGGAGCGTCCGAATGGTCACGCCGAAATTTCTTAAATTCGATACACTCAGCCTACACGCGGGCCAGCAACCGGACCCGGCGACGGGCGCGCGCGCGGTGCCGATTTACCAAACCACATCGTATGTGTTCGACGATACGGACCATGCCGCCGCGCTCTATAACCTGGAGCGCCCGGGCCATATATATACCCGCCTGTCCAACCCCACCGTTGCGGTGATGGAAGAACGCGTGGCGGCGCTAGAGGGCGGCATCGGCGCGGTGGCGACGGCCAGCGGCATGGCGGCGATCTTTTTGGCCATTGCGACCTTGATGGACAAAGGCGGGCATATCGTTTCCAGCGGCTCGCTCTATGGCGGCACGCACAATTTGTTCAGCTACACGCTGCCGCGCTTCGGGATCAACACAACCTTCGTCAATCCGCGCGATCCGCAAGCGTTTAGGGATGCGATCACTGATGACACCCGTCTCGTGTTCGGCGAGACGCTGGGCAATCCGGGGATTGAGGTCATGGACCTGCCGGCCATCGCCGAGGTCGCGCACGAAGCCGGCCTGCCGTTGATGATCGATAGCACCTTCACCACGCCGTATCTGATGAAACCGTTCGAGCACGGAGCGGATATCATCATGCATTCATTGACCAAGTACATCGGTGGGCATGGCGTGGCCATCGGCGGGATTTTTGTCGACTCAGGTCGCTTCGATTGGCAGGCGTCGGGCAAATTTCCGACACTGACCGAGCCCTATGACGGCTACCACGGCATCAACTTCGCCGACGAGTTCGGCACCCAGGCGCTTGTCATGCGCGCACGTGCCGAAGGCATGAAGGATTTCGGCGCATGCATGAGCCCGGCCAATGCATTCTATATTTTGCAGGGGCTCGAGACATTGCCGCTACGCATGCAAAAACACGTCTCCAACGCCCAAACCGTAGCGGAATTCCTGGAAGGCCAAGAGGCCGTCGAGTGGGTCAACTATCCAGGCCTAGCTGCGCACCCCGACCACGATCTCGCCAAGCACCTGATCCCGAAAGGGCCGGGCGCCATGCTCAGCTTCGGTCTCAAAGGCGGCCGCGCGGCGGGGCGGACGTTCATCGAATCGGTCAAATTGGCCTCGCACCTGGCCAACGTCGGCGATGCCAAAACATTGGTTATCCACCCGGCCTCGACCACACACCAGCAAATGAACGCCGAAGCCTTGAACGCCGCAGGCATTGGCGAAGGCATGATCCGGTTGTCGGTTGGGATTGAGGATGTGGACGATATTGTCGGTGATCTCAAGCAGGCCATCCGCGCCTCGCAGAAAGCTTAAGGGGGAGTAGGGGATATGGACGTAACCGTAGACGGTAAGCGCGCCCATGCGGCCACCGGTAGCCGCGAAAGCGGGCCTGACGATCCGGCCGTGATCTTGATCCATGGCGCCGGCATGGACCGCACCGTTTGGCAATTTCAAACCCGCAATATCGCCCACCAGGGCCGCCGCGCCTTGGCCGTGGACCTGCCAGGGCATGGCTATTCCGAAGGCCCGGCGCTGACCTCCATCGCTGACATGGCCGATTGGGTGGTGCGGTTTATGGATGCGGCGGGCGTTGGCTCGGCAACGCTGATGGGGCACTCCATGGGTTCGCTGATCGCCCTGGATCTGGCGGCTCGGCACCCTGAGAAAGCCGAGCGTATTATCTTGACCGGCGTCGCCGAGGCCATGCCGGTGCACCCCGATTTGCTGGCCGCCGCCGCTGCCAACGAGGATTTGGGGCCGGAGTTGATCGTGTTCTGGGGTTTGGGCGAGAAGGCCCAGGCGGGCGGGCATCCGCTGCCGGGGCTTTGGGTGCACGGCGCGTGTGAGATATTACTCAAGAATTCACACGACGGCGTGTTGGGTAGCGACTTGGCAGCCTGCAACAACTACGGCAGCGCCGTCGATGCTGCCGCCAACGTGAGTTGCCCTGCCACCTTCGTGCTCGGTCGCGACGACAAAATGACACCGGCAAAAAGTGGAACGGCCTTGGCCGCGAACATCGAGGACTCAGACGTACATGTGTTGGAGCGTTGCGGCCACATGATGATGGCCGAGCGCCCGAACGAAATGTACCAAGCTCTGAGAGGGGTGGTTTTCTGATGCGCATAGTTGCCAAGGCTATACCCACTGGGGCGGCGCTGGGCGCCGATATCGTGGATATCGATCTGTCCGATGAATTGGGGGCAGACGATTTAGAAGCCATCAAACAGGCTTGGGCCGAGCACCTGGTGCTGCGTTTTCGTGGCCAGCACTTGAGCGACGAAGACCTGCTTCGGTTCTCACGCCATTTCGGGCCGCTCGACAAAGCGCCGATCAACCCTTATGGCACCACCTGGGTGCCGGACAATCCCGAGGTCAATGTCATCTCCAACATTTTGGACGACACCGGCAAGCGCATCGGCGGCTTGGGCGATGGCGAATGCGTTTGGCATGCCGACATGACCTACAACGACGACCCCGTCCACGCCTGCACGCTCTATGCAAAGGAGATTCCCGAAATCGGCGGCGATACCGGTTTTGCCAACATGGTCGCCGCCTATGAGGCGCTGTCCGATGAGTTGAAGGTCAGGCTGACCGGCATGGAGTGCAAACACGACAAGACCCGCAATTCCACCGGCCAGCTGCGCAAGGGCTTTGAGGAAAGTTACCCGGACGTCAGCCATGTCCCCGGCGCCGTGCATCCCATGGTGCGGCGCGATCCCGAGACGGGGCGCTGCGCACTTTATCCGGGTCGGCGGCACAACGCCTATGTGCTGGGCTTAAGTGTTGATGAGAGCGAGGCGTTGCTTGATGAGATTTGGGCGCATGTCTCGAAGCCCGAATTCGCCTGGACGCAGCACTGGCAGGTGGATGATTTGGTCATGTGGGACAACCGCTATTGCCTGCATCGGCGCGATGCTTTCTCGCCCGACGCTCGCCGCCACATGCGCCGGACGCAAATTGGTGGCGACCGCCCGGTGGCGGCGTGAAGCATTAAGGGCATGCAGGTTCCCGAAAACGCGATTGAGGACTTCCGGCGCGATGGCGTGGCGGTGTTGCGCGGTGTCTTCGCCGATTGGGTTGAGGCTTTGGCGGCTGGCCTTGCCCGGAACCAGCGCGAGCCCAGCCCGACGGCGCGCTATCACACCGGAGATGGTGAGGCGGCGTTTTTCAACGACTACTGCAACTGGGACCGCATCCCGGAATACCAATCTTTCATATATGAATCGCCGGCGGCTGAAATTGCTGCTGAGTTGATGCATTCGGATTCTGCGCGCTTCTTCCATGAACATGTGGTTTTGAAAGAGGCTGGCAATGCCGTGCCGACACCCTGGCACCAGGATCAACCGTACTATTGCGTGCAAGGCGAGCAGACCTGCTCGTTTTGGATTCCGCTCGATCCGGTACCTCGCGAGATTGCCATCGAGTACGTGGCGGGGTCGCATCTTTGGGGTAAACAATTCGAGCCGCAGTATTTCTCCGGCAAAGCGGTCAACGAAGATATCAACTGGGACGAGCTTCCCGATATCGATGCGGCGCGCGATCAACACAATATTGTCGGTTGGGCGGTTGAGCCCGGCGACGCTATCGCTTTCGATTTCCGCACCGTGCACGGCGCACCAGCCAACATAACGCCCTCGCGCCGCGCCGCCATTGCGTTCCGTTTCATGGGAAGTGATGCGCGCTTTGCCGAGCGCGGCGGCAAATCATCGCCGCCGTTCCCGCATCTCGATTTACGCGATGGCGACGACCTCAATGTTCCGGAATTTCCGCTGGTGTGGCCGCGCGATCAAATGAATCACTGATCTCTGTTCATGTATCAGGATCAGACTTATCCGAGGACCGCCGGCCTTTGTTTGTTTTCGCCGTTGGCTTCATGCGTCGCCTGTCAGGCCCAACATAGGTATTCGTCTTAATAAACTGTCTCGGGTGCTCGATAACCGAGCATATCCGGTCGTACAGGCTTTGTGCGGAAACAGGCTTTGCGAGATACTCCGTCATCCCAGAATCGCGGGCCTCCAGAATGTGATGCATTTCCGAGTGCCCGGTTAGCATGATGATAGGAACGTAGGGATTATTCGAATCGGCGCTGGTACGAACCATCTGGGTGAACTCCAGGCCGTCGAGAACTTCCATATTCCAATCCGCAATGATCAAGTCGGCGGCGAAAGTTTTCAGTTCCTTCAAACCATCAGCACCATCAGTCGCTGTCCGAATATTGCGGATATGGAAGCTCCGCAGAATTTCTTTCAGCAAAAGCTGCATATGGCTGTTGTCCTCGACAATCAGCACATTCAAATTCCCAAGATTGTAGGCTGTTGACATTGCTTCACCGATTATTCCGCTATCCTCAATTACGAATGATGAGAATTACGTGCTGTTTATCAATTGGGCCCTGTTGCGAAGATAGCGACATTTGAGGCCCAAAAAAAGAACGAAAATGCCCCAATGCAGCCCGCTAATGGTTGTAGAGTGGTGGGGTGGGCGTCGTCAGGCGGGTCATCAGTCGGGTCTTTCAAACCGACGCAGGCCTAGAATTGTCGCTTTTTCCAGGTCGGCCAAAAACGGACTTTGCCGACGCATGAAGTTTCATTTTGAGCTTGCCCAGACATCCATGTCGTTTGCCGAACATTCATGTTGTCGTAAGCATCCGTGAGTAAAAAACACGCGAACTTGCCGTATGAAAATTGGGTTTGAGAGAGAACGAGCGATGAGCCAGTCCGACAACAAAGTGGAGTTCATCAAGCCGCCACATCGTATTGCTTCGAAAGTTGCTGTCGGTGGTCCGGGGGCGATATCCGAAGGCGATCTTGAGCGTATCGACAATGCCATCGTCGCCAACCTTGGGGGGGCGTATCTCGAACAGGTCACCGCCGACATCGAGAACATGAAACGGGCTTTGTCCAGGATACGCCCTGGAGACGGCGTGAACTCGAAGGCGGTAAAGTGGCTCCGTGAAATCATCCATGAAGTGCGCGGCATGGGGGGGACCTATGGGTTTGATCTCGTGACCGCGATTGGCGATCAAATGTATCGACTGATCCATTCAAACGATACATTGGGGGTCGACCATATCGCGGCCTTATCGGTTCACCTTGATACCATCAATATGGTCATCAAAGAACAGATCAAAGATGACGGCGGCAAACGCGGGCGAGAATTGATCACAGGTTTGCAAAATGTGTATCGGAAATTCGCGTAGGCGCAAACTCACTGATAATTCCCAGAGTGGCAATTCCCAAAGCGGCTATCCCAAGACCCCATAACTGCGCAAACTCGTCAGTAACAGCATGACCGCGAAGGCCATCAGCGTGGCGGCGAATACGTGGCGACGCAGCACCACAAACAGCGTGAACCCAGCCGCCATGGCCACGGCGCGGTCGAAAGTCGGTGTGTCGGCCAAGATACCGATGGGAAGCAGCAAAATGCGTGCGATCAATCCCGCCAGCATGGCGTAGGCCACGCAGTTGAGCCATTGGAAGATACCGCCTTCAGGGTCGATGTGGGCGGCGATGGCGGCGCCGATGGCGCGCCACACAAACGTGCCCAGGAAACATAACCCGGCCAGCACCCACATGTTGGCGCCACCCCATATTTCAAGAGGCTGCATGGTGGTCCCCTTTTGTCGTGGCGCGATCAAGTAAGAACGCGGCCGTACCGGCAAGAATGCCGGTCAGGGGCACGCTCCAGTCTGGCGAGACCTGATGCAGCAGCGGCCCTGTGAATGCGCCGAGAATGACCGCAATGATGCAATTGCGATGGCGCACAGAAGAAAATACAAACAGGAAATAGGCCGGATTCATGAAAACCAAGGCTATGGTGACCGCGACCGGCAGTTCGCCGGCCAGTACAAAGCCAAGCACCGTTCCCGTGGTGCCGCCGACCAGACATATGGCGCCGATACCCATGAAATAGGGGTAGCGGTGCTGGAGCTCAATCTCGGGCGCTTGGCGCATGAAGATCGTCCAAATATTGATGGACATCACCTGCGCCGCCAGAAAATGCGTCCATTTAGGCCGTTTGTCGCCGCGGAACCACGGCACTGTGACCAAAGCCAAGGGCAGGAAGCGCATGTTGCCCATGCTCGATGCAACCACGATGGCGAGGATGGGCGCGCTCATGGCCCACATTTCGGCCATGGCCACTTGGCCCGGCAATCCCCACAAACCCAGTGTCAAAAAAACCGTAACGTCGAGGGAAAGTCCGCTGTCGCGGGCCAGCGACCCAAACCCGAGCATGGCAGACGAAACCATGATCACGGGCATCATCGCGCCGTCGCGCAGACCGCCCTTGAAAGCGCTTGATGTACCCTCGAACGGTCGAGACGGAGAGGATTTCTCGTCGGCGCTCACTATCAAACCTTCTCGAAAAAAGACGCGAAAACACAAAAAATGGGACAAATTGTTGTAAATATCATTGAAACATGAATGATTTTGGTATAGCTGTCGATGAGTATCCCTCGAAAAGTCATAGCATGCCAACGGGAGATGTCGATGGCCGACGGACAAAAAGAAAGCGGCTCCGCTCTGCAAAAGGCGACTTTGGTGCTCGATGTACTACTGGAGAGCACGCATCCTGAAAGCCTCGCCGATATTTCTGCCAAATTAGATCTGCCGAGACAGACTGTGCACCGGGTCGTGCGTCAGTTGGAAGAGTTGGACCTTGTACGGCGCGATTTTGCTCGCGACCACTATTATGTCGGCTCCCGCATGATCTCGCTGAGCATCAATGCGCTGCAGTCTGCGGCGAGGTTGGCGCCTATCCATTCCGTGTTGAAACAATTGGTCGCCGATATCGGCGAGACGTGCAACATCGGTGTCTTGGAGCGCGACGAGATCGTCTATATCGATCGGGTCGAGTGCGACTGGCCGCTTCGGTTGCAGTTGAGCGCGGGCAGCCGGGTACCCAAGCACGCGACGGCCATCGGAAAGTTATTGTTGGCCCATCTTCCGAGTCGGACTCGCAAAAGAATTCTGGAGGCCGCACCTTTGGCTTCTCTTACGGATAACACGATCACCGATCCGGCCCGCCTTGAAGAGGAACTGAAGCGCATTCGCCGTGACGGTTTTGCGAGCGATGGAGAGGAGAACCTCGCTGGTCTTATTGGTCTTGCGGTTCCGATCCATGACGGAGACGGTCGTGTGATCGCCGGTTTGGCGCTACATGCGCCCGCGGCACGCATGAGCTTGGAGGCCGCCGAAGAGGAATTGCCGCAACTGCGCTCTGCTGCGGCTAAGATGCAAAGAGAAATCCAAAACCTGCAAAATGACGGTCGAGATGAAGAGTTCGGAACTACTAAATCCGATGCATCCGCCGCCGATTGATCGTGAATTAGGAGAAAGCACGTGAATTCCCAACCTGCTCTGCAAACAACCGATGCCAATGATGAAGCCGCTATCGTCGCCGGATTGATCGACCGCGCCCGCGCCGCCATGGCCGAATTTGAAAACGCCGATCAGGCGCGTGTCGACGAAGCCGTTACCGCCTTGGCCTGGGCCATTTATGAGCCCGCCCGCGCCAAGGAGCTGGCTGAAATCGCCGTCATCGATACGGGGCTGGGCAACGTTGACAGCAAGATCATCAAAAACCAGCGCAAGACCTTCGGTTGCCTGCGCGATTTGATGCGCGTGAAGACCGTCGGCATCATTGAAGAAGATGCGGCGAAAGGCCTGGTGAAATACGCCAAGCCGGTCGGTGTGGTCGCTGCCATTGCGCCGTCAACCAACCCCGCCGCCACACCGGTCAATAAGGCGATGTTCGCGATCAAGGGTCGCAACGCGGTAATCGTGGCGCCATCGCCGGCGGGCTCGAAGACCACGTCGATGACCTGCGACTACATGCGCGCCGAGCTCGAAAAAATCGGGCTGCCCGCCGACCTCGTGCAGGTATTGCCGGCGCCGGTCAACAAACAATTGACCCAGCAGTTGATGAACCAATCCGACCTGGTGGTCTGCACCGGCTCGCAAAATAACGTACGCCGCGCCTACTCTAGCGGCACGCCGGCGATCGGTGTTGGGGCTGGCAACGTGCCGGTCATTATAGACGCCACCGCCGATCTCGCCGATGCAGCGAACAAGATCATGCTATCGAAGTGCTTCGACAACGCCACCTCGTGCTCGTCGGAGAACTCGATCACCATCGTGGAAGATATCTACGAGGATGCCATCAAGGCTCTCGAAGCTGCGGGCGGTTATCGCTGCACGCCGGAAGATAAGCAGAAGGTGCAGGACACGCTTTGGGACGGCGGGCATCTCAACCGCCACGTGATCGCCAAGGACGCCGATGTGTTTGCAGAGACCTGCGGCCTGCCGGAAGCGGCCAAATCCGCCAAGTTCTTCTTGGTCGAAGATGACAACACGGTGGGCAAGGACAGCCCGTTTTCCGATGAAAAATTGTCGCTGGCGCTGACCGTCTACAAAGCTAAGGATTTCGCCGCTGCGAAACAACATGTACAAAACATCCTGGATTTCGTCGGCATGGGCCACAGCGTCGGCATTCACACCAAAGACCAAGCCCACGCCACCGAACTGGCGGAAGACCTGCGTGTGGTGCGCGTTTTGGTCAATCAGGCGCATACCTTCGGCAATGGTGGCAGCTTCGACAACGGGCTTAACTTCACGCTGACCATGGGCTGCGGCACCTGGGCCGGTAACTCGATTACCGAGAACCTCAACTACAAAAACTTCATCAACATCACGCATCTGGTGCGCACCATCCCCGAGGACAAGCCGTCCGAGGAAGAGCTGTTCGGCGCGCACTGGGAAAAGTACGGGAAGTAAGCTCATGAACTTCGAAGAATATGCCGCCAAACCTGTTTTGGCGGCGGCGGGGATTTCCGTGCCGAGGAGCGCCTTGGCCCTGACCCCAGATGAAGCGGCCCACGCAGCCGCCGACATCGGGCCTTGTGTGATCAAGGCGCAGGTGCCGACGGGCAAACGCGGCAAAGCCGGCGGTATCCAGTTGGCCGACAACGCCGAGGAGGCCCGAGCGCACGCCGAAAACATCATCGGCATGGAAATCGGCGGCCATGTGGTCGATAAGGTTTTGGTCGAAGCCAAATCCGATATCGCGCGCGAGTTTTACGCCGCCATTCTCAACGACCCCGATACCAAAGGCCCGGTGGTGATGTTCTCCACCGAGGGCGGCATGGATATTGAAGAGATCGCCGCCGAGACGCCGGAAAAACTGCGCAAGGTGCCGGTGGATGTGCGCCACGGGTTTTCCCTGAATGCGGCGCGCGCGCTGATCGATGGCCTGGAGTTGGACGGCGCCAATGAAGGCATTGCCGGTACCTTGGTGAAACTTTATGACGCCTACGCAACCAACGACGCGGAACTGTTGGAAATTAATCCGCTGATCTTGACGGGCGCGGGTGATGTGGTGGCGCTCGATTGTAAGTTCGTCATGGACGATAGCGGTATGAAACGCCAACAAGAACTCGTCCCCAATGGCACACCGGATAAACTTACCGAACTTGAGAAAGTCGGCGAAGGCCATGGCATCAAGTACATTGAGCTGGAAGGCGATGTCATCGTGCTCGCCAATGGCGCTGGTCTGACCATGACCACGATGGATGTCGTGCGTCACTACGGCGGTCAGCCTGCCAATTTTTGCGAGATCGGCGGCGAGGCTTACACCAAGGGCAAAGCAGCACTGGAGATGGTGCTGGCGAAACCCGGCGTCAAAAGCCTGGTGGTTAATTTCTGTGGCGCCTTTGCGCGTTGCGACGTGATGATGGGGGGACTGTTGGAGGCGTGGGATGAGGTGAAACCCGAAATCCCCGTCTTCTTCTCCATCGCCGGTACGGGTGATTTGGAGGCCATTGCCATGCTCAAGGAAAAGCTCGACATGGACCCGCTGCCCAACATGGATGCGGCGTGCCGGGCCGCCGCCGAGGCAGCAAACGCCGCTGCCGAAGCGACGAAGGTGGGAGGCTGATCATGCATATTTGTAGACGCGAGCACCGCGTTCTGGTGCAAGGCATCACCGGCAAGCAAGGCACGTTCTGGACCGAACGCATGCAGGAATACGGCACCCAAGTCGTCGGCGGCGTTAATCCGAAAAAAGCCGGCACCGAGCATTGCGGCGTGCCCGTCTACGGCAGTGCCGTGGACGCAGCCAAAGATGGCACCATTGATGCCACCGTAATGTTCATCCCGCCCCTGGGCATGAAGGCGGCCGCCTTGGATGCCGTCGAAGCCGGCGCCAAGCTGATCGTGTGTTTGACCGAGCACGTGCCGGTGCAAGATGTCATGTATGTCATGGCGGCGGCCCGCGAGGCCGGCACCACCATCATCGGCCCCAACACGGCGGGCACGGTGACGGTAGGTGAGTGCTTCCTGGGCTTCATGCCGGCATTCAACGAACGCATTTTCCAGCCCGGCAACGTCGGTGTGATTTCTCGCTCAGGGAGCTTGGCCACATTGATGTGTCAGAACATCACCGCGGCTGGATTCGGCATCAAGGCGTTTTTGGGCATTGGTGGTGACCCGATCATCGGCACTACGACGCGCGATGCGCTGGAGGCTCTGGATGCTTTTGAAGGCGTTGACGCCATCGCCATGGTCGGTGAAATCGGCGGCGCCATGGAAGAGGCGGCAGCGGAATACGCGGCGACGATGACAAAACCCATCGCCGCGTTCATCGCCGGCGGTGCAGCCCCTGCGGGCAAAAAGATGGGCCACGCCGGTGCTATCGTCATGGGCGACAAGGGCACCTACAAATCCAAAAAAACCGCGCTCGAGGGTGCCGGGGTGAACGTTTTGGATACGCCGTCGCAGGTTGGTGATGCGCTGCGGGAGGCTTTCGCGGCCTGACGTTGATTTCCCTCCGCTCTCGGTGCAACGTGAAACCCTGCACCGAGAAGAGGGAGAACACCCATGAGCGACGACTACGACACATCCGCTGGCGCCCTGAAAGAGGGCGCTGCCAAACTGATTGAGCTGTTGCGTATCCGCACGCTGCCCATCGGCATGAAATTGTTCGAAGATGAAGCCGAGATGCTCGGCATCAAAGGCGTGCGCACGCCCACAGAGGATTTTCATTTCACCATGTGCCAGATGGTCGGGCAGGTGCGCACAGCGGGATTTACGCTGGGTATCCGCCACGAAAACACACGCATGCATTCCAACTGCGGCGGCATCGTCGGGCTTAATGCGCCGGACGAGGCCTACCTGACGGGCGAGCAGATGGACGGCGTTTGGTTCGAGAACCGCGAGGCGGCGCGCCTGCACCAGGCCGACATGACCCGCGTCGAGCCGAAATACCAAGGGCTCTGCGTGGCGCCGCTGCGCTCGGGCCGGTTGGACCCGCCGGACATCGTATTGTTCTACGCCACGCCAGCGCAGACGATCCTGTTCGTCAACGGCCTGCAATGGAAGCGCTACAAGCGCTACGACATGACCATCACCGGCGAAAGTGCCTGCTCCGACAGTTGGGGCCGCGCTTTGGCGACCCGTGAGACCTCCATCTCGATCCCGTGCTATGCCGAGCGCCGCTACGGCGGCGTTGCCGATGACGAAATGTTGCTGGCCATGCCGCCCGATGAGTTCATGCGTGGGATCGAGGGCGTGCAGGGTATTGGTAAGGTGGGGCTGCGCTACCCGATCCCGCCCTACGGCACGCAGATGGATCCAGCCATGGGCATGGGTAAAAGCTATCCGGGTGGTTCAGCTGGGAAGGCCGGGTGACGCAAGTTGCTGAAACCCGGCGCCGTCGCGGCATTTTGGCCAGCGGCGGCTTTGCGCACTTTATCCACGACGGTTTCACCGATTGCCTGTTTGTGCTGTTGCCGTTGTGGGCGACCGGGTTTGGCCTGAGCCACGCGCAGGTTGGTTTTTTGAAGATGTGCATGTCGGGCAGCTTGGCTGCCTCGCAGGTGCCGGCGGGGTTTTTGGCAGAACGCTTCGGAGAGCGTGTTGTGCTGGCGACAGGCACGGTGCTGGCCGGATGCGGTTTTTTGCTGTTGGCGTTGGCGGACGGGTTTACCAGCCTGGCAGTCATTTTGCTGATCACCGGCACCGGCTGTGCGGTCCAACATCCACTGGCGTCTTCGGTGATCTCGACCGCCTACGGTGATGGCCGCCGCCGCGCGGCGTTGGGCATGTACAATTTCGCCGGTGACCTGGGGAAGGTCGTGGTGCCGTTTAGCGTCGCGGCGATTGTCGGTATTTATGGATGGCAGACGGGCACCTTCATTTATGGCGCGGTCGGTGTGGCGGCGGCAGTTGTAATTTACTTTGTGCTGCGCCGATTTGGCGCCGGTGAACAACCGGTTCGCAATCAGCACCATGACGAAAACCAATCTGTTGCCGGGTGGGGTATCCGTCATCGCCGGGGGTTTGCGGTGCTATCGGGCATCGGCGTCATCGACAGCTCGGCGCGTCTTGCATTCATGACCTTTCTTCCGTTCCTTCTGATGGAGAAAGGGCTCGACGTGACCGGCGTTGGTTTCGCATTGGCGCTGATTTTTTCCGGCGGTGCGGCGGGTAAGCTGATTTGCGGTCTGGCGGCTGAGCGGATCGGCATCTTGCGCACCGTTATCATCACCGAACTGGCGACCGGCGGGCTGATCTTGACGGTCATCGCCGCCGATTTGACCGTGGCCATGGCAACCTTGCCTTTGCTGGGGATCGCGCTCAACGGCACGTCGTCGGTGCTCTATGGCACGGTGGGGGATTTCGTCGACCCTGAGCGTCAGGCGCGCGCCTTTGGTATCTTTTATACACTCGGCGTCGGAGCCGGTGCGCTGGCGCCGCTGGGCTACGGCGCGATCAGCGATGTTTGGGGCGTCAGTACGGCGCTGACGGTACTGGCATCGACGGTATTCCTGACATTGCCGCTGTGTCTGGCGTTGCGACCGATTTTACGCGCGGCCTAAAACCGTTCACCTAGTCCCTGGTCTCCGGCACCTAGTCCTCCGCAAGGCGCTACGACCTCAATGCCGGTTTCCCCCCGACGGAGCCGAGGCCGATGAAGCCGATCTTCAAGATGCGGCCTCTCGGGCACGTTTTTTGCGCTTTAAGGCCATCAAGTTGAGCACCTCGACCATTGCCGAGAAGAAGATAGCGAAATAAAGGTACCCGCGCGGGATGTGGAAATGCATGCCGTCCGCCACCAAGGCAACGCCGACCAGCAACAAGAAGCTCAAGGCGAGCATCTTGGTGGTTGGGTGTTCTTGAATGAAGGCAGCTACAGGCCCCGACGCCACCATCATAATGATCACCGAGATGACCACGGCGGTGACCATCACCGGCAGGTTCTGCACCATGCCCACCGCGGTGATGACGGAATCGAGCGAGAAAATGATATCCAGCATCATGATCTGGAAGATGGCGGCGGCGAAGGACATGGTCTTTTTTCCAGCTCCATCTCCATCGTGATCGCCTTCGACCGTTTCGTGGATTTCCAGCGTGCCTTTGTAGAGCAAGAACAGCCCGCCGACGCCGAGGATCACATCGCGCCAAGAGAGCGCAAAATCCATAATCGTGAAAATCGGTTTCGTCAGTCCGATGATCCACACAAGGCTGGCCAGCAGCGCGATGCGGAACCCAAGCGCGCCCATGAGCCCGATCATTCGCGCTTTGGCTTGTTGTTCGGGCGGCAGGCGCGCAACGACGATGGAGAGGAA
>JABIPG010000255.1 GCA_018698795.1 Rhodospirillaceae bacterium
AGGGACATCTCCTGGTCGCGGAAGAACAGCACCTGATGGGTCATCAGCGCGTCATGAATGGCGCCGAAGCGGCTTTGGTCCATGGCGTCGCCGAGCTGAATGCCGGAGATTTCGGCACCGATATGCGGTGTCAGCGGTTTGATATCCATGCTTTCCTCCCCCGGGAAATCTACGCCGAAAACGCCTGTATCCCCGTTTGCGCACGACCCAGCACCAGGGCGTGAATATCGTGCGTACCTTCCAGCGTGTTGATGACTTCCATATTAAGCATATGGCGGATGATATGAAACTCATCCGAGATACCGTTGCCGCCATGCATATCGCGGCACACGCGGGCGATCTCCAGAGCCTTACCAGTATTGTTGCGCTTCACCAGCGAGAACATTTCGGGTGTCGCCCTGCCCTCGTCGGCCAAGCGGCTGATCCGGAGCGAGCCTTGCAGCCCTAATGCGATATCGGTCTGCATGTCGGCGAGTTTCTTCTGGATCAACTGCGTTGCGGCCAGCGGACGGCCGAATTGTTTGCGGTCCATCACATATTGGCGCGTCGCCTTCCAACAGAACTCCGCCGCACCCATGGCGCCCCAGCTGATGCCGAAGCGCGCGCGCGACAGGCACGACAACGGCGCTTTCAGGCCTTGTACATCCGGCAGGTGATCTTCATCGGGCACGAACACGTCATCCATGACGATTTCACCGGTGGCTGACGCGCGCACGCCGAACTTGCCCTCAATCTTCGGCGTTTGTACGCCGTCTGCGTTGCTGTCGACGATAAAGCCGTTGACCACGCCTTCTTCGTCTTTCGCCCAGACGATGCAGATGTCCGAGATCGGTGAGTTGGTGATCCAGATCTTGTTGCCGGTCAACCGCCAGCCACCATCCACTTTCTTCGCACGCGACTTCATGCCCGATGGGTCGGATCCGTGATCAGGCTCGGTCAGGCCGAAGCAGCCGATGATCTCACCCTTGGCCATACCGGGAAGGTACTTCTGCTTTTGCTCTTCCGAGCCGAACAGAGAAATCGGCGCCATGGCCAAGCCCGACTGTACGCCGACAGCTGAGCGAAACGCCGTGTCGATACCTTCAAAGGTGCGGCAAACCAGACCGTAGGCCACATGGCCCAGGCCTGGGCAGCCGTAACCCTCAATGGTGCCGCCGAGCAAGCCCAGTTCACCAAACTCCCGCATGAGGTCCTTATCGAACTTCTCATGACGGTTCCAATCCACGATCACCGGCATCAGCCGGTCTTCGGCGAAACGCTGGACCATGTCGCGGATCATACGCTCTTCCTCGGTGAGTTGATCATCGAGGAGAAGCGGGTCTTCCCAATTGAAACTGGCTTGCTCGGTGCTCATGCTTACGTCCTTTCAAGAACAGTCGCGATACCCTGGCCGATGCCGATACACATGGTGATCAGCGCATAACGGCCGCCCGTACGGTGCAATTGACGCACGGCGGTGAGTGCGATACGTGCCCCCGATGCACCGAGCGGATGACCGATGGCAATGGCGCCGCCGTTAGGATTTACACGGCTATCATCAAACGCCAGTTCCAGGCCTTTCATACAGGCCAAAGATTGCGCCGCGAAAGCTTCGTTCAACTCAATCACGTCCATATCGGCGATGGTCAGGCCCGCGCGCGCCAGCGCTTTCTCGGACGCCGGCACTGGGCCATAGCCCATGATGCGGGGTTCTACGCCAGCAACGGCACTGGAGAGAATACGCGCCAAGGGTTTGGCGCCGGCTTTCTCACCGGCTTCGAGCGAGCCGACAATCAATGCCGCCGCACCGTCGTTGATACCCGAAGCATTGCCGGCCGTCGTCACGCCGTCGGCGAACAACGCGCGCATGCCGCCCAATGCCTCGGCCGTGGTGCCGGGGCGCGGGTGCTCGTCTTCGGTGACTTCCACGTCGGGCTTTTTGCGCCCACCCGGTACGATGACCGGCGTCAGTTCGTCATTGAAGTAACCGTCGGCTTTGGCAGCGGCGTATTTGGCCTGCGAGTTTGCGGCAAAGGTATCGCATTCTTCACGGCTCAGTTGGAAGTCGCGTGCCAGGTTATCGGCGGTTTGCGGCATCGTGTCGGCGCCGTATTCACCTTCGAT
>JABIPG010000282.1 GCA_018698795.1 Rhodospirillaceae bacterium
ACAAAGGACCTTGCTCACACACCACCTCCCAAAATCAACGCGGTTTAGGGACCACAATGACCTTGTAGGGTTAAGAGAATGCTACGGGTAGCTGGGAGAAGATCGAAAACCTACAAAATATGGACTTTCGCAGCAGGTCTACTGAATACTGGCGGGCGACCACGCCTGGTAGCTGATGCACCGTTGGCGATGCGCGCAAGTGCGTTTATACTGAGTTTATGATTGATCAAACCAGTATCGACGCCCTCGCGGCGCAAGTGCCGGACGGTGCCTTAGTGGCCATGCCGGCGGAGCAAAGTTTCGTCTCTATGGCCATGGTGCGCGCGCTGATCCAGCGTGGCGTGCGGGATATGCACCTGCTTTGTGTGCCCATCGGCAGCCTCGCCGCTGACATGCTGATTGGGGCCGGGTGTGTATCGACCATTGAGTGTGCAGCCGTCAGTCTGGGCGAATTCGGCTTGGCGCCGCGTTTTAGTGCGGCGGTCGAAGAAGGCAAGGTGCGGATTATCGATTCCACCTGTCCGGCCATTCACGCAGCCCTTCAGGCGGGCGAGAAAGGCATCCCGTTCATGCCGCTGACAGGGCTAATCGGTACAGATATCTTGGCCAATCGCGACGATTGGAAAGTGGTCGATGACCCGTTAGGCAAGGGCAACGGCCCGGTCGTTCTGCTGCCGGCGATCCGGCCGGATTTCGCCATCTTCCATGCGCCGCTGGCCGATAAGTTCGGCGATGTCTGGATCGGGCGTCGACGCGAGTTGGTGCCGTTGGCGCATGCCGCTAAGACCACCCTGGTCACCGCCGAGCGCATCACCGACGAGAAGCTTGTCGCCAGCGATACCATGGCGGCTGGTACACTGCCTAACATCTACATTGGCGGCATTGCTCAAGCGCGTCGTGGGGCCAAACCGTTGGGGCTACCGGGATACTACCCAGCCGATACTGAGACCTACCGCACTTACGCCCGCATGGCCCGGACGGAAGAGGGCTTTTTGGCATTTTTGGACGATTTCCTGGCCGGTGATATGCCCGAGGACATGCCTGGAGAAGTTACGGAAGCTGCGGAATGAGCTATAAAACCGAAGAGTTGATGATTACGGTCATTGCGCGGCTGCTTGATGATCCAGCGGTACGCCATGTTGCCGTGGGTGCGGCTTCGCCGATACCGGGGTCGGCGGCGTTGCTGGTGCGGCATCTGACTGAAGGTCGCCTGCGCGCCTCAATCATTCACGGCGTTGCCAACAACCCGTTTACTGACGGCGGTCGAGAGATATTCGATTGTGCAGGGCAGGGGCGCATCGATGTGTTTTTCTTAGGCGGTGTGCAGATCGACGGTGAGGCGAATGTCAATTTGGTCGGTACCGGCGAGTATCCGACTGTGGACAAGCGATTTCCTGGCTCGTTCGGGTCTGCCTACATGTATTTCGTGGTGCCGAAAGTTATTCTGTTCCGGCCCGAACATACCCGCCGCGTGTTTGTGCCCAAGGTCGATTTTATCAGCGCGCCTGGCACGTCAGAGCCTGATGTCTATCGTCCCGGCGGTCCGAAAGCTCTGGTCACGGAACTTTGTTTGATGTCTTTCGATCCAGCGCGCAAGCGTTTTACCCTCGAATCCGTGCACCCAGGCCATACGTTGGAGGAGGTGCGGGACAATACTGGGTTTGATTTCGATATTCCCGACATAGTGCCGGTCACGCCCGAACCCGAGCCCGATCGCTTGGGTCTGTTGCGAAGCCAGATTGGTGAACAGATCGCGGAAATCTACCCAGATTTTGTTGCTCGAGTGTTTGAGAGCAAGCAGGAGGACGCAGCGTGAAGACTTTGATGTCTTTTTTTCTCCTAGGTTTTGTCATTTTCGCCCCTATTTCATCGCAGGCAGCGGACGACGAACTCGCTGGCAAGGTCTCGCGCATCCAAGGGGCTGCGATGGCCATGCAGAATGCGCTGCCGCGCCCGCTCAAGTTTGGTGATGCGATTTTGGCAGGTGACGTGCTTTCGACAGGAAAAGACGCGCGTTTGGAAGTGACGATGGTCGACGACACAGTGCTGACGCTTGGCGAAAAAGCCGTGCTGGTGGTCTCTGAATATGCCATGGGTGCCAGACCCAACGCTGCATTACGTTTGTTGCAAGGCGCGTTCAGCGCGGCGACGGGCAAGATCACCCGAACCGCCGACGCGTCGTTCTTGGTGAATACCGAAGTTGCCACTATCGGCGTTCGCGGCACGACGTTTTGGGGCGGCATGCTCGACGGCGAGTTTCAAGTCGCCATGTTGGACGGTAAAGGCGTTTACGTTGAAACCCGCGCCGGCCGGGTGGAACTTGCCGAGGCTGGGCAAGGCACGAAGGTCGCTGGGCCAAATGCACAACCTTCCCAGCCGAAAACCTGGGGCAAGGCCAAGGTCGATCGCGCTTTGGCTACTGTAGGGTTCAATAACTAGTTGCTATTGGTTGCGTGCGCGCTGGCGGTTTTGGATTTCCGCTGGCCAGCGGCTTTTTATGAAGGCCAGCACGGCCCAGATATCGTCGTCACTCAACGTTTCGCCGAAAGCCGGCATACCGCTTTTGAAGCCATCGGGCGCCAGCGCCTGTCCGCCGTGTTTGGTGTAGTCGAATAACAACTGGTCATGATGATGCCAGGTGTGACCGCTTTCGTCGTGCGGTGGAGCGGGTAGGGTGCCGTCCGGCTTCTTCGTTCGCCAATCGGGTTCGCCCTCAAGGTTTTTGCCGTGGCAGTCGGCGCAGTGTTGCTCATAGACAGCTTGGCCTTGGGCAACCAATTTCGCATCGCGGGCATGGGCGCCGGGCGGTGGCGGTGGCGGCGTTACGAGGCCTTTCAGGGCCTTCCCCAGACCCGCAAAAATCGGGTTCGACGTTGATGCAACGTCCGGATCGACGGCTTTTCGGATGGCGTTGCCGCCACCGATGGCCAGAATGCAAAGGGCGATGAAAGCCAGGATGAGTAATGGTCGTTTTCGCATGAGGTGGTTGTAGCCGATTTGTGCGGGGCAAGGTCAAGTCTTTGTGTTACAATTCTCGAATGATTGATCCTGTATCATCAAATGTGAGCTTGCCAAATCGCCCGGCCCAGCAACCGGTGGAGCGAGAGGCGTCACAGCCTGATTCGCGGCGAGCTGTCCGCGATACGGTTGAGATCGGCGACAGTGGCAACAAGCGCGTCAACTTGGCGCGTGCCAGCGAACTGGCGGCAGCGCTGCCGGATGCCGGGACTGACCGCAAAGCGTTCGACGCGGCACTGGCTGCTGCCCAAGAAGACGTGCAGCGCATTACCAAGCTATTCGGCACCGTGCTGTCGGAGCTTCAAGCTGGACCTGGCCAAACCCAGGCGAACGTCGAAGACGACACCACGACTTTGTCTGAGGGCGGCGAAGAGGTGATCAACTTCGATCGTACCAAGAGCCTGATCAGCCGCATCGAAGCGGGCGGCCTGGACGGCGGAGAATTCGTTCGTGCCATTGAACAGGCATCGAAGGATACGCGCCGCATGGCTGAGCTGTTCTCCGAGACCCTGAAAGCGGCTTTCCCGCACGATTACCGCGTCTGATTATTTCCCGCGCAGTTTCCCTATCGCGAAGATCACCAGCCAGATCGGCACCACCACCACGGCGCCCAGCAGCACGTATTTCACACCCCATTCAATAATATCCGCGACGATCTCAAAGATCTTCTCCGCCGTGGCGCCGAAGTTTTTCAGCAGCTGCGCCGGGTCGATATCGAAGAACGACAACAGAAGGCCGATAACGAAGGAAAACAGCACGATCTTGATCAAGGTGTCGCGGATGGAACTGGGCATGCGGGTCTCCTGGCGGTGTGTGCGATGGGGCGGTGAGATTTAAGCTTCCGGCATTTTCTCGCTGGCGGGCAATTCAGGATCCAAGGGGGTCGAGGGAATCTTGCTGCCGCAATAGACGTTGCGTGCGGGCTTGACCATTTCCACCTGATCGATGGTGCCGGCGCGGACAGAGATCATGCCTTCGCGGGCTGAGTTCTCACCGAACAATTGCGAACCGCAATTGGGGCAGAAACGCTTGATCATCTGGCTGCCGCTGTCGGCGACGTGTTGGTAGGATTTCGTTTCGCCGGAGATTTTAACGTCGTCCGATTTGAAGAAACTCAGCGTCGAGTAGGCCGCACCGGTCGCGGCTCGGCAGTCCGAGCAATGGCAGTTGGCAGTGAACATTGGCTCATTATCTGATTCGTAGCTGATGCCGCCGCAAAGGCATTTTCCTGATATCGTCGCCATTTTTTTACTCTCCTGATTTCCAATTTCATTCCGCATAGCATTGCCCGGGCAGGGGCGCAATCTCAGCGTGTCGGATATTCATCCATTTGCAGGCGGCAGCCCTCATGATTTCGGCCACAGCACCATCTGCGTGCAGCGAAACCGCGCGATGGTCTTGCCGGTATCGACGTGGACAACATCGGCATCCCAAACCTGCGTGGTGCGCCCCAGATGGTGCGGGGTGGCGATGCAACGCAGTGAGCCGATGGTGGCGGTGCCGAGGAAATTGGTTTTCAACTCAATCGTGGTGAAAGCCTCCGCACCTTCGGGTAGATGCGCAAAGGCGCCCATGCCGCAGGTGGTGTCGGCCAACGCCACCACCGCGCCGGCGTGCAGGTAGTGGTTTGGCGCCAAATGTCGATGCGTCACCGGCATGCTCATTTCGACGCGGCCTTCCTCGACGGCCACAATCTCCATATCCAATTCATCGACCAGCGTGCCCGTGGCTTTCGACATCAGCTGTTCGGGCGTGGGAAGGGGATTGCGGTTCATTCAGAAGCTCCGTTTTCGCCAAACCCCAATGTCCCAACGCCGGCGAACTTCACCCCCGAGAGCTCGGCCATCTCACGCTTCCAGGTCGACAGATCGCCGGCATTGAATTTGTTCAGGTGGTCGTGGCCGCAGGCGCGCGCCATCACCTGCATCAATTCCACCGAGGCCTCGAAGAAACGCGTCAACCGGGCCTGGGCCTCGTCCACATCAAGCTTGGCGCGTAATTCAGCGTCTTGGGTGGCGATACCGGCGGGGCACAGGTTGGTATTGCACATGCGCGCCCCAACGCAGCCAATCGCCTGCATGGCGGAATTCGACAACGCCACGCCGTCGGCGCCCATGCACAGCGCCTTGATAAAGTCGACCGGCATGCGCAAACCGCCGGTGATGATCAGCGTCACGTCTGGCCGCTCTTGGCGGTCCAGGTGCTGGCGAGCACGCGCCAGGGCCGGAATGGTCGGCACCGAAATGTTATCGCGGAAAATCAACGGCGCCGCGCCGGTGCCGCCGCCGCGGCCGTCGAGGATGATGTAATCCGCACCGGCATCGAGCGCGAAATCCATGTCCGCCTCGATATGATTGGCCGACAGCTTAAAGCCGATGGGAATGCCGCCGGTCACTTCGCGCACCCGGTCTGCGAAATCACGGAAGTCGGCGACGGAACTGAGATCAGAGAAGGTCGCGGGCGAAATGGCGGCGGTGCCGGGCTCCAGGCCGCGCACGTCGGCGATTTTGCCCTGCACCTTGTTGCCCGGCAGGTGCCCGCCAGTGCCTGTTTTGGCACCCTGGCCGCCCTTGAAGTGGAACGCCTGTACGCGGGCCAGTAGTTCTTCTTTGTAGCCGAATTGGGCCGACGCCAGTTCGTAGAAATAGCGGCTGTTGGCGGCTTGCTCTTCGGGCAGCATGCCGCCTTCGCCCGAGCAGATGCCGGTACCCGCACGCTCGGCACCGCGTGCCAGTGACACTTTGGCTTCCTCGCTGAGCGCGCCGTAGCTCATGTCTGAGACGAACAGTGGGATATCGAGCTTTAATGGCTTGGCTGCATTGGGGCCGATCACCAATTCGGTGCCGACGGCGACATCATCAAGCAACGGCTTGGTGGCCATTTGCGCCGCCAGGATTTGGATGTCGTCCCAGTGCGGCAAATCTTTGCGCGGCACGCCCATGGCGCCCATCTCGCCGTGATGGCCGAGCTTCGAAAGCCCATCCTTGGCGAGATCGTGAATTTGTTTAACGGTGGGTTCTTCCGGCGTCGGCACCGGGGCCGGCATGCCGTCTCCCTTGTCGAGCGCCAGGCGTGCGCGGGTGCTTTCGGCGCGCTCCTCGTCAGTCAGCTTGGCGTGGCTGCCGTCGCAGTAGGGCGGGGTTTTGGTGCGCTTGCACATGCAGAGGAATTTCTCGGCGCTTTCGTCGGGTGAGAATTTTACAGGTGAAAAGGTCGTGCCGCGATGCGAGCCGTCGCAAAACGGCTGCTTGCCCGAGCGCCCGCAGGCGCACCAAGCGTAATCGCCGCCTTTTTCCAGCGAGACTTTTTCGGGCTTTTCGGCGGCGATCAGGGGCTTATCCATATGCGGGCATCCTCAACTTTTCGAATTCTGTTATGACGTTGTCTCGGGGCAGTATATCGCGAGCGGTCGGAACGGGGAGTCTTGATGATGCCGTCTGGCAGAGATTTCCGGCGCTTTCCCCCACCCCTTTGGGGGGCATAGACGAAAAAACCGGGGTTGGAAGTTGTTGTTTTTTATGAAGACTAAAAAAAATCTGGGGAACGAACCCAATTTCGATTTCCCACCCCTTTGTCGGTATATCGACAGCTCTAGTGCCTAGAGTTCGATGTTGCAAAGTCACCATGTGGTTAATATATCCTAATGATAGGAATAAAACAACCTTTATTCACATATGCAAAATAGATGGCATTTGCCGGGACGTACTTACGCTATGCTTGAGAAATTCGTCTGGTTGGTACCCAGAACCGAAAGAAGTCGCGACGTCAAAACAATGACGGCTAATAGCGATGAGCGAAAAACATCTCTTTACCGTCATGCCTGGTTTGACCCAGGTATCCACGTCTTTGTGGAAAGTGAGAATTGCAGGCGCTACGATAATGCTATGCTGCGCGCGGTTGTGTTTCGACGCTTGCAAAAAGCTCAATTTCTTTGACATTGGAAATGTCGCCAAGAGGATTTTTCCGGCGCCAATATTTTCCATTTTACCGGTCGCCGGTAACGGCCTGACGTGTTTTTCAGACTGATGGCCTAACTGCGTCTGCGGAGTTCTTGACTGCTCAATTAAACGAACCTGCGAAAAATTTCACCCCTTAATCTTTGAGTCAGTCTCCGTCTTTCTTCAGGACGGCGATCATATTTGGCGACCAAATCATTGGGGGCATGGCAAGGAACCAGGATATCACCGATGTAAAAGCTCGCTCGCGGATTTCCCTGTAGCGTGAAGTGTAAGCCTGTGCCCTGAAAGTTTCAGGTGCCAATCCCGCGACACTCGCCACTTGACGGATCGAACCTGGTGAAAACGCCGTCCGGTGAGTAACGTCATTGTACTGGACGCCCAGAGCCAGCGGCGAAGCCATGTTCGGCACACGGATCACGATACGTCCATCAGGGCTAAGAATTTCGGATGCTGATTTGAGCAAAATAGCCGCGTCTTCAGGAGTGAAATGTTCAAGAACGTCAAATAGGACGATACGGTCAAACGGCCTTTCAGGCGCCTCATTTGAGAAATAGTCGGCAAAATCGGAAATGCGCACGGTCGAGGCTAATTCGACTGGAATTTCCTCCATGATACGAGAGTCGCCATCAACACCGATGAAGTTTTCAACTCCCAGATATGCAAGAAAGCGCAAAAATAGACCATTGCCGCAGCCTAACTCCAGCACAGACATTCCGTTGCAATAACCAGAAGCCTCAATAAAATCTTTGCGGAATTGCCTTATGTGCTTGGCCTTTAGGACAGTTCCCTGCTGCTTACGATCATAAGCTTGATAAAATTGATTTTGGTTAATGTTGGTAGAGTTGGACACTTTTCCACTCCGCATTTATCGATATGAGTTTAATCACTCACAATTCTCTGTGAACAGTATGTGGTGACAATTCCAACCTTCCAACCGGTAATTCTCAAATACTGCTGAATATGTTTTCGAAATTGGATCGTCCCCTTTTGGCACTTTGCGGCAGCGCAGGCTCGATTGCCCGAATGTCCGGCAACTGATCACATAACGGAAGTTGGAACACAGAGGTCCCGAAGGCCGAAATGGGGCAATTCCCGTAGTTCATGCGTCCCCCCAAATGTGACCACTTCTGAACCGTGAGTGGGCCTTGCTGCCTAAAACCTCTGAAACGCCATATCCTGGGGTCGATAAAATGGATGTCGGGACGGCGGCAAGGAATTGCGTGACTATGATGACTTCTGCGCCATCGATTTGAAATATCGGGTTGAGCTTTTCGGCGGATACCGGTGCGTCCGACCGAGTGATCGGCGGCACGACAACCCTTGTGTTCAGGTCTTCCAGCAGATCGGCCTACAAGCCAAAGACGAAACCGACCTAGTCCAGGTTCGGGAGAACTTCAAACCCTGCCATCAAAAGCGCCGCGCCATCAAAAGCGCCGGTATCGTTTCAGTGGCAGACTGTGGACCTCCACCTATTGATTGGAACTTTCAATGGCGGCGGCGTTCTCCGCTTTCCATCGTTCCGCCCGCACCTTGGCACCTTTCTAGCGCACCTTTTCTAGAGGTATGCGACGGGGAGGTCCACTTTTTCAGGGGAACGGTGCTGAAGGAACAAGCGGCTACTCACGCACTCTTCTTGCGCTTCGCCGGTTTGATACTCAGATACGGCGCCAGATATTGGCCCGTGAAGCTTTCGGGCGTCTCAGCGACCTCTTCGGGCGTGCCTTGGGCGACGATGTGTCCGCCCTTGGTGCCGCCTTCGGGGCCCAGGTCGACGATCCAGTCGGCGGTCTTGATGACTTCCAAGTTGTGCTCAATGACGACCACGGTGTTGCCTTGCTCGACCAGTGCGTGCAGCACTTCCAACAATTTGCGCACGTCCTCGAAATGCAGGCCGGTGGTGGGCTCATCGAGGATATAGAGCGTGCGCCCGGTGGCGCGTCGCGACAGCTCTTTTGCCAGTTTGACGCGTTGCGCCTCGCCGCCCGACAACGTTGTGGCTTGCTGGCCCAGGTGGATATAACCCAGGCCGACGCGCTCCAGCGTTACCATTTTGTCGCGGATGGAGGGCACCGCCTTGAAGAACTCGGCGGCCTCCTCGACGGTCATGTCGAGCACGTCGGCGATAGATTTGTTGCGGAACTCGATCTCGAGCGTTTCGCGGTTGTAGCGCTGGCCCTTGCACACATCGCACTGCACGTAGACATCGGGCAGGAAGTGCATCTCGATCTTGATCACGCCATCGCCTTGGCAGGCCTCGCAACGCCCGCCCTTGACGTTGAACGAAAAGCGCCCCG
>JABIPG010000085.1 GCA_018698795.1 Rhodospirillaceae bacterium
AATAACAGTTATTTCCGAAAGGTAATAAATTCCGATATCGGGAATTTGAGGGCATCAGTGCATCTTGTTGGCCTGTGACCCCAACTCATGGGAGCAGCCGGTCCATCCCATTAGCGGTCATTGTGGCGATATTTTTAACCTCTAAAACCCGACGCAGTTCAACGCTCGAGCCCCAGGCGCTGGTGCCACTGGGCTAGGCCTTCTTCTGGATATTCGTCGAATGTCTGGTCGTGGGGGCCGCTCGCAGTTTCGACCCAGGACGCTTTGGAGGCGAGCATTAGATGAACGCGCTCGGGCGGTTTAGGCAAGTCGCTGTCAATGGCAGATGCAAAGGGGTGCACCAAGTCCGCCCAGCGCGGATCCCAAACCCACAATGCCGAGCCGCAGTGCCGGCAGAAATGCCGCTCGGCCGGGCTTTCGTTGCCATCAATGCGGGCGTGATAAACCGAAACATGCTCGCGCCCCGAAACCTCCAAACTCGCCGCCTCGCCGCCGATGTTAATCGCATAGCCGCCACCACCACCGGTCTTGCGGCAGATCGAGCAATAGCACCGGTTAAAGGGGTAGGGATGCGGGGCGTTGACGCGGAACGTCACCTTTTGGCAATGGCACGAGCCTTCCAAGTGCATAAGAGATCTCCTTTATCCCATATTTCCTGTGTAGCCTTATGTTTCATGGCCACAATACCCAATCTGCATCGTCTTTTAATAAATAATTCCACATCCGCAGCCGCTTGAAATCAGAGTTCCCTGATTGGGCCGTGTTCGAAAAACCATTCAGCCCAGTTTTTTTACCATTCAGATAGACGCCTCCCCGAATTTAATTTCCATGCTTGGAATGTCTGCTTTTGGCTATCTGCGGTATTCGTATCGGCGGTTGGATCGTGTCGGCTCTTGCGTCCAAACCGGCGGTCGGTGACGGCTCAGTGGGCAGCTGCCAGATACCGCCACGCTCTGGGTCGGCTCCGCCGCCTAGGTGCTACTGGCGAATAGCCTACGTTTAGCCCGCATCTGCGCGTATCATCTCCGCCGCTTTTTCGGCGATCATGATGACGGGCGAGTTGGTGTTGCCGCTGGTGATGGTCGGCATCACCGAGGCGTCGACGATGCGCAAACCCTGGAGACCGTGCACGCGCAAGCGCTCATCAACCACGGCCATGGGGTCGGCGCCCATTTTGCAGGTCGCGACGGGGTGGAAGATGGTGGTGGCGATGTTGCCGGCCTCGACGGCGAGGTCTGCGTCGGATTGAATATGCGCACCGGGCAGGAATTCCTCGGGCTCGTACTTCGCCACCGCCTTGGTCGCCATGATGCGCCGCGTCAGGTGGATGGATTTCGCCGCCACGTCGCGGTCGGCTTGCGCCGACAAATAATTGGGTTGGATCGATGGGTGCTCGGCAGCGTCGGGTGACTTGATATGGATGGTGCCGCGGCTTTCAGGGCGTAGGTTGCACACTGATGTGGTGACGGCGGGGAAGGGGTGCAGGGGATCGCCCAGCTTGTCGGTGCTGAGCGGCTGCACGTGGTATTCCAAATCAGGCGTGGCGACGCGTGGGTCGCTTTTCACGAACATGCCGAACTGGCTGGGCGCCATGGTCAACGGCCCGGATTTGAACAGCGCGTATTCCAACCCCATGGAAATTTTACCGAGTAAACTGTTGGCGCGTTCGTTCAGCGTGGCGACGTTTTTCACCTTGAACACGGTCCGGATTTGCAGGTGGTCTTGCAGGTTCTCGCCGACGCCGTTGAGTTCGTGCCGTACCGGGATATCGAACCGGCTCAACACATCGCCGCGCCCGATGCCGGAAAGCTCCAAAATCTTCGGTGTGTTCACCGCACCTGCCGACAAGATCACCTCGCCCGATGCGTTGGCTACAGCGGGTTGGCCTTTCAGGTCAAACTCAATGCCGGTGACGCGCTTGCCGTCCAGCACCAGCGATGTGGTGTGCGCATGGGTAAGCACCCGCAAGTTCGGGCGGTTCATCACCGGTTTCAGAAAGGCGCCCGCCGTGCTCACGCGCACGCCACGGGCCTGGTTGACCTCGAAGTAGCCCGCACCCTCGTTGTCGCCCGAGTTGAAATCATCGAGGCGCGGCAGGCCAATCTCCTCGGCGGCCTGCAAAAACGTGTCGAGGATCTCCCATGACAGGCGCTGTTTCTCGACCCGCCATTCACCACCCGAGCCGTGCGTCTCGCTGTCGCCCAAGTGGTAGTCTTCGGATTTTCGGAAATACGGCAGTACATCATCCCAGCCCCAACCGGTGTTGCCCAGCTGCCGCCACTGGTCGTAGTCGGCGGACTGGCCGCGCATGTAGATCATGCCGTTGATCGACGAACACCCGCCCAGCACCTTGCCGCGCGGGTAGGGGAGTGCGCGGCCGTTCAGCCCTTCCGAGGGCTCGGTACTCATCATCCAATCAGTGCGTGGATTGCCCATGCAGAACAGATAGCCGATGGGAATGTTGATCCAGTGGTAGTTGTCCTTGCCGCCGGCCTCCAACAGCAAAACCCGAGTGTTTGGGTCTTCACTCAAACGGTTGGCCAGCACGCAGCCCGCTGAGCCCGCGCCGACAATGATGTAGTCATAGGTGCCCTGGTCGGCGCGGTCGCTCATTGTTGCGCGTCCATTTTCGCCAATTCCGCGTCGCGCAAATCTTTGCGGCGGATCTTTCCAGTCGCGGTGAGTGGCAGGTCCGAGACGAACTCGATCAAGCGCGGGTATTCGTGTGGGCTGAGCCGCGTTTTCACGAATCCCCGGATGTCCTCTTCCAACTCGGGGCTGCCGTTGAGGCCATCGGTGAGCTTGATGAATACTTTAATGTTTTCCGTCCGTACCGGGTCCGGTACGCCGATGGCGGCGGCCAGCGACACGGCGGGGTGCTTGGTCAGGCAATCCTCGATCTCACCGGGACCGATCCGATAACCGGCGCTGGTGATCACGTCATCAGCGCGACCGACGAAGCGGAAGTAGCCGTCTTCATCTTTCACCGCCGCATCGCCCATGCGCCACCAGCCATTGGTGATTTTGGCGTTGGTGGCTTCTTGATTGTTCCAGTAGTTCAGCATCAACACGGGGTCTGGCGTTTTCACCGCCATCTCGCCTTCTTCGCCGGGGCCGAGCACGTTGCCGTCGTCGTCGATGACCTCAACCCGATGTCCGGGCGCGGCGCGGCCCATGTGGCCGGGTTTGACGGGCATGATCTCTTGGCAGTTGGCGACCACCAGGTTGCATTCGGTCTGGCC
>JABIPG010000256.1 GCA_018698795.1 Rhodospirillaceae bacterium
ACTCAACCGTGTTGCGTACGCTATCGGCCACGGGTTGAAGCCCCTCGATCGCCATGCGGCGGTGCCACATTTCCACGTTGGCCTTGCCCACGGCACCGGTACCGAACAGTGCCGGTTCTGGCTGGATCTCGTCGAAATAGCGGCAGATGGCGACGCTTTCACAGATGATCGTCCCGTCGTCGAGTTCCAAAGCCGGTACGCTGATGCGCGAGTTGATAGCTTTGAAGCTGTCTGCCATCTGATCTTTGGCACTGAGATCGACATTGATCTTTTCCAGCTCGATGCCTTTCTCGGCGGCAAAAATTCGTACCCGGCGCGGGTTCGGCGCCCGCTCATAATCGTAAAGCTTCATGGTGTTTCTCCGCTGTTTTGATCGGTCTCGGCGGGCTCGGATTTTTTGCCACCGATTTTGGATTCCTCACCTTTGATCAGGCGAGCAATGTTTTCGTGGTGACGGAAAAAGCCCAGCATCGCCAAACCGCCGGCCATCAGCGCGACGGCTTGCAGGTCCATCCAATAGGCGTACGCCGGTGCTGCCGCCAATGCGACCAATGCTGCCAGCGATGAATACCGGAATACGCCGGCCGTCAATAACCATGTGGCACAAGCACCGATACAAACAGGCCAAGCGGTAAACAACAAAACGCCCAACGTCGTGGCGAAGCCTTTACCGCCCTTGAATTTGAGCCAAACCGGGAAGTTGTGTCCGAATACCGCCATGAAGCCGGCGATCAAACCGGCCTCGGGATTCCAGATGTAAGCTGCCAATACCGCTGCTGCGGCACCTTTTCCCGAATCACATAGCAGCGTCAAGAAAGCCAGAAACTTGTTTCCCGTGCGCAGGACATTGGTGGCGCCAATGTTGCCCGAGCCGATCTCGCGGATGTCGCCCAGGCCGGCGAGGCGGGTCAAGACCAATCCGAACGGCACCGAGCCCAACAAGTAGCCCAATGCAGCAGCGAACGCCTGGTAAGGTTCGAATGCGTTCATGATTTAGGGGGCGCGTTTATAGACGGTACGGCCATCGACAACGGTGCGTATGACCTGCCCCTGTACTGGTCGACCGTCGAACGGTGAGTTCTTGGATTTTGAATGCAGGCGTTCTTCCGTGACTTTCCAACCGGCGTCCGGATCGAACACCATCAGATCAGCAGCCGCGCCCGCAACCAAACGCCCGCCATTCAGGCCCATCAATTGTGCCGGTTTGTCGGTGATCAAGCTTAGGGTCGCCAGCAAGTCCATTTGACCATTGTGGACGAGTTCCATGGTGATGGGCAGAAGGGTTTCCAATCCGGTGCCGCCGAAAGCCGCTTCTGCGAAGGGGAGACGCTTTGATTCTTCGTCTTCCGGCAAGTGGTCTGACGCGATGGCATCAATGGTGCCGTCCATCAGGCCGGCGATGATCGCCTGGCGGTCGCTTTCCGAGCGCAACGGCGGCGACAGTTTGGCGAATGTTCGATAGTCGCCGACGGCCAATTCGTTGAGTGCGAAGTACGGTGGCGCGGTGTCGCATGTGATCGTCAGCCCACGGGCCTTAGCCTGGCGCACGGCATCAACGGCTTCGGCTGTTGAGAGATGCGCGAAATGCAATCGCCCGCCCGTCATCTCGACGAGCCGGATGTCGCGTTCGACCATGATGATTTCCGCTTGCGGCGGAATGCCCGAAAGGCCCAGGCGTGTCGCAGTTTCTCCGACGTTCATCATGCCGCCCTTGGACAGCGATGGCTCCTCGGCGTGTTGCACGATCAGGAAGCCGAAAGTTCCCGCATAAGCAAGGGCGCGGCGCATGACCTGGGCATCGGCCACCGGTTGAAGACCGTCGGTAAAGGCGACAGCTCCCGATTCCGCCAGCATGCCCATTTCCGTCAGCTCTATGCCTGCAAGGCCTTTGGTCACGGCGCCGTAGCAATAAACCTTGGCTAGGCCATGCTTGCGCGCGCGCCGGGCAACAAACTCCACGGTCGACATATCATCAATGACGGGTTCGGTGTTGGGCAAACAAACCATCGATGTGACGCCGCCCGCAACCGCGGCGCGACCGGCCGTGGATAGCGTTTCCTTGTGTTCTTGACCGGGCTCACCCGTATGCATGCGGATGTCGACAAGGCCCGGTGCAATGCATGCCCCCGCACAATCAATAACTTCGGCATCCGCCGGCGTGCCGTCACTGAACAGCCCGGCTTGCGCCGCCACGATCCGTTCGCCATCCGTCAGCACGCCGCCTGGCGCGTCGAGGCCGCTGGCGGGGTCGAGAAGCCTGGCGTTGACGTAGGCCTTGGGCCCGGGGATATCGTCCGTCACCGCCATCTCAGAGGTTCCTCAGTTCCGGTCGGTCCAGATTTTCGGTCAGGACCTCCAGACACGCCATGCGCACGGCGACACCCATCTCGACTTGCTCGCGGATGACGCTGCGGCCGAAATCGTCAGCCACTTCGGCATCAATTTCGACGCCGCGGTTCATCGGGCCGGGGTGCATGACCAGCGCATCGGGTTTAGCCAGCGCCAACCGGTCGCGATCCAAGCCGTAGAAGCGGAAGAACTCGCGTCCGCTGGGGATCAGCGTTCCGGCCATCCGCTCGACCTGCAAGCGCAG
>JABIPG010000257.1 GCA_018698795.1 Rhodospirillaceae bacterium
AGATACCAAAACAGCACGATCATCACCCAGCCGACGCCCTGCATGACATGAATGTGTGGGCCGACGCCGTCCATGCCGCCGTAATCATTGTAGATCTGCCAATATCCCGTTAGTGGCAGCACAATGACAATGCCCCAGACCCACGGAAAAAAGCGCTCAAACACGCCGAGCCATAGTTTCAGGCGCGGCGGCGGTGCGTCTAAGATTGGCATCGACGGGCGCAATACCTGATAGGCAAAGAACATGCCGCCCACCCAAAGAGTGGCGGCGAGAGCATGAATGGCGACAGCTAAAGCAGACATAGGTCTACAATTTCTCCTTAACGGCCTGATCCGTCAAGTTCGTCAAAATGCGGCTGATGGCGCCGATCAGTTTGTCGCGGCCTAGGATTTCGTGGCGCCGGGCGATGTAGCCTGGGTGATTGTAGGCCAGAAAGACCTGGCCTTTTTCATCTTCGTAAACCAGCGTTTTGAGCGGTAAATCGAGGCCCGAAAGAATGTTCTCTTGTAACAAGGGGGTGCTGATTTTTGGCGTGCCGTAAACCAGCAGTTCCGCTTCGGCGATTTCCTTGCCGATGCTCTCGGCTGCGGCGGTGTGGTTGACCCGAGCGAAGATTCGAAATCCCTTGCTTTTGAACACCGCAACCAGCCGATCCATGGTTTCCTTTACCGAAAACGCGCTCGGCTTGGCGACAATGCCTTCGGAACGTGCGGATACGTCGGGTGTCCCGCCGAGGACCACCAGGGCGGACATGAGTGCGATAAAAATGAATTTCCGCATGGTATTCCTCATCTTACAAAGTGAGCTGCTATTCTAAGTGGAGCGGCTGACAAGGACCTGACCGCCCGTCAGTGAAAATTGCGCGCCCGAATGCTTAAGGTTTCTGCCTGGGTCGTATCTAGACGCCTCAGCCATGGCGTTAAATCCCAAAGCCGTGCAGAGACCACATGAATCACCTTGCCTTCTTTCTGCACTTCGCCCGCAACTTCCAACAATTGCGCCCCCAGCACCTGGCGGCGGAAGGTCTCGAACACATCGGGCCAGACAATCAGGTTGGCGTGCGCGGTTTCATCTTCCAGCGTCACAAACATCACCCCCTTGGCGCTGCCAGGGCGCTGGCGTGCGGTCACCAAGCCGGCCAGGCGTATGCGTTTGCCGTGCGGAATGTGGCTCAAATCACCGCAAGGCACGCAGCCACGCTTGCCCAGGTCGTCGCGCAGCAAGCTCACGGGGTGGCTTTTCAGCGATAGCGACAGCGCACGGTAGTCGTCCGCCACCTGTTCGCCCAAGGCCATGTCCGGCAGCGCGACACGGGGCTCGCGTCCCGTGTGGTCGAGCCCGGCGGCGGCAAACAAAGGCGGCGGCGCATCATCCAAGCCGCGAATGGCCCAGAGCGCATCGCGCCGCGCCAAGCCCATGCCGGCAAAAGCATCTGCCCTGGCCAGACGTTCCAGCGTCGCTTTGCCGAGGTTTGAGCGTCCTTGCAGGTCGTGGGCATCCGCGTAGGGGAGATCACGGGCACCAACCAAAGCCTCCGCGTCGGTCTGCTTCAATCCCTTGATCTGGCGAAATCCCAGCCGCAGGGCATCGTTCTCCAGCGTGCAGTCCCAAAGGCTTTGGTTGATATCCACCGGGCGTACCTCAATGCCGTGGTCGCGCACGTCACGCACCAATTGCGCCGCCGCATAGAAACCCATGGGCATGGAATTCAGCAGCGCACAGCTAAACACCGCCGGATAGTGGCGTTTCAGCCATGCCGACACGTAGACCAGCAGTGCGAAACTCGCAGCATGCGATTCGGGGAAGCCGTAATCGGCAAAGCCCTCAATCTGCTTGAAACAGCGCTCGGAGAAATCCAGTTCGTAGCCGTTCCCCAACATGCCGGCGATAAAACGCTCGCGGAATTGATGGATATCACCGAGCCGCCGAAACGTAGCCAGTGCCCGGCGCAGTCCGTCGGCCTCCTCGGGCGAGAAACCGGCGGCGACGATGGCGATCTTCATGGCTTGCTCCTGGAACAGCGGAATACCCAGCGTTTTCCCCAACACCTGCCGGAGTGCGTCGGAGGGAAAGTCCACCGCTTCCTTGCCGTCGCGGCGGCGCAGGTATGGGTGCACCATGTCGCCCTGGATGGGGCCAGGGCGCACGATCGCCACCTCAATCACCAGGTCATAGAAGTTTTGCGGTTTCAGGCGCGGCAGCATGCTCATCTGGGCGCGGCTTTCCACCTGAAACACCCCGACGCTGTCGCCATCGCACAGCATGTCGTAGACGGCCGGGTCCTCGGGCGGGATGGTTGCCAAGTTCACGGTGCGGCCATGGTGCGTCTCAAGCAGATCAAAGGCCTTGTGTATGCACGTCAGCATGCCGAGTGCGAGGATATCGACTTTCAAGATGCCCAAGGCATCGAGATCGTTCTTATCCCATTCGATCACCGTGCGCGCGTCCATGGCGGCGTTGGCAATGGGCACCATCTCGTCCAGGCGGCCGCGCGTCATCACCATACCGCCGGTATGCTGCGACAAATGCCTGGGAAAGCCCCGAAGCAGCCCCGCCAGCGCCATCAGCCGGCGGATGGTAGGCTGGGTCGGGTCGAGACCGGCGTCTCGGATATGATCGTCGGCGATATCATCCCATGATCGCCGCCAAGCCGCACTTTGCAGAGCCACGATGGTATCTTCAGTGACGCCCAGGGCCTTGCCGACTTCGCGGATGGCGCTTTTCGAGCGGTAGGTGATGACCGTGGCGGTCATGCCGGCGCGTTCGCGGCCGTATTTCTCGTAGATGTACTGAATGACCTCTTCGCGCCGAGCGTTCTCGAAGTCGACGTCGATGTCGGGCGGCTCGCCGCGCTCGGCGCTGATGAAGCGCTCGAACAGCAAATCGATGTGCGCCGGGTCCACGGCGGTGATACGCAGGCAATAGCATACGGCAGAATTGGCCGCCGAGCCGCGCCCTTGGCACAAAATGCCACGCCCTTCGGCGAACTGAACGATATCGTGCACGGTGAGGAAGTAGGGCGCGAAACCCAACATCTCGATCAGGTCCAATTCATGCTCGACCTGCCGCACGACTTTGTCGGGCACGCCATCGGGATACCGCACATGCGCGCCTTCCCAGGCCAAGCGCACCAGTTGTTGCTGTGGGGGCAGGCCGTCGGGTACAGGATCGACGGGATAGTCATAGCGCAGCTCATCCAGACTGAAGGTGCATTTACGGGCGATCTCCAGGCTGTGGGTGAGGGCGTTCGGATAATCCGCAAACAGCCGCGCCATCTCCGTCGGTGCTTTCAAATGACGCTCTGCGTTGGCCGCCAGCCGCCAGCCGGCCTCATGCACGGAGCAACCCTCACGAATACAAGTGAGGACATCTTGCAAGGGTCTGCGTTGGGCATTGTGAAAACGCACATCGTTGCAGGCCAGCATCTTCACACCGGCTTGTATGGCGAGGTCGGCCTGTGTTTTCAACCGCGCTTCGTTGCCGCCGAAATAATCATATGAAACAGCAAGGTAGAGGTCTTTTTTGAATCTTAACGACAACTCATGCATGGCGTTTTCGAACTCCGGATCGATCCGCTCCGGCGCCATCAAGGCAATGACCAATTCATCACCCCGGGTGAGCACATCGGCCAAAGAAATTTCACACTCACCCTTCGGCGCGCGGCGTTTGCCCAGCGTCAACAATCGCGTCAATCGCCCATAGGCGGCACGGTCCTTCGGGTAGGCCAGCAGGTCCGGCCCATCGCTTAGTTGCAACCGGCAACCGATCACCAACTGAACACCGGCTTGCTTTGCCGCCGTGTGCGCCCGAACCACCCCCGATACGCTGTTCACATCGGCAATCGCAATGGCTTCCAGTCCCAAGGCGGCTGCCGTCACCACCAGTTCTTCCGGGTGCGAGGCGCCATTGAGGAAGGTGTAGTTACTGGCAACGCAGAGTTCGGCGTAATCGGTATTCGTTCTATTCATGGGAAAAACCCGTGCATGTACCATTTGAGTGCTCGGTCGGGGCGGTAAAGACCGGCGCGAAACAACCAGAAACGGCGGCCCTCGGTATCCTCGACGCGGTAATAGTCGCGCAAACGGGTGTGGCTGGAGAATAGCTCCGCCGGGTCTTCCAGCCACCATTCAGGTGCGATGCGCTCAGGCCCGTCGGCGGCGGCGACGCGGTGGCGCTGACGGCGCCACCTGAACATCACCGGTGGGCGGTCCGGCACCGGTGCGATCACCTCAATGGGCTCTGGGCTGGCAAGCAATTGCAAAGGACGGGGCGCTGTTGGACCGTCACCTTCCGGCGCAGCGGGAACGGTTTGCGCCGGTACCGCCGTTTGTGCGTGTTCCGGCGGGTGTCGAGGGGTTGGGGCCAGGCGGTGCACGTGGTCCGGCCCCAGGCGATTGCCTAAACGATCAAGCAGATAGGCCAAGGCCTCGGCATCATTGGCGTCATTGGTCAGTGATGACTGCGCCGGCATCAGAGAATCCGTCGCGGCGGCTGCGAGGATCAAGGTGTCGATGCCGAATCCGGGGTCGAAATCATCGAGTTTTTGCTCAAACAAACGCCGGAGATGCACGGCTTCGCGCACGGCCCGTCCGGTACCGACGGTGATTTCCGCGATCCCGCCATCGACCTTGTAACCGCTCAGCCGTACACGCCGCGCACCCACACGCGCCGCCGCCAACTGTTTGCATAAGGCGTCCAGCAAGCGCTCCAGGGATGCCTCAATTCCGGCCCGGTGGGTCATGGGCTCGGCAAAAGTGAGGCGGCTTTGATAGCTTGGTGGCGGGCGCCCGGGCTCAATGCTCTCAGCGCGGCGACCCAATGCCTGGTCCAGGCGGTTGATGAGTGCGCTGCCGAACCGTGCCGCCAACGGCCCCCGCGGTCGCTCCATAAGCTGGCCGATCTGGCGCAGCCCCAAACGGAACAGGCCTTCCACGATGCTTGACGTCAGCCTGAGCGCCGCCACGGACAAGGGAGCCAGCGCCGTTTCGATCTCGCCCACTGGGATCGCGACAACGGGCGCGCGCAAGGGCTGGAGAAAGCGCGCCGCAGCCCAGGCCGCGCCCGGCGTGTCGGCAATGCCCAGGCGGTGCGTATAGCCCAGGGCCGACAAACGCGCGTCCAAATCGGCAAGCATGGCATCTTCGCCGCCGAACAGGTGTGTGCTGCCGGTGACTTCCAGCCACACCCCACCAGCGCCCGAGCCATAGCTATCGGGATCAAGCGCCGCCCAAGGCGTGTAGCGGCCGCACCAGGTGCTTAGCCGACCCAGCGCCGCGCGTTCACCATTGGGGTCGGCGAGGGTAGTGTGCAGGTGCGGGCAAAGCGCGCGCGCATCGGTGAGCGGCAATCCCGGTTGCAAACCGGCAACCTCCGCCGCCCGGTTGACGGCGACCAAAAGCGCGTGGCCGTTCTGCTCAGTTACACAAGCCAAGGCGGAACGATTGAAATCAACGGGCGCTTGCGGTTTGCAGGGGGAGGGGTTGCGCCGTGTCCGCTGCCGCCGGACGTAGAGATCCGTCGCGAAACGCGGCAACCAGACGGAAACCACTCGCCGTCCCTGAAATCTTTCCTGGGGGCTTTCGTGAGATCCTTCGTGGGGTATTGCGCGGGATGTCCCGTGAGATGTTGTCATCATCATGCCATTCCACAAACCATTGGCCGCCCCCAGCCCCTCGACAACGCTCCAGCCGCACGTGCCAGCACGTTTTTCCCGGCCAGTTTCCGCGCGGATGCCGGCTGGCTGCGGCGGCGACCTGCCAGCGGGTCATGGTTGCCGCCGCCGCACGGCTGTGTGCCAAAAAAGCCAAGGTGCCGCCGTCTTCCGCCGCCAGTTGCAGCCGCCGCGTAGCGGTCGGCGAAAGATTGCGAATCTCTCCCAGCACCGCTGCCAGGGCGCCGCTGCGCAAACCTTCCTCCATGGCCCACAGCAAATCCCGGTCTTTGGAGGTGTTAATGATAATCAAGTTACTCTCCGTAAGGCCCAGGGGTTTCAGGCCCGGTGCATAGAGATCGCCTTGGCTGCGGCACCACAGGACAGCGGCTTTCCGGGCCGCCAATCCCAACAATGCCGCCGCAAAACCCAGTGCTGTCGCCCCATCGCCCGGCTTGGCAGGAACAATTTCGTGCAAGGCTGCTGGCGCCAGCCCGCCCCAAGGCAGATGAGCATCAATCTCCGCCACACCCAGCGCCAGCGCAGGGGGCGGTGCTTCTTGGCATAAAACCGGGTGTTCCAGGTGCGCGATCCGCCGACGCAGGTCATCCAGCAGAGCCGTTTTCGAGCCGTGAGAGGGCATGGTTTAACCTTAAATGTTCTCTTTATGTTCTAGTTGAGAACAAGCGTCGGGTCAAGTCGGCGATGCAAATCCAAAAGGCGTAGGAAGCACTCAGTAAAGAGCACTCAAACGCGCCATTGTTTTGGATAAGGCGCTTAATACCAGAACAGGTTATTTCGTCGTGACGAGGCGGTAGCCAAGATCGCATTCATCAAGATCGAGCAGTTCCGCGTAGCGTTTGGTCCATGCGCCGGTGTCCAAATCGTTCGCAAGTTTGCTCAACCTCTCGGATACGTTGTCTATCGCCCAAAAAGAAGACATGGCGGCCGTAATTCTGGGATCGAGATAGGCCTGAGGCCGCCGCCAATAGGCGTACAAAAAACCGTCGCTACAGTCATGCGGAATGGGAACGACCGAGATATCGACGTCTCCAAGCCACGCCCCGTAATCGGCCATTCTTGGCATGATCACATCGTCCAACTCAACAAGCTCCGGAATGTAGTCGGCAAGCCAAATCCCACGATACGATGGGTCGAATGTCAGCACGACGATCCGGCCTCGCGTCACGCGACGCATCTCCTGGAGGCCTTTCTCTTTGCCGGCCCAATGATGAATTGTCAGGATCGCCATCGACGCATCGAACGAATTGTCGTCGAAAGGTAAGTCTTCTGCATGCCCCTGAATGGCTGCAGCCGCTGAAGTAGGGCGCTGTCGGATCATTTCCGCAGACGGCTCAATAGCCGTGACCCGCCTGTCAGTGGGCTCATACGAACCGGCCCCAGCACCAACATTCAAAACAGTTTCTGCGGACCCGAGAGCCCTTTGGATGACCGTCTCAATCCGCGAGTCAGGTTTCCTGAGATCGGAATAATTAACACCGATCGTATCGTAGGGCGTGGACATAGCGTCGAGTAACATAAGCCGGTCGATTTGTCATGAAATGTCCTGACCTTGCCCTGACCGTGCCCTGACCGTGTTCGGGCGCGCTTGCGAAAGATCATTTCCGCTTTTCACCGAAGCCTTTATGCTTTCACGACTGAATAAGCGGAGCGGCAAACATCAATGGTTTTTTCGGTTTTTTCCAACGCCATCCTTAGCGTCGATGAGATGTACCGCGCCGATGCCGCCGCCATCGCCGCCGGTACGCCGGGTCTGGCGTTGATGGAGAACGCCGGCAGCGCCATCACCGATGCGATTACCGATCGTTGGACGCCGCGCCCGACGGCCATTCTGTGCGGGCCGGGCAACAACGGCGGCGACGGGTTTGTGGTTGCACGCCTGCTCACTGATCGCGGCTGGCCGGTGCGGTTGGCGCTTTTGGGCGATGTCTCTAACTTGAAAGGCGACGCGGCGGCCAATGCCGAGCGCTGGTCGGGTGACATTCTGCCGCTCAACATGGATATCCTGAGCGGCGCCGAATTGGTCGTAGACGCATTATTCGGGGCAGGTTTGGCGCGCGCTGTCGATGGCGTCGCGGCGGATATCATCAACGCCGTCAATGCGCAGTGGTTGCCCTGCGTTGCCGTCGATACGCCGAGCGGTATCCATGGCGACAGCGGACAGGTACTGGGGACCGCACCGCACGCCGAGCTTACGGTGACATTCTTTCGGCCAAAGCCCGCACATTTATTGATGCCGGGGCGCTCAATGTGCGGCGATTTGGTGGTCGCCGATATCGGGATCCCCGATGCGGTGCTCGAAGAGATCGGCCCGCTAACACAATTCAACGGTCCGGAAATCTGGGCCGGGCGTTTTCCGTGGCCCGCTGCTGATGGGCACAAGTATGGGCGCGGGCACGCGGTCATCGCCGGTGGCGACACCATGACCGGCGCCGCCCGGCTGGCGGCAACGGCGGCACGGCGCATGGGCGCGGGCCTGGTGACCATCGCATCCAGCAGCGCGGCGTTTGCCATCTACGCCGGCAGCGACCCCGGCAACCTGGTGACGGAAGCCGCGAATGGCGAGGCTTTCAGCGCGTTTTTGCATGACCCCAGGCGTAACGCCGTGCTGATCGGGCCGGGGGCCGGCATCGGAGAACAAACACGCGCCAAGGTTTTGGCGGCGTTGAGTGCTGAAAAGGCCTGCGTGCTTGATGCCGATGCGTTGACGTCTTTCGCCGGTGAACCGGAAACGTTGTTCGCCGCCATCAATCAGCCTTGCGTGCTGACCCCGCATGAAGGGGAGTTCCAGCGGCTTTTTGGAGCATCGGACGGTGAAGACAAGGTTTCCCGTGCGCGGCGTGCCGCACAGGCCAGTGGCGCAGTGGTGTTGCTCAAGGGAGCCGATACGGTGATCGCTGCGCCCAATGGGCGGGTTGCCATCAACGACACCGGTACGCCGTTCCTGGCCACCGCCGGCAGCGGCGACGTGTTGGCCGGGATGATCGTAGGGCTTTTAGCACAAGGCATGGACGCCATTGACGCGGCGCGGGCTGGGGCTTGGTTGCACGGCATGGCTGCAGAAGAATTCGGCCCCGGCCTAATCGCTGAGGACCTTGTCGACATGATCCCCGATGTTTTGGCCGAGTTATTGGACAATGGTGCGGAATGGCCTTGATCGGCGAGCGAAATCAACCGATCTTACGGGCATCATGAACGTACAAGCCAAAGCCGGATTTTTAGACCGCACGCTCCGCAACCTGCGCAAGGGGCTGCGCACCATGGCGGGCGCCAGCTACGACGCCGATCACGCGTCGAGCCGGCCGGACTTGCCCGATGAAGACCTGGCTCGTCTGCGCGACCAGATGGCGGCATGCCTAGAAGGCAAGGGCGGCGAGGTTTCGGCCCGCACCCGCGCCGCGCGCTTGGGGCATGTTTATTTGGCGCTCGACGATACAGGCAAGGAACGCTATCTGCGCACGTTGAACGATGAATTCAGCGTGCCGACCGATGTCGTGGACGCCGCCGTCAGCGACTATCAGCATGCTGCCGACCCTGTGGCGCGGGCCAAAGCCGAAGCCGGGTTGCGTGCAGCGCTGGAGTCTCCACGGCTAAAATTATTGCGTCAATTCAATGATTTGCCAGATGGCGTTAAGTTTTTAGTCGATATGCGCGCGACGCTATTGCCGCTGACCCGCAAGGATCCAGGCCTGCGGCCGTTGGAGCAGGATCTGAAACATCTGTTGAGTTCGTGGTTCGACATCGGCTTTTTGGAATTGCGCCGTATTACCTGGGACAACGCCTCGGCGGCATTGCTGGAAAAACTCATCGCTTACGAGGCCGTGCACACGATCGAGAGCTGGGATGACCTGAAAAACCGGCTCGATTCTGATCGCCGCTGTTTTGCATACTTTCACCCAAAAATGCCGGACGAGCCGCTGATCTTTGTCGAGGTGGCACTGGTCGATGGCATGGCGGGCAACGTGCAGGCGTTGCTGGATGCCGACGCGCCGGTGCAAAACCCGCAAGCGGCGGACACGGCCATATTCTACTCTATCTCCAATGCGCAGAAGGGATTGGCCGGAATCAGTTTCGGCAATTTCTTGATCAAGCGGGTCGCCGCGCAGTTGTCGGATGAGTTCCATGGTCTCAAAACCTTTGCCACGCTGTCGCCGATCCCAGGATTTATGAATTGGCTCGATGCGGTGTTCGCTGAAGGAAAGGCAGGATTGCTGAGCGCATCCGAGCGCAAAGCCTTGCTGCATGCGACGGGTGAAAGTCGGGGGGCTAAAGGCAAGCTTAAGGCCCTGCTTTCGGAGCATGCCTGGGCCGAAAATGAAAAACTGTCATCGACGCTAAAACCTATACTGCTCAGATTGGCGGCCTGCTATCTGGTCGATGAGAAGCGCGGCGGTGTCACGGCGCTCGATCCCGTGGCGCATTTCCACATGACCAACGGCGCGGTCATGGAGCGCCTCAATTGGCTGGGCGACACGTCAGACAAGGGGTTCCAGCAATCGGCGGGAATCATGATCAATTACCTGTATGATCTGGCCAGCATCGACGACAATCATGAAGCCTATGCCGACAGCGGGCGCATCACCGCATCGTCCGATATCCGGGGGCTGCTGTAAGGCCTGAAAAACAGGCGCGGTCATCCGTTGACAGAAGGGGCGAAATCATTAGAGTGCGCACCGCTTGAGACGGGCATGTTAAGGCATACCTGAGCATACCGGGGCGGGCGTGGTGGAATTGGTAGACACGTCAGGTTTAGGTCCTGGTGGCGGAAACGCCGTGGGGGTTCAAGTCCCTCCGCCCGCACCATCATACCCCGGCTTGTTGACGACTTGATACCGCGCCGTCCGTAGGGCAACGAATTTTTGATCTAGCCGCGAGACCGACAAATTAGGCCGTGGCGCAGGAAATATTGGCGAACCGAACCATGCAAATCACCGAGACCAAATCCGAAGGCCTCAGCCGCGAATACACCGTCTGCCTTTCTGCCGATGAAATCGCTGAGAAAGTTGACAGCAAGATGCAGGAAATCCAGCGCACCGCACAGTTGCCGGGCTTTCGTCCGGGCAAAGTGCCGGTGGGCGTGTTGAAAAAGCGCTTCGGCCAGGCCGTTCTTGGCGAAGTGCTTGAAAAAGCCATTGGCGATACATCACAGAAAGCGCTGGAAGAGAAGGGCATCCGCCCGGCCATGCAGCCGGAGATTCAAATCGCCGAGGGGTTCGAAGACGGCAAGGATCTAGAGTACACCATTGCGGTGGAAACATTGCCGGAAATCGAGATCGCCGATTTTGCTAAAATCAAACTCGAACGCTTGGTGCCGGAAGCCGATACCAAAGATATGGAACAGGCCCTGGAAAACCTTGCCAAGGCGCACCAGACCTCTGAGCCGATCAAGGGTAAGCGCAAAAGCAAGTCCGGTGACGTGGTTTCCATCGATTTTGTCGGCTCTGTCGACGGTGAAGAGTTCCCGGGCGGTAAAGCCGATGACTATGCGTTAGAGTTGGGCTCAAACAGCTTTATCCCCGGCTTCGAAGACCAATTGGTCGGCGTCAATGCCGACGACGACGTTGAGGTCAAAGTCTCGTTCCCGGAAAGCTATGGCGCCGAGGACTTGGCCGGTAAGGATGCCGTGTTCCAAGTCAAGGTGAAGGAAATTCGTGAAACGACGCCGGCGGCGATCGACGATGAACTGGCCAAGAAAGCCGGTCTCGATGACCTGGATGCCCTGAAAGCGGCAATCGGTGAAGAGCAGTCGCGTGAATACGTTAATCTGGCGCGCTCGCGCGTGAAGCGTCTGTTGCTCGACCAGCTGTTTGAGGCGCACGATTTCGAACTGCCGCAGAAAATGATCGACAATGAATTCGACACCATTTGGGCGCAGTACGAAGAGCAAAAGAAAAACGCCAGCGAAGAAGAAGCCGCGGAAGCGGAGGACAAGCCTGAAGACGAGCAGAAGGCGGAATTCCGTGAAATTGCTGAGCGCCGTGTGCAGCTTGGACTTTTGCTGGCTGAGGTCGGCCGCCAGAACAACATTCAGATTGCCCAGGAAGACGTCAATCGCGCCATCATGGAAGAAGCCCGCAACTACCCGGGCCAGGAAGAAATGGTGCTGAATTTCTTCAAAGAAAACCCACAGGCCTTGGAAAACGTCACCGCCCCGCTATATGAAGAGAAGGTTGTCGACTTCATTCTCGAACTGGCGAGCGTAGATGAGAAAAAGGTGCCACTGGCATCTTTCATCGAAACCCTGGAAAAAGACTCCGAGGACGAGAAGAAAAAGGCCGAGAAACCGAAAAAAGCGGCCAAAAAGCCGGCAGCGAAAAAGAAACCGGCGGCCAAGAAACCCGCCGCGAAAAAAGCAGCTGCCAGCAAAGACGCTGACGAATAAAGCCCGACCGCGCGGCTAACCGGAACAAAGGCATTTCTTAACATGAACGATGTG
>JABIPG010000258.1 GCA_018698795.1 Rhodospirillaceae bacterium
CGATGGGTCGAGGCCGGCGGACACATCGCCATCGGGTCCGATTCCAATATCAAAATATCACTCGCCGAAGAGCTTCGTATGCTTGAATACACCCAACGCCTGCGCGACCACTCCCGCGCAGCATTGGCTACACCGGCACAATCGAGCGGACGCCACATGTTCGAACTCAGTGCCGCCGGCGGGGCTTTGGCTGCTGGCCGGGCGAGCGGATCAATCGCCGCAGGCAATTGGGCTGACTTGCTGGCGCTGGACGCAAACGCCATTGATCTGGCTGAGCGCCACGGCGACGGCATACTTGATAGTTTCGTGTTCGGTCACAACGACGGCATGATCTGCGACGTCTGGTCGGCAGGCCGGCATGTCGTACGCAGCGGCACCCATATCAACCGCGAGCCTATCGTGGCGCGTTACCGAAGTGCACTGCGGAAATTGGTAGGGCGACTGTGAGCGCGAAATCGATCAGCATCTGAACGCGCGAAAAAACCAGCGAACCTGAGCCCACTCATTGGCCGAAAACGCTAGTGATCAGAGCTGCCCTTGTAATATATCACTTGTTACGTGCCCGCCCAGCAGCTATAGAAAAATGGCTTGAAAAGTAGGCTTTCCAGTCGATTGGGGGATCGGAGATTGAGACAGCGATGGCAAAAAAATCGTACGCTTAGCCGCTCCCGGCGTCGGCGGGGTTGGCCATACGCGTCAGAGTTCGCGGCCATCGATCTCGGCACCAATTCATGCCGCATGTTAATCGCCCGACCTGACGGGCACGATCTGACGGCGGCTGATGGTTTCTCCGTCGTTGACGGGTTTTCACGCATCGTCCGGCTAGGTGAAGGTTTGGGCCGTTCGGGTGAGCTTAGCCCTGACGCCATGGACCGCACACTTGAGGCCCTGAGCATTTGCGCCAACAAAATCGCCGCGAGACGCGCCCAACATACCCGCTGCATTGCCACCGAGGCCTGCCGGCGAGCCTCCAACAGCACGCACTTCGTTGACCGTGTCACCCAGGAAACAGGCATTGCTATCGATATCATATCGCCCGAGCGTGAGGCCGAGCTGACGCTTTTGGGCTGTAGCTCACTCCTCAACACCGGTCATGAGCGCGCACTGCTGTTCGATATCGGCGGCGGCAGCACGGAAATTCAATGGGTCGAAATTCCGCGCCACGGCAATCACAAGGGCCGGCCCAAAGCACTGGACGTGATTTCTCTGCCCGTCGGCGTGGTGACGCTGGCCGAGCAGCACGGCATCGGCGCGATGACACCAGAGATTTACAACGCCATCATGCAAGAGATCGGCGATCACCTAGAGGCTTTCTCCACTCGCAACGGTATTGACGCGTGTATTGCTGAGGGCAGTGTGCAGATGTTGGGCACATCAGGCACTGTCACAACCCTCGGTGCATTGCATTTAGACCTTCCGCGCTATGAACGCTCCCGCGTCGATGGGCTGGTGATCGATTTTGACGCCATCAGCACCATGTGTGCCAGACTGTCGGAGTTGGACCATGCCGAGCGACGCGACATCTCATGCATTGGACGCGGACGGGCTGATTTGATGCTCATGGGGTGCGCACTGTTGCGCGGCATCTGCCGCCGCTGGCCGATCGGCAAGCTTGGCATTGCCGACCGCGGCATTCGCGAAGGCCTTTTAGCCGAAATGATGCAAGCGCCCGGCATGGACGCCAGTGGCGCTTCCGTGCTTCCCGTTAGCGCGCCCATCTGATACATCCTCTCCATGGCGGAGCGAATCGGCAGTGGAAAAAGAGGCCCGGGCAAAAGCTCGGGCAAGGGCCCTGGAAAAGGCAAAGGACGTAGTGCGCGCGTCACATCGCGCAACCTGACCACGCGCGTGCGCACCGCCAGGGGGCGCAAGACATCCTCGACGCGCTGGTTGCAACGCCAATTGAACGACCCTTACGTCGCCGAAGCGAGGCGATTGGGCTACCGCTCCCGCGCCGCCTTCAAACTGATCGAATTGGATGACCAGTTCCATTTTCTGAAACCCGGTGGTCGCATTGTTGATTTGGGCGCAGCGCCCGGCGGCTGGACCCAGGTCGCGGTGCAACGCACCACGAACAAAGACAAGATCGGTAAGATCGTCGGCATGGATATTTTGGCCATGGAGGCGGTACCGGGCGCGACATTGTTCGAGCATGATTTCCTCGACGACGACGCACCCAGGCTTCTGATTGAAGCGCTCGACGGGCCGGCTGATGTAGTGCTGTCGGACATGGCGGCATCGGCGACCGGTCACAGGGCCACAGACCACATGCGGATCATTGCGCTGCTGGAAACGGCGCTGGATTTCGCCTACCAGGTGCTGGCGCCGGACGGAGCCTTCATCGGCAAGGTATTGCAAGGCGGCACAGAGACGCAATTACTGGCCGCCATGAAACAGAATTTCCGCACCGTGCGTCACGCCAAACCGCCAGCCAGCCGCGATGGTTCGGCGGAATCTTATGTCGTCGCGCTCGGCTATCGCGGAGACACCAAATCATGAAAATCGCCGTCATGGGCACGGGTGGTGTCGGCGGCTATTTCGGTGCCCGCTTAGCCGACGCCGGAGGCGAGGTTTCATTTGTTGCTCGTGGCACACACC
>JABIPG010000206.1 GCA_018698795.1 Rhodospirillaceae bacterium
CTCGGAATTCGACCCGATCAATAAAATCCAACGACCGTGCCCACAGCGGGTACGCAAACCGGCCAACTGAACGTTAGATACCAACTGAACGTTAGATATAAGAGCACAACATGCCCAAACGCGAAGACCTAAATTCCATCCTGATCATCGGCGCCGGGCCCATTGTTATCGGCCAGGCCTGCGAGTTCGATTACTCCGGCGCGCAAGCCTGTAAGGCGCTGCGCGAAGAAGGCTACCGGGTGATTTTGGTGAACTCCAACCCGGCCACCATCATGACCGACCCGGACATGGCCGACGCCACCTACATCGAACCCATCACGCCGGAAATCGTCGAGAAGATCATCGCCAAGGAAAGGCCCGATGCCCTATTGCCGACCATGGGCGGGCAGACCGGGCTCAATACCGGGATCTCGCTGGCGGAATCGGGTGTGCTGGAGAAATACGGTGTTGAGATGATAGGCGCCGACGCCAAAGTTATCGCCAAGGCCGAAGACCGACAGCAGTTTCGCGACGCCATGGAGAAGATCGGCCTCGATTGCCCGAAAAGCCACGTCGTCCAAAACTTGATCGAGGCGCGCGAAGCCATGGAGGCGATCGGCCTGCCGCTGATCATTCGCCCGTCGTTTACGCTGGGCGGTATCGGTGGCGGGATCGCCTACAACAAACTGGAATACGAACAAATCGTCGCCGGTGGCTTAGCAGCATCACCGACACATGAGGTGTTGGTCGAGGAATCGGTATTGGGGTGGAAAGAGTTCGAGATGGAAGTGGTCCGCGACAAGGCGGACAACTGCATCATCATCTGTTCCATCGAAAACGTCGATCCCATGGGCGTGCATACGGGCGACAGCATCACCGTCGCGCCGGCACTGACGCTGACCGACAAAGAATATCAGATCATGCGCAACGCCTCGATTGCGGTGCTGCGCGAGATCGGCGTCGATACGGGGGGCTCGAACGTACAGTTCGCGGTCGACCCGGAAACCGGACGCTTGATCATCATTGAGATGAACCCGCGCGTTTCGCGCTCATCGGCCTTGGCGTCGAAGGCGACGGGCTTTCCGATCGCCAAAATCGCCGCCAAGCTGGCCGTCGGTTACACGCTGGACGAACTGGACAACGACATCACCGGCGTCACGCCGGCATCGTTCGAGCCGACCATCGATTATGTGGTCACCAAAATTCCGCGTTTTACTTTCGAGAAATTCCCGGACACCGAACCGCTGCTGACCACGGCGATGAAATCCGTCGGTGAGGCCATGGCGATTGGGCGAAGCTTCGCCGAATCCATCCAAAAAGGCCTGCGCTCCATGGAAACCGGTCTCAATGGCTTTAACGAAGTCGAGATCGAAGGCGCCATCGTCGATGGTGAGCTGAACCGCGATGCGGTGCGCGCAGCCTTGTCGGAGCGCCGACCCGAACGCATTCGTTATATCGCGCAAGCCATGCGGCTGGGCATGCCGGATGATGAAATCCAGCGCGCCTGCGGGTACGACACCTGGTTCCTTGATCAAATCCGCGCCATCGTCGAAGCGGAAGAGGTCGTCCGCGCGAACGGCATGCCGGAAGAGGCGCTTGGTGTGTTGCGGCTCAAGAAAATGGGCTTTTCCGACGAACGGTTGGCGGAACTGACGCATGGCAGTGCGACGCAGATTGCACGAGAGCGCCGCGCGCACGGGGTGCGTCCGGTCTATAAACGGGTTGATACCTGCGCCGGGGAATTCGCCAGCCAGACTAGCTATATGTACTCGTGCTACGAGGGTAACGGCTCGCGCCACCCGGAAGATGAAGCGCGCCCGACGGACCGAAAAAAAGTCGCCATCCTGGGTGGCGGGCCGAACCGTATCGGCCAGGGCATCGAATTCGATTACTGCTGCGTCCATGCCGCGTTCGCGCTTCGCGAAGCCGGGCTGGAGGCGATCATGGTCAACTGCAACCCGGAAACCGTTTCCACCGATTACGACACCTCTGATCGTTTGTATTTCGAGCCGCTGACCGCCGAAGACGTGATTGAGGTGTTGCGCACAGAGCAAAAAAACGGCGAGCTTCTCGGCTGCATCGTGCAGTTGGGCGGGCAGACACCACTGAAATTGGCCAGTGGGCTGAATTCCGCCGGTATCCCGATCCTGGGCACCAGCCCCGACGCCATCGACTTGGCCGAAGACCGCGAGCGGTTTCAGATTTTGCTGCAAGACTTGAAGTTGCGCCAGCCGGCCAACGGCTTGGCGCGTTCCGAAGACGAGGCCTTGGCGGTCGCCGGCAGGATCGGTTATCCGTTGGTCATTCGACCTTCCTATGTGCTTGGCGGGCGGGCCATGGAGATCGTTCACGACGAGACGGCGCTGCTGCGCTACATGGGCACAGCGGTGCAGGTCTCGGGGGACAGCCCGGTATTGCTCGACAGCTACCTGCAAGATGCCATTGAAGTCGACGTTGATGCCATTGCCGATGGCGACGAGGTGTTTGTCGCAGGTATCATGCAGCACATCGAAGAAGCGGGCATTCATTCGGGCGATTCGGCGTGTTCATTACCGCCCTATTCACTGCCCGCCGATATCGTTGCCGAGTTGGAGCGTCAATCGGTCGCGCTGGCTGAGGCCTTAGAGGTCATTGGCCTGATGAACGTGCAGTTCGCCGTCAAGGAAGGCGATATTTATATTCTTGAGGTCAATCCGCGCGCCAGCCGCACGGTGCCGTTCGTCGCCAAGGCGACGGGCATTCCGGTGGCCAAGATCGCAGCGCGCGTCATGGCCGGTGAAAAGCTGCGTGATTTCGATCTCAAAAGCAAAGCCAAGCGCTCGCACATGGCGGTGAAGGAAGCCGTGTTCCCGTTCGCGCGCTTCCCGGGTGTCGATACAATCTTGGGGCCGGAGATGAAATCCACCGGCGAGGTGATGGGCCTGGATGAAGATTTTCCGCGCGCCTTCGCCAAGTCGCAGTTGGGTGCAGGCAACAAATTGCCGCTCAACGGCACGGTGTTTATCTCGGTCAAGGACCGCGACAAATCCGCGGCGGCGACCGTGGCGCGGCGGCTTGTGGATTTAGGATTCAAGCTGATGGCCACCGGCGGCACGCAGAAATTCTTGAGTGAACAAGGGCTTGAGGTGGCGCGGGTCAATAAGGTTTTGGAGGGCCGCCCGCATTGCGAGGATGCCGTGGTCAACGGCGATGTGTGTTTGGTGATCAACACCACCGAAGGTGCGCAGGCCATTGCCGACAGCTTTTCCATCCGCCGTTCAGCCGTGACCAACAACGTTCCCCACTATACGACCATGACGGCGGCGTTTGCCGCTGCCGATGGGATCGAAGCTTTGAAGTCAGCAACACTTGAAGTAGCGCCGTTGCAGGCTTATTTTGAAAGTTCGTACTAACTGGGGGCAATCCATGGACAAGTTTCCCATGACCCGCGAGGGCCTAGACGCCTTGGAAGAAGAACGTCGACGTCTCAAGTCTGAGGAACGTCCGGCGGTCATCAAGGCTATTGCAGAAGCACGTGAGCACGGCGATCTCTCCGAGAACGCCGAATACCATGCTGCGCGTGAACGTCAGAGCTTTATCGAAGGGCGCCTGGCCGAGCTCGAAGATATCGTCAGCCGCGCCGATGTGATCGATACGTCGAAGCTCAGCGGCAATATCGTGCGGTTCGGCGCGACGGTGATGGTTGCCGACGAGGACACCGACGAAGAATCGACGCTCATGATCGTCGGCAGTCACGAAGCTGACATCGACGCCGGACGCCTTTCAGTGACAGCGCCACTGGCCCGCGCGCTGATCGGCAAAACCATCGGTGACAGTGTCGAGGTGAACACGCCCGGCGGCGGCAAGTCCTACGAGATATGCGACGTCCGTTTCGAATAAGTTAATCGTCGGTGATCTTTCGCCGGCCCTCAGGAACTTCCGATGACATCCGATTGGCTATCCAGTTTTCCGGGCTTGGCCGACATCGATGCCGATGTGCGCCGCGCCTTGCTGGAAAACGGACAGCTCGTCCACGTACCGGCTGGCACGGCAATCTTCCAACCGGGTTCGGAGTGCGGGCAATACTTGTTTCTGGTGGATGGTTCCGTGCGGGTGCAAATGGTCGCAGAGAATGGGCGCGAGATTGTGCTTTATCGTGTTACTGGCGGCGAAACCTGCGTGATGACCACGGCCTGTTTGTTGGCGCACCAGAATTACGGTGCCGAAGGCATGGCGGAGACAGACATCCGCGCTGTCGCCATTTCCGACCCTGTGTTCAAACGCCTGCTGGGCGCGTCGGAGCTGTTCCGCGAGTTTGTCTTTTCCGCCTATGGAGCGCGACTGGCAGACCTGATGGTGTTGGTGGAGGAGGTGGCGTTTCGCCGTCTCGACCTGCGCTTGGCGGACTTTCTGCTTGAGAATCAGGGAAGTGAAGGCTCGATCACGACCACTCACCAGGCGTTGGCGGTGGAGTTGGGATCGGTGCGTGAGGTCGTCAGCCGGGTTTTGAAAGAGTTCGAACGCCGCGGCTGGGTCAAGCTGGCGCGAGGGCGGATCGAGGTTTTGGACGGCTCGGGCCTGCTGGGCTATATCGATTCGTTGACTGTCTGAGAAATATTCGGGAGGACCAATGGCTTCGCAACTCTTTACACCTATTGAAATCGGGGACGTGGCGTTCCCCAACCGGGTCGTCGTCGCGCCCATGTGTCAATATAGCGCCGACGAGGGCGTGCCCAACGATTGGCACCTGATGCACCTGGGGCAATATGCGGTTTCGGGCGCTGGGCTGGTGATTGCCGAGGCGACGGCGGTGGAAGCCATTGGGCGCATCACGCCGGGGTGTTTGGGGCTCTACAACGATGAGCAAGAAGACGCCTTTGCCCGCATCATAGCGTTTTTCGAGGCGCACGGTGCTGCTGTCCCGGGTATTCAGTTAGGGCATGCCGGGCGCAAAGCCTCCACTAACGTCCCCTGGCAGGGCGGCAAACCCCTGAGCAATGATGAGGGCGCATGGCCGACAATAGGCCCATCGGCGGTGCAATTTGCGGACGGCTGGCACACGCCGGTTGAAATGGACCGCACCGACATGGACCGGGTGCGCGATGCCTTCGTGGCATCCGCCAAGCGGGCCGACCGGGTTGGCTTCAAGCTCCTGGAACTGCATGGCGCGCACGGTTATCTGATGAGCGCATTTCTGTCTCCCATCGCCAACCATCGCGATGACGAATACGGCGGCAGCTTGGAAAATCGCATGCGCTATCCACTGGAGATTTTCGAAGCGGTGCGCGCTGTGTGGCCGAAAAATAAGGTGTTGGGCGTGCGTCTGTCGGGCACGGACTGGGAAGCACCGGGCATTACCATTGAGGAAACCGTTGAGGTCTCGGCGGCGCTCAAAGCGCGTGGTTGCGATTTCATTCATGTCTCATCGGGCGGCAATTTGGCGACACGACCGCCTGTCGCCACTACGAGTATCGGTTATCAGGTGCCGCTGGCGGAAAAGATCAAGGCTGGTGCCGACGTCACCACCATGGCTGTGGGCATGATCCGCGATCCACATATGGCTGAAGACATCATTGCCAGCGGCAAGGCGGATTTCGTCGCCCTGGCGCGTGGCGTCCTGTACGACCCGCACTGGGCTATGCACGCGGCGCAAGTGCTGGGCGGAGAAGTGAGTTACCCCAACCAATATTTGCGCAGCGAGCCTAAATTTTGGTCGAAGGCGTTTCCGGAATTTGAGAAAGCGGCGGCTGATTAATCATCCGTGTCGGCCAGCGGGCTGTCCGTGATGGGGACGCCCGGTAGGTCTTTTGATGTGCGGATGGTCTCGAATGTAGTGACCGTCGCCACGTGTTGGGCCTCGGTAATCCCCATTGTCAGTGCATCTCGGTGCGCCTTGTCGCGAGCCACGACCTTCAGCAGAAAATCGCCGCCGCCGCGGATCATGTGGCATTCGCGCACTTCGGCCCAACCGGCCATGCTGGCCTCAAATTCCTGCAAGACGTTTTGCGCCTGACTGTCGAGGCCAACGAGCGCGAAAAACATCTCTTTGTAGTCGAGCATCTCGCCGTTGAGCTCAGCATGATAGCCGGTAATGTATCCGGCTTCTTCCAATGCGCGCACACGCCGCAGACAAGGTGGCGCTGAAATGCCGGCACGCTTCGATAGTTCTACGTTGGTCATACGACCGTCGTCTTGAAGGTCGCGGAGAATACGGTGGTCGATTTGATCCAACTTGACCCTTTGCATGGTTAAGTCCTGCAATTGTTATGAAATTTTATTGCGCAATTATATTACAATATTTTGCTTACACCAGGAATTTCCAACCTCGCTTGCACCGGCTTGGTCACCTCCTTATGTTAGGTTTCTGTTCAAACGAAGAGCGAAAACATCATGTCCGATACCCACCACGGAAAAGTCCTGATTATCGGTTCCGGCAGTGCCGGATATACCGCAGCCATCTACGCAGCACGGGCCAATCTCAAGCCTATTCTCGTGCGCGGCATGCAACCGGGCGGCCAGTTGACCATTACCACGGATGTTGAAAACTATCCTGGCTTCGCCGATCCGATCCAGGGCCCTTGGCTGATGGACCAGATGGAGCAACAGGCCCGCAACGTCGGTACTGAAATGTTCGAAGACACCATCGTCGAAACCGATTTAACGCAGCGCCCGTTTGTGGCCAAAGGCGATTCCGGTACGATCTATACCGGCGACGCCTTGATTGTCTGCACGGGCGCCACGGCGCGCTGGCTGGGCCTTGAGACCGAGGAAAAGTTCATGGGCTTTGGTGTCTCGGCTTGCGCTACCTGTGACGGATTTTTCTACCGTGACAAGCCAGTGGCCGTCATTGGCGGTGGCAACACGGCCGTTGAGGAGGCGCTCTATTTGACCAACTTCGCCTCCAAGGTGACGCTGGTGCACAGGCGCGATGAGTTGCGCGCAGAACGCATTATGCAGGATCGCTTGATCAATAATCCCAAGGTCGAGGTGTGCTGGGATAGCGTGCTGGATGAGGTTTTGGGTGACAGCGACCCTTTGGGTGTCACCGGTGCGCGCATCCGCAACGTGAAAACCGATGAAACCTCGGACTTGGATGTGCACGGCGTGTTTATCGCTATTGGCCACGACCCCAATACCGGAATCTTCAAGGGGCAGTTGGATATCGATGATGAAGGCTACCTCATCACGCAACCAGACAGCACGGCCACCAATATTCCAGGCGTTTATGCCGCCGGCGATGTGCAGGACAAGATCTACCAGCAAGCCGTAACGGCAGCTGGCACCGGATGCATGGCGGCGTTGGAGGCAGAGCAATTCCTGGCGGCGCAGGAATCGACGTCTGCAGCCGCCGAATAGAGGGACTATGGATTGGGATAAGCTCCGGGTTTTTCACGCCGTTGCCGAAGCCGGCAGCTTTACCCATGCCGGCGAGGTGCTGAACCTGAGCCAGTCAGCCGTCAGTCGTCAGATTTCCGGCCTGGAAGACAGCCTGCATGTGGCACTGTTCCATCGCCATGCCCGCGGTCTGAAACTGACCGAGCAAGGTGAGTTGTTATTTCGCACGGCGCACGACGTCTTCGCCAAACTCGCTATGGCGGAAGCACGCATCGCGGAGAACCGTGAGCGGCCTGAGGGTCCGTTGAAGATCAATACCACCGTGGCCTTTGGATCTGTATGGCTGACGAGCCGTATCAAAGAGTTCATCGAGCTCTACCCGGACGTCGAGGTTTCGCTAGCGCTGGCGGACAACGAATTGGATCTTTCCATGCGTGAGGCCGACGTGGCCATTCGCATGCAGCCTCCGACGCAGCCTGACTTAATACAACGGCCGTTGATGCGGCTGCATTACCATCTCTATGCATCAAATGAGTATATTCAGGAAATGGGCATGCCTGCGACCGTGCAGGATTTGGATGGTCATCGCCTTGTGGTGTATGGCAAGGATGCGAATCCGCCAGCGGCAGATCTGAATTGGGTGCTGCATATCGGCCGCGACGATTTGCCGCGTCAACCCGTGCTGCAGGTCAACAGCATCTATGGAATTTTTCGCGCCGTGCAAAGTGGTCTCGGTATCGCCGCCATGCCTGATTATATGAGCCGCGAAGTGGGTAACCTTGTGCGCGTGTTGCCAGAAATCGATGGACCAGCGGTTGAATGCTTCTTTGTGTATCCGGAAGAGTTGCGCGACACTATGCGTATCAACGTATTGCGGGATTTTTTGATCAATAAGATCAAGTTAGAGCAGTTTTAGGCATGTTGATTGTGACGGCAAGCTGACGCGAGATATGTGTTTTACGCATAGGTGCAGTGCAAAAAAAGAAATAGCGTTTCGCAGTCGATCCTCATACATTCCCTTCATCAGATGTTGCATTGCAACATCCTCCTCCCCTTCGGACCCATGTCCGAAGAAAAGGATTGCCCTCCGGGGCGACTCCTTGCGTCTCCCAGACGTGAAGCCTCCCTGTTTAAACTCGCCCCGGCTTTTTAGCCGGGGCTTTTTTTTGGAAATGGTACTATTCGCTGCCGTTACGCGCCTGGATCACCTTGTCGGCGTCCTTGCCGCTGAACTCCTGCAGGTGGTCGAAGGCCCACTCATAGGTGCCGACGCCCTGGGTCATTGAGCGCAGCTCAATGATCAGGTCGTGCATCTCCGATTGCGGCAATTGGACCTTGATCTCATCCCAGCCTTGCCAGCCGTCTTTGGCGTCGAAGCCGAGAATCTGCCCACGCCGTCCACTGACTAAGCGCTGAATGCCGGAGGTGAAGCTGTTGGGCAGTGCGATGGTGACATCGAAAATCGGTTCCAGCAGTACCGGGTTGCAACTCGGCAGCCCTTCGCGCATGGCCTGCTGGGCAGCTTTTTTGAAGGCCATGTCCGAGCTGTCGACGGCATGGAACTGGCCGTCCGTCAGGGTCACGGAAACATCGACCACGGGAAAGCCCAAAGGGCCGCGCGCCATGAATTCCTTTACACCGTGTTCGACGGCCGGAATGTACTGCTTCGGCACCACACCGCCGGTGATTGAATCGTCGAATTGGAACCCCGACCCTCGCGGCAACGGCTTGATATCCAAGTGCACATCGCCGAACTCGCCATGACCGCCCGATTGCTTTTTGTGCCGGGCATGCTGGGTGACCGGTTTGCGGATGGTTTCCTTGTAGGGCACCTGGGGACGTTCTGAAAGGAGGCCCAGATTGAACCGATTGCGCAGCTTGTCGACTGCGATCATCAGATGCATTTCGCCCTGACCCCAGAGCAGAAATTCACCGGTGTCGATGTCTGGACCAAAGGAAAGCGATGGGTCTTCCTCGACCAATTTTGCCAGCGCACCTGATAGCTTCACGTCATCACCTTGCTTCTCGGCATGAATGGTCAGCGCGAACAGAGGCGACAGGGGCGCGGGCCAATCGGCGTCAGCGCGGCCGTCTTCGGTCAAGGTTGCGCCAGTGAGGATATCGTCCATGCGGCCAAGCGAGACAATCTCACCCGCTGTGGCGGAGCCGACTTTGTCGAGCTTCTGGCCCAACGCCTTGTTGATACCACTGACTCGGTCGCCGTTGAGCGTCATTCCGTCCTTGATCTCGCCGGACAGCACGCGGGCATAGCTCAGTTTGCCGACGTGTTCTAGGTGTACGGTCTTGAAAACCTGGGCTATCGCGCCGCTGGCCTCCAGGCCCAGGCGATCGACAACGCCACCAACCTCTGGCGACTCGTGGCGCAAGGCTTTCATCAGGCGGGTGACTCCGGAATCCTGCTCTGCCGAACCGAAAAATACCGGCACGATCAGATCATTGCGCAGGTCTTTGGTCAGGGTCGCGTATATCTCATCGGTCGACGGGATGACGTCTTCCAGCAGGTTTTCCAGCAGGTCGTCGTCGAAATCCGCCAGCGATTCCAGCAATTCCGTTCGGGCTAATTCCTCATCGTCTTTGGCGACATCCGGCAGCTCCATCAGCTTCGAGTGGCTGGCGCCTTCTTGCCATTCGAACGCGCGTTCGCTGACCAGATCAATATGGCCGGAAATGCCGTCGCTATCGCGGATGGGGATTTCGCGCAGCACCAAAGGCCGTTCCGAAATATCCTGAAGCGCTTCGAGGGTGGCGCGCACGCTGCCCTCCGAGGCATCCATCTTGTTGACAAACAATATGTGCGGAATGTTGTGGGCTTCCAGATAATTGAGGATCGGCGCCACGGTAACGGCCTTATCCGGATCGGCCTCGCAGACGACCACGGTGGTATCGGCGATCAAGGTGGCGTTGAGGCGGTCCTGGCTCAGTTCCACGGACCCGGGGCAGTCCAAAAAGGTCCAGCTCTCGCCTAAGTATTCGCAGGTCGCGATGTTGATTTCCGTCGACATCTGACGCGCCGAGGCTTCACGGTTGGCGTCCCCGATCATATTACCTTCCTTGACAGTACCCTTGCGCGCGATGGTCTCGGCATGGGCAAGGATACTTTCCAGGAGCGATGTTTTTCCACTGGTGTAGGGGCCGACCAACGCTGCGACCCGGGGACCTGACGGCGTTTTGGTGTTCATGTAACCCTCCCTCATTCAATGGCATGCATGCGCGATGACGAACGCGCTGTTGGTTCCTCAAAAGGGTAAAGAAGAGTCTGAATGATGCAAGAAAAATGCAATGGTATGGTGTTCACATTAGGTGATTTCGAGCGCGGAGGTATCGATGCGGTTATGGGTTTTGAGATTAGGTCTCGCGGTCTGGATCTGTATCAAGTTAGCGTTGGGGCAGTCGGCAATGGCCGGCGAGGTTCTGAATACCCCACCCTCATCACCCGATCCGACGAAAACCTATCTCTTCTACATGCATGGACGCTACATCGAGAAACGCGGACCCGACGCGGATTACCGCTATGCATCGATCTTGGAAGCTTTGGCAAAGAAAGACCTCATCGTCATTGGAGAGGTCCGCGGCGACACGGCCTTTGGGAAATATGCTGCGAAAATCGTAAGCCAGGCCCGGAGCCTGCTGGAGGCGGGCGTGCCGGTCTCCAATATTACCGTCGCGGGTCATTCAAAAGGCGGTTTCATTTCCTTGATCGTCTCCACCCGCCTTGGCGAGAGCAGCATAAAATACGGCGTCATGGCAGCTTGCGGGGTTGAGGGGACGGGCTTCCGCCGTCCCTATCAGCGTTTCATCCGAAAGGATGCGCACCGTGCCAAGGGGCGGTTTTTGGTCGCCTGGGAACAAGGCGACACAGAGGCCGGCAAGTGCGACGCTGCTCTCGACAAGGCAGGTGTCGAGTATCACAACGAGGTGCTCACAGTTGGTGGCGGGCACCGGTTGTTTTACGAGCCGGAACCGACTTGGATTAAGCTGTTGGCGGATTTTGCTCTATCGAAGTGAGGCGCAAAAACGCTGAACGCGCTGGCAGGCGTCTTCCAGTACGTCCGTCGCCGTGGCATAGGAAATCCGGAAATGCGGGCTCAGCCCAAAGGCTTCGCCATGCACGGCGGCAACACCTTCGGCTTCGATCAACGCCGTGACGAAATCTTCATCGGTATTGATGAGTTGGCCTGTTTCGGTGGTCTTGCCGAGAAGGCCCTGACACGACGGATAGACGTAGAAGGCGCCTTCCGGTGTCGGGCAATCAATGCCCTGGGCTTGATTCAGCATGCTGACGACCAGGTCGCGGCGCTCTTTAAAGACCTTATTGTGCTCGGCGACAAAATCGTGCGGACCGTTCAGCGCTGCCACGGAGGCGACCTGCGAGACGGCGGCGGTGTGCGAGATCGACTGCGACTGCACTTTGGTCATGGCTTTGATCAATTCGTCCGGGCCACCGGCGAAACCGACACGCCAGCCGGTCATGCAATAGGCTTTGGACATGCCGTTCATGGTTAGGGTGCGTTCCCACAGCGCCGGTTCGACCTGGGCCAAGGTCTTGAACGCGAAGTCGTCGTAAACGATGTGCTCGTAGATGTCGTCGGTCAGCACCCAAACGTGTGGGTGGCGCAGCAACACTTCTGCCAGGCCCTTGAGGTCGTCTTCCGTATAGGCGGCGCCCGTCGGATTGGAGGGTGAGTTCAGCATCAGCCATTTGGTTTTCGGCGAGATGGCGTCGTCGAGTTGTTCCGGTGTCATCTTGAAGCCTGTGGAACTCGGGCAATTAACGAATACCGGCACACCGCCGAACATGGCGGCGATATCGGGATAACTGACCCAATAGGGCGACGGGATAATCACCTCGTCGCCGGGGTTTACGGTGGCCATGAAGGCGTTGAAGATCACCGGCTTGCCGCCGCACGAAACATGAATTTGCGACGCCGAATAGTCGAGTTCGTTGTCGCGTTTGAACTTGGCCGAAATGGCATCCAACAGCTCTGGGATACCGTTGGTTGCCGTGTAGCGCGTGAAGCCGTCGTCGAGAGCCTTTTTCGCCGCTTCGATGATGTGGTCGGGGGTGTTGAAGTCCGGCTCACCGGCGCCCAAGCTGATAACATCGCGCCCAGCGGCGGTCAGATCGCGCGCTTTTTGGGTCACGGCAATGGTGGCGGAAGGTTTAACGGCGCTCAGGCGGTCGGCAACGAAAGCCATGGTAGGGTCTCCCAATGGAGTTGGTAGTCTAAAAAATCGTTGCAAAACCTACGCCTGGCGGGCCTGCCGTGCAACTTGAATCGCCTGCCAAACCGTCTGACTGGTCAATGGCATATCCAGATGCTCAATACCCAGCGGCGAGAGTGCGTCCAGGACGGCATTGACGATGGTTTGTGGCGCACCGATACAGCCCGCCTGACCCGAGCCCTTGACGCCAAGCGGATTGGCGCTTGTCGGCACGCCATCCAGTTGGATTTGAAAATCAGGCAGATGTGAGGCGCGGGGCACCAGGTAATCCATCAGAGAACCGCTGATCAATTGCCCCGACCCTGGGTCATACAGCGCCTCTTCGCCGATGGCTTGGCCGATGCCTTGGGCAATGCCGCCCAACACCTGGCCTTCTGTGAGGCGTGGGTTGATCAAGCGACCGTAATCGTCGCACGCGGTATAGCTGAGCAATGCGACATTGCCGGTCGCTGGATCGACCTCGACCTCCGCTGCGTGGCAGCCGTTGGGGAAGGTAAACGGCGCACCTTCGACTTTCTCGAAGCTATCCAGGCTGGCGCCGCCAGGGCGATCGGCTTGGGCAACATCGAGCAGGGATATGGATTGACCGCCGTCGCCGGTGCTGAACTGCCCCGCATCGAAGCGAATAGCATCAGCGTCGGTTTGCAACAAAAGGGCTGCCTTCGTGCGGGCTTTTTCAAGCACGGCATCTACTGCGCGAACCAACGCGCCACCGCCCATATGCATGGATCGGGCCCCGCCGTGGCCGTGGCCCATGCGGGTCTCACGCGTATCGGCCTGAATGTATTTGAAGGCTTCCACCGGCAAGCCTAAAAGCTCAGCAGCGACCTGAATGAAAGCCGTCTCATGGCCCTGGCCTTGCGATTCTGAACCCACCCGCAACTCGACGCCGCTTTGTGTAAAGCGGATCTCCGCGCCTTCTTCGGGGACCGAGCGCGCGGTTTCCAGGAAACATCCGAACCCGAGCCCTCGGAGCCGGCCAACCTTGGCGGATTGTCGGCGCCGCGCATCGAAGTTATCACGCTCCGATAGCCGTTCGGCGTCGTCGATGTTGGCTTGAAAGCGCCCTGAATCGAGTTCCATTCCTTGTGCCGTGACGTGTGGGAAGCTGTTGATGGCGTTTTTGCGGCGCAACTCGACCGGGTCGAGTTCCAAGCGCCGGGCCGCCGTTTCGATCAAGCGCTCGGTGATGTAATTCGCTTCCGGCTTGCCTGCGCCCCGGTAGGCGTCAACGGGTACGGTGTTGGTGAACACGCCCTGCGCGCGCATATGGATCAATGGGATGTCGTAAATGCCGCCAATGGCGGTCGGAAATGCTTTCGATGCGATACCGGGCCCGCCGCCGGAGAGATAGGCCCCCATGTTGCCCGTAACCTCGGCGGTTAACGCCACGAAGTGACCTTTGGCATCAAGCGCCAAACGGCCTCGGACGCGGCTGTCGCGACCGTGCACGGCGCCTGAAAATTCTTCGCCGCGCGCCGCAACCCATTTGACCGCCCGGCCATGGCGCTTCGCCGCCCAGGGCAGCAAAATCCATTCAGGATAGAGGAAGTTCTTCAGCCCAAAACCGCCGCCGACATCCGGCGCGCACACCTGGACTTGTTCTAGCGCCACCTTGAACACAGCGGCGGCTAACTGCCCTCGGATGGAGTGAACGCCTTGGGCGTTGCAGGTGAGTGAGTAGGTTTCGGTCGTGGGGTCATATTCACCAATACCGGCGCGCGGTTCCATCGGCGCGGCGGTGACGCGATTGTTGATGACGTCAAGCTCGACAACGTGGGCGGCATTTGCAAACGCTGCCGAAACGGCGGCTTCATCCCCCATCTGAAAACGGAAGGCGACGTTGTCCGGGGCTTCGCTCCAAATCTCGGCAGCACCTTGAGCCGCCATGAGGTCGACCACGCAGGGCAGTGTTTCATAATCAATAAACACCGCTTCCGCTGCCGCCAGGGCTTGCGCCTCGGTTTCGGCGACGACCAGCGCCACCGGGTCGCCCACATGGCGCACACGGCCCCGCGCCAACGCCGGGCGTGGTGGCACCACGGCATAGTCGAGATGATCGCCGCCCGCTGCCCCACAGGGCATATGGCCGAGACCGTCGCCGTCCAAGTCCGCCACCGTATGCACGCCGACGACGCCCGGCATGGCCGCGGCCTCTGTGATATCAATCTCCAAAATCTCCGCATGCGCATGGTCGGACCGCACGATGGCGGCATGCAGTTGCCCTTCGACATTGATATCCGCCGTGTAGCGCGCGGTGCCGGTGAGAAAACGCCGGTCTTCTAGGCGCGGTGCCGATTGGCCGGGACGGAAGCGGGCGTTGATATCTTGCGGAGGCTGAGGCACGGAAGGCGCTCCCTTAGGTGGATATTACGCTCACCATACCCCATCAGTTCTGGCGGTAAAACGTTGCTGGCCTTATATATGGGGCATGGAAAACCCAGCAACCAACCTAGCGGCCAACCCAGTCATGTTTGTGCCCGAGAAACGTGCCGTCGTCGATGATGGGCGCGAATTTAAGCTGGTGTCCGACTACCAGCCGGCGGGCGATCAGCCGGGCGCTATCAAAGACATCACCGCCAGCCTGCAAACCGGCGAGCGCGATCAGGTTTTGTTGGGCGTCACGGGGTCGGGCAAGACCTTCACCATGGCGCACGTGATCCAGAACATTCAGCGGCCCACATTGGTGCTCGCGCCCAACAAAACCCTCGCCGCCCAGTTGTACGGTGAAATGAGGGAGTTTTTCCCGGAAAACGCTGTCGAGTATTTCGTTTCTTACTACGACTACTACCAGCCGGAAGCCTACGTGCCGCGCTCCGACACCTACATCGAGAAAGATGCTTCGGTGAACGAACAGATCGACCGCATGCGCCATTCCGCCACCCGCTCGCTGCTGGAGCGCTCCGACGTGATCATCGTGGCCAGCGTCAGCTGCATCTATGGTATCGGCGCGGTGGAGACTTATTCGGAGATGATTCAGCGCCTGCGTGTCGGCACCAGCATCGACCAGCGCGAGCTGATGAAGCGTCTGGTCGATCTGCAGTACCAGCGCAACGACGTGAATTTCTATCGCGGCGCGTTTCGGGTGCGCGGCGATGTGCTGGAGATTTATCCCTCCCACCTGGAGGACCGTGCCTGGCGGTTGAGCTTGTTCGGCGATGAGTTGGAAGCCATCTGGGAGATCGACCCGCTGACCGGCGACAAGATCGGCACCTTGGAAGAAGTGTTCGTTTATCCCAATTCGCACTATGTCACGCCACGCCCGACGCTTTTGCAGGCTATACCCGGCATCAAGGCGGAATTGAAGGTGCGCCTGGCCGAGTTGCAGGCGGAAGACAAGTTGTTGGAGGCCCAGCGTCTGCACGAGCGCACGACGTTCGATTTGGAGATGCTGGAGACCACCGGGCACTGTGGCGGTATCGAGAACTATTCGCGCTATCTCACGGGCCGTGCACCGGGCGAGCCGCCGCCGACGTTGTTTGAATACCTGCCCGAAAACGCCATGTTGATGGTTGATGAAAGCCACGTCACGGTGCCGCAGATCGGCGGCATGTACCGAGGTGATTACAATCGCAAAACCACGCTAGCGGAGTTCGGCTTTCGGCTACCCAGCTGCATCGATAACCGACCGCTGAAGTTCGAGGAATGGGAAGCCATGCGCCCCGACTCGGTGTTCGTCTCGGCCACGCCCGGCCCCTGGGAGATCGAGCGCACCGGCGGAGTATTCGTCGAGCAAGTCGTACGGCCCACAGGCCTGATCGATCCCGAATGCATCATCCGCCCGGTGGAAACCCAGGTCGATGATTTGCTGGGCGAGGTACGTGACGTGGCGGCAAAGGGCATGCGCACCTTGGTCACGACGCTGACCAAGCGCATGGCTGAAGACCTGACTGAATACCTGCACGAACACGGTGTGCGCGTGCGTTATATGCATTCCGATATCGAGACGCTGGAGCGCATTGAGATCATCCGTGATCTGCGCCTCGGCGCATTCGACGTGCTGATCGGCATCAACCTGCTGCGCGAGGGGCTCGACATCCCGGAATGCGGTTTGGTGGCCATCTTGGACGCCGACAAGGAGGGTTTCCTGCGCTCCAAGACATCTCTGGTCCAGACCATCGGGCGTGCTGCGCGCAACATCGATGGCCGAGTGATCTTGTATGCCGACAAAATGACCGCCAGCCTCGATTACGCCATCGGCGAAACCAACCGGCGGCGCGAGCGTCAACAAGCCTACAACGAAAAACATGGCATCACGCCGCAGTCGGTGAAGAAGGGTATCTCGGATGCCATCGAGAGCGTCTACGAACAAGATTATGTCACCGTCGATACCGGACCCGGCGGCCAGGTCGAACTGGTCGGCCACAATATTCAGGCCGTGCTGGGTGATTTGAATACCCGCATGCAAGCCGCTGCCGCCGACCTGGAATTCGAAGAAGCCGCGCGCCTGCGCGATGAAATCCGCCGCCTGGAAGCCACCGAGCTCGGGCTCAACAAGCCGGGCATTTCAAAGAAGGCCAGGTGGGAGCCCAAGGGCAAACAGAAGAAAAATTCGCGCGGGCGATAACTGTCGTGGTGGGCCTGTTTGCAGGCAGGCGTCTTGAGCGCCGCTCTTCGGTCGGCGCGTCAGCAAGGCTTAATATTCATGGATTAAAGATTGCCCGTCTCACCCACGTAAATGCAGGCAAAGTTGCGTCGTGTCTTGATTGTGAGAGGCAAAGACGGCTATTTTCAGCACTATAGAATCGCATTCGAATTGAGGAACAGCATGGATATTCTTCGTATCGTCATCGCTATTTTCATTCCGCCGCTGGCGGCGTTTTTAACCGTCGGGATCGGCCTGCATTTTTGGCTCAACCTCGTCCTGACTTTATGCTTCTTTGTGCCGGGCATGGTTCATGCTTTGTGGCTGGTCATAAAAAAGTAAAGCGCTAGCGCTAACGACCGTTCAGGGCTTTTCAGCCCGGAACAAAAACCGGTTTACGCAGAAAAAGTAAGCGCCTTCGGCGTCTTTGGTATTTAGGTCATCAATCCAAGCGGTGGCTTCGTCATCGCTGATGGCGCCGTCTTTTTGCGCCTTTTTTGCAACGCCGCGCAGCATGCCGTTGGAAAACCCGTCGCGTCCAAAATCCGTATTGATGATCGGCACGCCTTCAACGCCGACGCCCGTGAATCCCGCAGCCAGCAGGGCCGGCTTCAGGCGCGTCGGCAGATTGGGGCTGATGGCAGCGGCGTCCCAGGCGGCGAACATGCGACGGGTCAGGCTGTCGTCCTCGGCATTGAGGACAACACCGCGCCAGTCCGTCTCAATGATGGCGATGCGTCCGCCCGGTTTCAGCACGCGGCGCATTTCCGCGAGTGCACGTTGGATGTCTTTGATGAATAACAGCAACTGCGTACAGGCCAGGGCGTCGAACGCTCCGTCTTCAAATGGCAGATGTAAGAGATCGGCGTCGACGACTTCCACTTGCGGCAGGTTATCGGTACGGTTTGTCGCTAACGCCAGCATGTCTGGGCTGGTGTCGATGCCGACAGCTCGGCCCTCGGGCCCGACCATACCGGCCATCTCCGCGACCAGAAACCCAGGCCCGCAACCCATGTCGGCTGCATGTTCGCCGGTGCACAAACCAAGGGCGTCTAGCGTGGCGCGGCGCGTGGTGGCGATTTCCGGCGTCTGGTAACTGCGCTCCAATGAGCGGGCGGCTTTTTCATCAAATTCGATTGGCATGTCTACCCGCCGAGCAGGTCCGGGCCCATGGTCCAGGCGATGGTCCAGCCGTCGCCATTACCGCCGCGTGTCAGACACGCAACGGCGCCGGGATGAAACTGCGCCACGGCGCCGTGTTCCGATCCGGTAACGAGGCGCGCCACCAGCTTACCCACCAACGGCAAGTGGCTGACCACCATGGTATCTTCTGTCCAGGCATCGACGGCGTCGGCGACCGGGTCCGTGGGGTCATTGGGTTTCAACCCCAAGATGGCTTCTTCGACGATGCGGCCTGGCCCCAGGGTTTCTGCATAAATCAGCGCGGTTTGTGCAGCGCGGGTTTTGCCCGAATGGATGATCCGTTTGATGGTCGGGCGCGTGCGCGCCAGAAACGACGCCATGCGTGAAACATCGCGCCGGCCAGTTTCGCTCAGTGGGCAATTGGGGTCTTCGTCTTTGGGCACGGCGAGGCCGTGGCGGGCGATATATAAATGCATAGCTCACCATAGCAAGTCGATGCGGCTCTGTCTTGACCTTCCAGCCACTGGACGGCGTAAGCAGGTGTTACGGGAAAATTGACCAGGGAAACGAGCTGTGATGAACATCAAGAAACGGGTCGGCATTGCGATTGCCGCTATTGCCTTAGTTGGCGCAGCGTCGGCATTGGCGATATTGCCGGCGGCTGCCGAGAAAACCGTCGTTGAGCCGAAAATGACCGGGCCGTTGATGCTCGGCAAATCGGCGTTCACCCGATACTGCGCCGAATGCCACGGTCCCGTGGGGCAGGGGACGGACAAGGGCCCAACCTTTATACATCGGGTTTACCACCCGGGGCATCATGGCGACGGCTCGTTTTATCTTGCTGCTAAAAAAGGCGCACGGGCGCATCACTGGAAGTTTGGCGATATGAAGCCGGTGAAAGGCGTCACCGATGCGCAGTTGGAAAAGATCGTCATGTATGTGCGCGCCCTGCAGAAGGCCAACGGGTTGTTCTAGAGCCCCAGTCTAGTTTCCCGGTCTAGTCCCCCGGACGGCGAAAAGTCTCCGCCGTGAGCTGGTAGCGCCCGAAGCCTGATATGCCGCGATGGTCGTCTTCGACCTTGATCATGCCGAGGCGCAACAGGGCTTTGACGGAGTGCTGGTTGCCATCCATGGCGACGGCATAGAGGGCATCCAACCCGATTGCCCCGAACGCCTCGGAAACACTGGCGCGCGCCGCCTCACCGGTCAGGCCTTGCCCCCACCAATTTTGAAACAGCATATAGCGCAACGTATAACCCCCCGCACTTTCGCGCATCCACAGGCCGCATTCGCCAATCATCTCGTCGGTTTCGCGCCAACACACCGCGCGCATGCCGAAACCGTTTGCGGCGAATGCTTGTTGATAGTCGCAAAACAGCTCATCCGCCTCATCTGCGCCGAGCGCGCCACGGTGCATTCTGGCGGTCATTTCCGGGTCGCCGTGCAGGCGAGCGAATGTCGGCAGATCGGCATCCGAAAGAGGTCGTAATGCCAGCCGCACGGTATTCAGGGTTTTCATGATCCGCCCTCCCGCTGTAGCCAGTCTTCACGCGTGATGCGATAGCGGTGCATGCCGACAAGATTTTTGTGGGCGGTATCGGCCAGGCTAAAGCCGAGCCGCCGCAGAATCCGAACCGAGCCCGGATTGTCCACATGGGAGACTGCGTTGACCTCGGGTATTTGCCGGCTTTTGAACGCCCATTGCAGGGCTGTCTCGGCGGCTTCTCCTGCCAAACCTTGTCTCCAATAGGGTTCTGCCAGAATGTAGCGCAGCGCATAGCCCGCGAAACCCTCGCGCAACCAAAACCCGCACTCGCCCACATAGGCGTCATCGTGGGTGCGAAACAACGCCCAGACGCTAATGCCGTTGGTGTCCCAGTTTCGGGCGTAGCTGTCGAAATAGCATCGTGCGTCTTCTCGGCTTACCGCACCGTCGCGCATATGCACCATGACTGCTGGCGTGCCATGGAGCCGCGCCATGATATCAAAGTCGGCTTCGACATAGGGTCTCAGGGTCAGATGTTCGGATTGCAATGTGGTCATGATCAAAAATCCATAAAAAAACGCGGTGCTTGCGGGCACCGCGTTTTCGAAAACCTTGATTGAGGACAGGTTACGACGAAGCGGCGGCCACCATGGCTTCCGCGATACGTCGCTCACCTTCGTCTTCGCCCTCGGACGCGTTTTTCAGGCGGTCCTCGGCGGCCGCTTTGTCGATGTCGGCAACGCGCGTCGCTTCCTCGGCCAGCACCGTGCAGCGCTCGGCCGAGATTTCACAAAAACCGCCGGCGACGAAAATACGTTCACCCACTTTGCCGCCTTCGTGAATATCGATAACGCCCGGCCGGACTTCGGCAATCAGCGGCGAGTGGCCGGGCAGCACGCCCAAATCACCCTCGGCGCCCGGGACGACAACCATTTCAACCGGCTGGCTTGTGACCAGCCGTTGCGGCGAGACAAGTTCGAATTCGACCGTATCGGCCATCTTTCGCTCCTAGCTTAGGCGGCTTCGGCGGCCATTTTCTTGGCCTTCTCGAGAACCTCGTCCATGGTACCGACCATGTAGAAGGCGGCTTCCGGAATGTGATCGTATTCGCCATCGATGATGCCTTTGAAGCCCTTGATGGTGTCTTCCAGGCTGACGAAAACGCCCGGCGAACCGGTGAACACTTCGGCCACGTGGAACGGCTGCGAGAGGAAGCGTTGGATTTTACGTGCGCGCGCAACAGTCTGCTTATCTTCTTCCGACAGCTCATCCATGCCCAAGATGGCGATGATGTCTTGCAGGGATTTGTAGGTCTGCAAGGTCTGCTGCACGGACGTAGCGACGTGGTAGTGCTCTTCGCCCAAGACGCGCGGATCAAGGATGCGCGAGGTGGAGTCCAACGGATCCACAGCCGGGTAGATGCCCAATTCTGCAATCTGGCGGCTGAGCACCGTGGTTGCATCCAAGTGGGCAAACGACGTTGCCGGCGCGGGATCGGTCAAATCATCGGCCGGCACATAAATGGCCTGCACCGAGGTGATCGAACCTTTTGTGGTCGAGGTGATACGCTCCTGCATGGTGCCCATGTCGGTGGCCAGCGTCGGCTGGTAGCCCACGGCGGACGGGATGCGGCCCAACAGCGCCGACACTTCGGAGCCGGCCTGCGTGAAGCGGAAAATGTTATCGACGAAGAACAGCACGTCCTGGCCTTCTTCATCGCGGAAATACTCAGCCTGAGTCAGACCGGTCAGCGCGACGCGCGCACGTGCACCCGGCGGCTCGTTCATCTGACCGTACACCAGGGCGGCTTTGGAATCGTTGCCTTCCAGGTCGATAACGCCAGATTCGATCATTTCGTGGTAGAGATCGTTGCCCTCACGAGTACGTTCACCGACACCGGCAAACACCGAGTAACCACCGTGGCCTTTGGCGACGTTGTTGATCAGTTCCATGATCAAAACCGTCTTGCCCACACCGGCGCCGCCGAACAGGCCGATCTTGCCGCCCTTGGAGTAAGGCGCGATCAAATCAACGACTTTGATGCCGGTTGCCAGAATTTCAGTTTCCGTGGCTTGGTCGATGAATTCAGGCGCTGAGCGGTGGATCGGCCAGTTGGCTTTGGTTTCCACCGGCCCGCGCTCATCGATCGGTTCGCCGATAACGTTGATGATGCGGCCCAGCGTTTCCGGGCCGACCGGGACCGAAATGGCCTCACCGGTATCGCTCACTTCGGCGCCGCGCTGCAGGCCTTCGGTCGAGTCCATGGCGATGGTGCGAACCATGTTCTCACCCAGATGCTGGGCCACTTCGAGGACCAGCGTCTTGCCTTCGTTTTCCGTGTGCAAAGCATTGAGGATATGCGGTAGATCATCCCCGAATTGCACGTCCACGACCGCGCCCATAACCTGGCTGATGGTGCCGACGTTGTTCTTAGCCATCACAGTTGCTCCTGTCTTACAGCTCTTACAGCGCTTCCGCGCCGGAAATAATTTCAATCAGTTCTTTGGTGATGAAAGCCTGACGCGTACGGTTGTAGGTTAGTGTCAGGTTATCAATCATGTCGCCTGCGTTGCGGGTGGCGCTGTCCATGGCGGTCATGCGCGCACCGTGTTCGGATGCCGAGCTCTCCAACATCGCCTGGAAAATCTGTACGCCGAGATTTCGCGGCAAAAGGTTTTCCAAAATCTCTTCTTCTTCGGGCTCGAAAATGTAAACCGGCTGTGGGCCCTCGTCTTGCTTGGCGTCGGCTTTGTCTTCCTCCGTCGGAACGAAGGGGATCAACTGTTGCGGTGTGACGAACTGCGTCATCGCCGACTGGAAACGGTTGAAGACGACCGTACAGACATCAAACTCGCCGGCTTCGAACAGCTCGATAATCCGGTTCGAGACGCCGACGGCTTCGTGGTATTCCACGTGGCGTTTGCCGATGTCTTCGATGCTGGCGACGATATCGCCCGCGAATTCCCGCTTCAGGACATCGTGGCCTTTGCGCCCGACACAAAGGATTTTTACGGTTTTGCCGTCGGCCTTGAGGCCATGTGCCATTTCCCGCACGCGGCGCACGATGGAGCCGTTAAAGCCCCCGCATAGCCCGCGGTTGGCGGTAAAGGCCACCAAAAGATGGATCTGGTCGTTGCCGGTGCCGGCCAACAGCCTGGGTGCGCCCTCGACGCCACCCAGCGAGTCGGCAAGCGACCCCAACATCCGCTCCATCCGCCCGGCGTAGGGACGCGCAGCCTCAGCCGATTCCTGGGCGCGCCGCAATTTGGCGGCGGCGACCATTTTCATGGCTGAGGTGATCTTCTGCGTCGATTTAACGCTGTCGATCCGGTTTCGAAGGTCCTTAAGATTCGGCATGGCGCCTTATTCCGTTGCTCAGGTGACTTACGCGAACGCTCTTAGGCGAAGGTTTTGATGAAGTCGTCCAAGAACGCCTTCAGTTTGCCTTCGGTTTCATCCGAGATCGCTTTGTCGTCACGAATGGATGCCAAGATGTCCTGACCCTTGTCGCGAATGGTGTCGAGATACTGCTGCTCGAACCGCGTGATATCACCAGTGGCGATTTCATCGGTGTAGCCGTTCACGCCGGCGAAAATCACGGCGACCTGCTCTTGCACCGGCAGCGGCGTGTATTGCGGCTGCTTCAGCAATTCGGTCAAACGCGCACCACGGGCCAACAGCTTCTGCGTCGCCGGATCGAGATCCGAAGC
>JABIPG010000260.1 GCA_018698795.1 Rhodospirillaceae bacterium
GGATGGGCTCATCCGTTCGGCCATCATCGTTGGTGACCATGGCGTTGATCAATTGGCGCTCATCGCCCTGCAACCGAAATAACTCGATCCGCACACCGTGGGCCGGGCATCCGTTCGCCGTGTCGAGGATGTGCGTCGTCAGAAATCCGTTACCGTGTGCCATTGCGCCCTCCATCGGCGAGCCATGATCAAGCAAATACCTTCCTAACAGTAGGCTTCAAATTCATAAACATCTTTCGGAAATATTTTAAAGTCGGATTCATTGTTTTGCTGTAAAAGTGTATTGATCATTGGATGGGGCTGTATTTCGGCAATGCGATACGTGCGCGACATGATGGGCCATGGGCGAACGCCGCCTGATGCCTGCTGGCCCGGCGGCGCGGCGATTGCCGTGCAATTTGTCGTCAATTACGAAGAAGGCGGCGAGAACTGCATTCTGCACGGCGATGGTGCATCTGAAGCCTTTTTGTCCGAGATTGTTGGCGCCGACCCGTGGCCCGAGCAGCGCCACTGGAACATGGAATCGATTTACGAATACGGCGCCAGGGCGGGTTTTTGGCGGCTGCACCGGCTGTTTACGGGCGCTGATATTCCTGTCACCGTTTATGGCGTAGCAACCGCACTGAAGCGCTCGCCGGCACAGGTTGAAGCTATGCTCGATGCGGATTGGGAGATCGCATCGCACGGCCTCAAATGGATCGACTACAAAGACCACGATCGCGAAGCCGAGCTTGCCGATATTCGAGAAGCCATTGAAATGCACACCGCCGTCACCGGCACGCGCCCGCAGGGCTGGTATACGGGCCGCTGTTCGGTCAATACGGTTGATCTGGTGAGCGAAGAGGGTGGTTTCGATTATGTGGCTGATTCCTATGCAGACGATTTGCCTTACTGGCGTCGTCATGCCGGGCGCGACCAATTGATCGTTCCCTACACGCTCGATGCCAACGATATGCGGTTCGCTGCGCCACAGGGCTTCAATTCAGGCGATCAATTCTTTGCCTATCTGAAAGATTCCTTCGATGTTTTGGTTGCGGAGGGGCGGGCGGGCGCGCCCAAGATGATGAGCATCGGCCTGCATTGCCGTTTGGTTGGCCGCCCCGGACGCGTGGCCGCGCTGCAACGCTTCGTCGATTACGTGAAGACGCACGATGACGTCTGGTTCGCGCGCCGCATCGATATCGCTCGCCATTGGGTCGAGACCCACCCGCCGATGCAGGCATCGATCGTGCCGTCGGAGATGGAGAGAAATGTATTCATGGCAGCCTTCGGTGGCGTGTTCGAGCATTCCCCATGGATTGCTGAGCGTGCTTTTGAAGACGAATTGGGCCCGGCCAACGATACGGCGCTTGGCATTCACGCGGCCCTTGCCGCCGTGTTCAGGTCGGCTTCCGCAGATGAGCGACTGGCTGTGCTGAAAGCGCACCCGGACCTGGCCGGCAAGCTTGCCGCCGCCAAACGGCTGACGGCAGACTCGACAAACGAACAGGCGGGTGCCGGCCTAGATGCCCTTACGGACGACGAGCGTGCGACCTTCACGGATCTCAACACGCGCTACAGCGAAACCTTCGGGTTTCCGTTCATCATTGCCGTCAAAGGCTTGAACAAAAACGATATTCTTGCGGCATTCAAAACCCGTGTAGACAACGACCGAAACACGGAATTCACCACCGCCTGCCGCCAAGTGGAGCGCATCGCGCGGTTACGGATCGACGCGATTTTCGACTAAAAAAAGAAACGCAAAGCGACGGGTAAAACAGGGAACACAACGAGGAGGAGACGATGTCTATTCAAAATTCGGGTTTGGGGACCCCAGAGCAACTTAGAGACCCCGACTATATGCCGCCGTTGGGCACCGCAATCCCGCTCGGCATCCAACATGTGTTGGCAATGTTCGTCAGCAACGTCACGCCGGCGATCATTATTGCCGGCGCTGCCGGTTTCGGTTTCGGCTCCAACTCGCCCGATTTCCCGAACCTGATTTACATGATCCAAATGTCGATGCTGTTCGCTGGTATCGCGACTTTGTTTCAAACTATCGGTTTCGGGCCCGTGGGCGCGAAATTGCCGATTGTCCAGGGCACCAGCTTTGCGTTTATCCCGATCATGATCCCGTTGGTGGCCGGCAAGGGTGTCGATGCTATGGCGGTGCTGATGGGCGGCATCATGGTCGGCGGTATTTTCCATGCCTGTCTGGCGCCGTTTATCGGCAAAATCCGCTTCGCCCTGCCGCCGTTGGTGACCGGGTTGGTGGTGACGATGATCGGTCTGGCGCTGGTCAAGGTCGGCATTCAATACGCCGCGGGCGGCGTGCCGGCCATCGGTAAACCGGAATTCGGCAGCCTTCAGAACTGGTCGGTGGCGCTTGTGGTGATTTTCGTGACCTTGGGCGTGAAATTCTTCACCCGAGGTATTGCTTCGGTCGCCGCGGTGCTGATCGGTTTACTGGTCGGCTATGTGGTCGCGTACTTCCTAGGCATGGTGAGCTTCGTCAACGTCGGGCGCGCAGCTGTCTTTGCGCTGCCCAACCCGTTGCACTTCGGCATTGAATTCAGCGCCGGTGCAATCATCGGCATGTGCCTGATGGCGTTTGTCTCGGCGGTGGAAACCGTCGGCGATGTATCGGGCATCACCAAGGGCGGTGCGGGCCGTGAGTCCACTACCGAGGAAATCCAGGGCGCGACCTATGCCGACGGCCTGGGCTCTGCCGTGGCCGGTATTTTCGGCGGCTTACCGAACACATCGTTCTCACAAAACGTCGGCCTGGTGGCCCTAACGGGCGTCATGAGCCGCCACGTGGTGACCATTGGCGCGATCTTTTTGATCATTGCCGGCTTCGTGCCCAAGGTCGGTGCCGTCGTATCGTCGGTGCCGATTGAAGTGCTCGGCGGCGGTGTCATTGTGATGTTCGGCATGGTGGTCGCGGCGGGCATATCGATGTTGTCGGACGTCGACTGGAACCGTCGCAACATGGTGATTTTCGCCATCGCCATTTCAATTGGCTTGGGCCTGCAATTGGTGCCGGGGGCGCTTCAACATGTGCCGGGTACGATGATGGTGCTGTTGGCGTCGGGCTTGTTGCCAGCCGCCTTCATCGCGATTGCGCTGAACCTCATTTTGCCGGAAGAATTGCCCGAAGAAGCAACGGAAGAAATCTCAGGTGGCCATGCTTCCGGTCCGGATACCTGAACATAAGAAAACTCATTTGGGTTGGGATGGCTTGATGCCATCCCAACTATCTTTATAAGTCTATCTATGTCTACATTGTTAGTGCGTAACGCCGAAGTTCTGGTCACCATGGACGGCGCGCGGCGTGAGATTTCCGGCGGTGGTTTGTTTGTTCGTGACGGTGTCATTGAGGCCGTGGACGTGGCGGAGAGCCTCCCCAGCGAAGCCGATGAAACCCTTGATCTAGCGGGATGCGTTGTCATTCCGGGGCTGATCAACACCCATCATCATTTTTACCAAAACTTGACCCGCGCCGTGCCGGCAGCCCAGGACGCGACATTGTTCGGCTGGCTCAGGACGCTGTATCCGATCTGGGCACGCATGGGGCCCGATGAAATCCGTGTGTCAACGCAACTCGCCTTGGCGGAAATGGCGCTCTCGGGCTGCACCTGTTCGTCGGATCATCTGTATATGTTTCCTGGCGGCGCCAGGCTCGATGATCAGCTCGAGGCCGCAATAGATGTTGGCGTCCGGCTGCATGCCACCCGCGGTGCCATGAGCATCGGCGAAAGCGACGGCGGCCTGCCGCCCGATAGTTTGGTGGAGAACGAAGCCGATATCCTTAACGATTGCCTGCGCGTGATCCAGGCGCACCACGACCCCGCCCCAGGCGCCATGATCCGTATCGGCGTCGCACCCTGTTCGCCGTTTTCAGTTAGCCGTGAATTGATGCGCGACGCGGCGCATTTGGCCCGCGATCAGGGCGTTATGCTGCACACTCACTTGGCCGAAAACGACGATGACGTGGCTTATTCGCTGGAGAAATTCGGCTGCAGGCCCGGTGAATATGCCGAAAACCTGGGTTGGACCGGCGACGATGTCTGGCATGCGCACTGCGTGAAACTGGATGGCGACGAAATTGATCTCTTCAACCGCACCCGCACCGGCGTGGCCCACTGTCCGTGTTCGAACATGCGGCTGGGCAGCGGTATCGCACCGGTCCGCGCCATGCGCGATAGCGGCGTCAAGGTCGCCTTAGGCGTGGATGGCTCAGCGTCGAACGATTCGGGCGATCTGTTGGCCGAAGCCCGCCAAGCCATGCTGCTGCAGCGCGTGGCGCATGGCGGTGATGTTTTGGGCGCACGTGAAACCCTGGAGATCGCGACGTTGGGTGGGGCGGCTGTCTTAGGCCGGACCGACCTGGGCTCGTTGGAAGTTGGAAAACGCGCCGACTTCGCCGTTTACCGAACCGATACGATAGCCATGGCGGGTGCCTGGGATCCGGTGGCGGGGTTGTTGTTTTGCGGCCCGCACCGCGCTCACCATACTGTCGTGGAAGGCCGTTTCGTGGTTCGCGACGGCATATTGAACACCATCGATTTAGATAGTTTGTTGGCGAACCATACGCGCCTGGCGCGGGCCTTGGGTAACGCCAGCGCCTAGCCGCGCTCCGAGACCAGCGTTCCGCCGCTGTAGGTGGCACGGATGGCTCGGTCATCGGCCAAAATAATTTGCGCAAATAGCACATCCCATGGGTCATCGCCCATTGAGACACGTCGTTCGATCAATGGCGTCGATTTAGGATCAATCACAATCAAGTCAGCTTCGCGGCCCGGGCTTAAGTTGCCGATGCGGTCATCAAGCCGCATGGCCTTGGCCGACCCAAGGGTCGCCAGATACCACAGCTTGGCCGGGTGCAAGTTCTCGCCGCGCAATTGCGCAACTTCATAAGCGGCACGCATGGTGGCGAACATGGAAAGGCTGGAGCCGCCGGCCACGTCACTCGCCAGGCCGACGGTGGCGGGATCGTTCGCGCCACGCAGCCCTGCCATATCGAACAAGCCGGACCCAATGAACATGTTGGATGTCGGACAGTGTGCGATCGCGGAACCGCTTTCCGTGAGCGCAGCGCGCTCGCGGTCGCTCAAATGGATCGCATGGCCGAATATCGCGCCGGGGCCCGTTAGACCATAGGCCTCGTAGACGCCGAAATAATCCGGATGCTCGGGGAACAGCTCGCCGACCCAGGCGATCTCATCGGCGTTCTCGGAGAGATGCGTTTGCATGAGCGCATTTGGATAATCGCGCCATAGCGCGCCCGCGGCATCAAGTTGTTCGGGCGTCGATGTCGGGGCGAAACGGGGCGTGATGGCGTAAATGTTGCGGCCAACGCCATGCCATTTCTCAAGCAACGCCCTGGATTGTTCGTAACCGCTCTTCGCCGTATCGAGCAGCGCATCAGGGGCATTGCGGTCCATCAGCACTTTGCCGCAGGCCATGCGCAACCCGCGATCACCGGCGGCTTCGAAAAACGCATCAACGGATCCGGCATGCACGGTTGCATAAACGGCTGCCGTCGTCGTGCCGTTTTTCAACGCCTCATCTAAAAAGAAGTCAGCAGCCTTGCGAGCATGGGTCGGGTCTTCGAAGGCGCTTTCGCACGGGAAAGTGTAGCGCTCCAGCCATTCGAGCAATTGCTCGCCATAGGAGGCAATGACCGGCAACTGCGGATAGTGGGCATGGCAATCGACGAACCCGGCGCTGATCAGACAATCGCCATAGTCGACCACCGGCACACCTTCGGCCTTGGACAAAATGTCGGCGGCGCGCCCAAGGTCTTTCACCAAGCCGTCTTCCAGCCACACGGCGCCATCGGTATCAAACACCGCTGCCGCCTCAGGGCCGACCACGAACGGATCGTCCGTGAACGAAAGTGTTTGTCCTTTGAGCACCAAGCTATTGGCCATGTTGATCCCGTTTCTTGCGTGCGGGCAGAAAAAGGGCGGCATGGCGAAGCGCCACGCCGCCCGATTTGCTGTTTACTTCGGCAATGAGCCTTCGACGCCTTCGACGTAGAAGTTCATGCCGGCGAGGTCGCCGTCGGGGGCCGTTTGACCTGCCTTCAGCCACGCCGAGCCGTCTTGCTTGTTGATCGGTCCGGTGAACGCATGAAGCTTGCCGGCGGCAAGGTTATCACGAGCTTTGGTGGCCATTTTGCGAACGTCCTCGGGGATTTTCTTCGAGAATTTTGCAATACCGACCATACCGGGGCCGATACCGTCCCAGGTATCCTGGCTTTTCCAGGTGCCGTCCATGACGGCTTTGACGCGCGCGATGTAGTAGGGTGCCCAATCGTCGATGATCGAAGTCAACTGTGCGGTGGGACCAAAGCCCGACATGTCCGACGCTTGTCCGAATGCCATGATGCCCTGCTTTTCGGCAATCTGCATGGCGGCCGGGGAATCGGTGTGCTGCATCAAAACGTCTGCGCCTTGGTCAATCAGCGCCTTGGCAGCGTCGGCTTCTTTGCCGGGGTCGAACCAGGTGCTCACCCAAATGACCTTGAACTTGACCTTCGGGTTGACGCTCTTGGCGGCGAGGTAGGCGGCGTTGATGCCACGGACCACTTCCGGAATCGGAAACGAAGCGATATAGCCGACCGTGTTGGTTTTGGTCATTTTACCGGCGATCAGGCCGATAACATGGCGGCCTTCATAAAACCGTGCCGAATATGTCGCTACGTTGGCGGCGCGCTTGAAGCCGGTGGCGTGTTCGAATTTTACTTTCGGAAACCGTTTCGCGACCTTCAAGGTCGGGTTCATGAAGCCGAACGAGGTCGTGAAAATGATGTCGTTACCGGCGCGCGCTAATTGTTGAATAACACGTGCGGCATCGGGGCCCTCTGAGACATTTTCGACGTAGGTGGTTTTTACCTTGTTGCCGAATTCCTTCTCAACGGCCTTGCGCCCCTGATCGTGCTCGTAAGTCCAGCCGTGGTCACCCACCGGGCCGACGTAAACGAAACCGACTTTTGTTTGCGCTATGGTCCCACCGTTGCCCATGAGCACGGCAACGCCGAGTGCTACGGCAGCGGATAGCTTTTTCAAATTTACTTTCATTTGGTCTTCTCCCTAGTTGATATTCTCATTTTATAGTTTTCGAAGCGTTTCCACGTTGTGATCATGAAGACGCGTAAAACGATTTGCCCAGGCACGCCGGCGCGTTGAGGTTTACCCTCGTTTTGTCGCGCGAAATCGCCACCAAGACAAGGATGGTAACCAGATACGGCAGCATCGACAAATACTGTGCGTCGATATCCACGCCCAGCCCCTGTACGTGAAGCTGAATCACGGTCACGCCGCCGAACAAATAAGCGCCAAGCAGCGCACGGCCCGGTCGCCAAGCCGAGAACACGACAATCGCCAACGCGATCCAGCCGCGTCCGGCGGTCATGTTTTCCACCCACAGCGGCGTTTGAACGATAGAGAGGTACGCGCCGCCAATGCCAGCGCAGGCACCGCCGAAAAGCAAAGCGGCGAACCGAACTTTAACCACACCGTAGCCAATGGCATGCGCGGCGTCGTGGTTTTCGCCGACGGCGCGCAAAATCAAGCCAGCCCGGGTTTTATTCAAGAACCAATAGACCCCGGCGATCAATCCCACCGACAAATATACCAGCGGATCATGCTGAAATAGCACCGGCCCGACGAATGGAATGTCGGAGAGCAGCGGGATGCTCATCTTTGCCAATGAATCCGTCGATTCACCCGAATACCCTTGCCCGATCAGCGCTGAAAGTCCGAGCCCGAAAATGGTCAAAGCCAAGCCCGTCGCGACTTGGTTGGACAGCAGCATTTGTGTCAGCACGGCAAACAGCGACGCCGCAATCGCGCCGGCGACGGCGGCGGCTAAGACGCCTGCCATGTGTGACTCGGTGCCCAACGTGACAGCAAACCCCGCGATCGCGCCCAGGATCATCATCCCCTCAACGCCGAGGTTGAGCACACCTGCGCGCTCGACCACAAGTTCGCCGACGGATGCGAACACCAAAGGCGTTGCGGCAACGATAACCCCTTGAAGGATGAGTACCAGAAGATCCATGATTTATTCCCCCGCCCCAGCCAATACACGCCGCCCGAGGCGCACCCGGTAGCGTGCCAGCACGTCGATCCCAAGCAATGTAAACAAGAACATGCCTTGGAACACGCCGGTGACGGCGCTGGGCAGGTTCATCTTGATCTGCGCCGATTCGCCACCGATATAAGTCAACGCCATAACAAACCCTGCGAGCAATATCCCAACAGGGTTCAGTCGGCCCAGAAATGCGACGATAATCGCGGTAAAGCCATAACCCACCGGCAACGCCGGCACCAGTTGCCCGACCGGTCCGGCAGCTTCGAAAGTGCCCGCCAATCCGGCCAAGCCGCCGGAAATCATTAAGCTGATCCAGACCACGCGGTTCTCGACGAACCCACCGAACGCGGCCGCCTTCGGTGACTGGCCCATGACTTTGACCTGGAAGCCAAAAACGTGCCGGCCCAGTAATACCCAGGCGACGGCAACAGCAGCCAGCGCCACCAGAAAACCCACGTGCGCGCGGGTCTCGGCGATCAGGATCGGCATGATGGCGGCATCGTGGAACAAGCGGCTTTCCGGAAAATTGAGGCCTTCGGGGTCCTTCAATGGCCCGTGCACAAGCACGCTCAGCAACAGCACAGCCACATAGGTGAGCATCAGCGTTACCAGGATTTCGTTGGCATTGAAGCGCGTACGCAACAGTGCCGGAATCGCCGCCCAGGCCATACCGCCCAGAACGCCCGCCAAACACATAAGCGGCAGCACCCACACACCATTGACCTCATAGAGCGCCAGCGCCATGGCGCCGCCAGTTATGGCGCCCATGGTAAATTGCCCCTCGGCGCCGATGTTCCAAACGCCGGCCCGAAATCCGAATGATAGTCCGATGGCGATCAAGATCAGCGGCGTCGCCTTGACGATCATCTCCGAAATTGCGAACGAATCGGCAAGGGGCTCAAAGAAAATAATGAAAATCGCCGCGAAGGGGTTTTTCCCAAGAATCGCAAACATCACCAAACCGAGCACGATGGTGACAACGATGGCCAGAACCGGCGTCAGGTACAGGAGATGGCGTGAAACTTCTTTTCTGGGCTCCAGCCTGATCATGTGATCGCCTCTGGCGCAACGGGGGTTTTCGCGCTGGAGTGAACGCCGCCCATCAAAAGTCCGATCTCTTCAATTGATAAGCTTCCCGTCGGCGACACCTCTGACAGACGTCCTTCTGAGATCACCGCGAAGTTATTCGAAATCGCCATCAGTTCATCCAGATCCTGAGAAATAACTAAAATCGCGGTGCCGGCGTCGGCGAGTTCCTGCAGGGCGCGATGGATATCCGCTGCCGCCGCCGCATCCACGCCCCAGGTGGGTTGTAAGATGACCAACACGGTGGGCGCTTGCAATATTTCCCGTCCGACGATGAATTTCTGCAAGTTGCCGCCTGACAAGCTTTTGGCATCGTGTTCGATACCTGATGTTTTGACGTTAAATTTTTCGACCACTTCGCGTGCGAAATCTTGCGCGAGGTCTAAGTTCAAGAAGCCGTTGTTCTCGATACCTTTACGGGTGCGCGCCGAGAGAATGATGTTTTCCCACAGCGTCATATCGGGCACTGCACCGTGGCCTAGGCGCTCTTCCGGCACCGAGCACATACCAAGCTTGCGGCGTTCCGTCGGACCCAACCCTCCGACCAATGTGCCATCGATGCTGACCATGCCGGCGGGTGTCATGTGTTCGCCGATCAAGGCTTCCATCAATTCGACCTGCCCGTTGCCGGCGACCCCGGCAATACCCAGGATTTCGCCGGCGCGGACCGAAAACGAAATATCGGCTAAATCGACACCGAACGGGTCATGGCTTTCGGCCGACAGGCGTGTGACATGCAGGCGCTCTTCGCCCAGGTCGGCTTGCTTGCGCTCGGCCATGGTCAAGGTGGTGCCGATCATCATTTCCGCCAGGCTTTTCGCCGTCTCCTGGCGTGGGTCGCAGTCGCCGACGACCTTGCCGCCCCGGAGTACTGTAGCGCGGTTGCAGAGCACGCGAATTTCATCAAGTTTATGCGAAATGTAGAGGATCGAGCAGCCTTCAGACGACAACTGCCGTAAGGTCTCGAACAAAATGTCCACCTCCTGCGGCGTCAGCACGGAGGTCGGCTCATCCATGATCAAGAGGCGCGGGTTCTGTAACAGACAGCGGATGATTTCAACGCGCTGGCGCTCACCAACTGAAAGCGAGCCGATGTAGCGCGTCGGATCGAGGGTCAGGCCATAGGCTTCGGACACTTCGATGATTTGCTGATCGAGATTGGTGCCGACGGCATCTTTGTTCATGCCCAGCGCCACGTTGTCGGCGACGGTCAGAGCATCAAACAGCGAGAAATGCTGAAACACCATGCCGACCCCGTGCGCGCGAGCTTCCGATGGCCGCGCCGGTGCATAAGGTGCGCCGCCGAAATGCATGGTTCCCTCATCCGCGTGCAGCACGCCGTAAATCATCTTTACCAAGGTGGATTTGCCCGCGCCATTCTCGCCCAATAACGCGTGGACCTCGCCGGGCATGATGGAAAAGCTGACGTCATCGTTGGCAATGACACCTGGGAAGCGTTTGGTAATCCCCGACAGCTCCAATAGCGGTATCTCGCTCATGCTCCCCCCTGTTCAGTCCGCGCATCATTTCGCGCCGCCACGATAGCGCGTTCTTGCCGGCGGAACAAAAAGTCTGCGGCCAGTGAAACAGCGATTTGCGCTGGCTCTTTACCTCGTAAGTCCGGCAAACCAATAGGGGCCTGCAGGCGCTGAATGGCGGCGTCCGCAACGCCGGCGTCGTTCAAGCGCCGGATAAATCGGCCCCGCTTGGTTTTCGACGCGATCACGCCGAGATAAGCAAAATCGCCGCGTGCTAGCACGGTGTGGCACACATCGAAATCAATCGCGTGGGAAAAGGTCATCACCACATGCCAAGCGTCACCAGGCGCATGCCGGGCAGCGTCGGCAGGATTGGCGGACACCAACGGGTGCACGCTTGCGGGAACCGTATCAGGATAGCGCTTGGCATCAGTATCGATCCAATAAATGTCGAACGGCAGGCCAGCGAATGCATTCACCACCGCCCGCCCCACGTGCCCGGCGCCATAGAGAAACATGACATCACGCTTCGCATTTGCGGGCTCGATAAACCAGCCGTCTATTTGCGTCGCTGCGCTCGGCCGCGCACCTGAAAGCATATCGCGCACCGCACCCCGCACACCAAGCGGCCAAGTGTCGTTATCGCCTTTGCGGCTGGAGATAATTTCCACAGGAGTACCGGATGCGACCGGGCGCACGATGAGTGCATCTTCGATATCAGTATCTGCCAGTGAGCCGGCTTCCGAAGCCGCAAAGCGCTCGAACAGCAAACGCACATGGCCGCCGCAACATTGCGCAAGCGCCGGCCCGAGCGGGAAATCGCGCACCGCCCGTTGCCAACGCGAGTTCGATGCGTCGGGCGGTTGTTCCAGCATTGCGCGGGCCGCATCTAACGCGGCAAGCTCTAGCGCCCCGCCGCCGATGGTGCCGTGAAAGCTGTCGGGCGTAAGAACCATGGCGCTACCCACGCTGCAAGGCGCGGAGCCCTCGGCCCGGATGACGCTGACCCGAACCACGCCACCGTGGACCGTCGCCAGCTCCAACAGATTTTTGAGCCAGCTTTGCGTCATGCCACGGCTTCCCCAGCGCCTGTCACTCGCTTGACCGCGGCCAACACGCGCTCCGGCGTGGCCGGTGCATCGAGTGCGGGATAGTGGCGGTACTCACCTGCCGCCGCCACCGCATCGGAGAGCGCCATCAAGGCGGAAATGCCCAGCATGAACGGCGGTTCCCCAACCGCTTTGGAGCGGTAAATCGTTTCCTCGGCATTGTCGCCGCGTTCCCAGATACCGATACGCATATCGGGTGCGCGGTCGCCAAGCGTCGGGATTTTGTACGTTGAAGGTGCGTGGGTTTTTAGCTGACCTTCTCCATCCCACCACAACTCCTCCGTGGTCAACCAGCCGGCACCTTGCACATAGGCGCCCTCGATTTGGCCGAGGTCTAGGGCCGGGTTTAGCGATTTGCCGACATCGTGCAGAATATCAACGCGAAGCAATCTGTTTTCGCCGGTCAGCGTATCGATGGCGGCTTCGGTTACCGCAGCACCATAGGCGAAATAAAAGAACGGTCGGCCCTTGGCCTGTTCTTTATCCCAGTTGATTTTGGGCGTCGCGTAAAAACCAGTCGCCGACAGCGGTACCCGGGCCCGGTAGGCCTCGCCGATCAACTCATCGAAGGGCACTTCAGTATTTCCAATACGGACCCGGCCGGGCAGAAATGCGACGTCGTTCGGGTCGAGCTGCCATCGTTCGGCGGCAAAGGATATCAACCGCGCCTTGATCTTGTCGCAGGCGACTTGCGTCGCCATGCCGTTGAGGTCCGAGCCCGATGATGCCGCCGTCGCCGACGTGTTTGGCACTTTCCCCGTGTGCGTGGCGGTGATCTTGATGCGCTCGATATCCACCTGAAATGCGGTCGCGGCAACCTGCGCCACTTTGGTGAACAACCCCTGGCCCATTTCCGTGCCGCCGTGGTTCAGGTGGATGGAGCCGTCATTGTAGATATGCACCAGCGCCCCCGCCTGATTGAGGAAGGTCAGTGTGAAGGAAATCCCGAACTTAACCGGCGTCAGCGCGATGCCGCGCTTCAAGGTATCGTTGGTGCGGTTCCATTCCCGGATTTCGGCGCGGCGCGCGTCGTAGTCGGCGCTGACCCGAAGATCGCGCACCAGTTCATCGATGATGCAGTCCTCGACGGTCATGTCGTAGGGGGTAACGGAGCGCTCCCCGATGGCGCCGGGTGGGTCGTAGTAGTTGACGCTACGTACGTCCAATGGGTCCAGTCCCAGGAAATGCGCGATTTCATCGATGACGCGCTCAATCCCGACCATGCCTTGCGGGCCGCCGAATCCCCTAAACGCGGTGTTGGAAACCGTATGGGTCTTGCAGCGGTATGAGGTGATTCGAACATTGGGTAGGAAGTAAGCGTTGTCGGCATGAAACATCGCGCGGTCGCAGATCGGTACGGACAAGTCATAAGACATGCCGCAACGCGCCGCCTGATCGAACTCGATGCCGGCAATGCGGCCATCCGCCCCGAACCCGACCCGGTAGTCGATGCGAAAATCGTGGCGTTTGCCGGTGATGATCATGTCCTGGTCGCGATCGTAGCGCACGCGGGCGGCGCGTCCGGTTATCGCCGATACGAGCACGGCGGCGGCGGCCGGCAGGTTGCCGTTACTTTCCTTGCCGCCGAAAGCGCCGCCCATGCGCCGCACTTCGACGGTTACATCGTTGTTGGCCAGTCCCATCACCTTGGCGACGGTGTGCTGGATTTCGCTGGGGTGCTGGCTGGAGCAATGCACGGTGACGTCGCCGTCTTCACCCGGCACGGAAAGAGCAGCTTGGCTTTCGAGATAAAAGTGCTCTTGGCCACCGATATAAATCCGCCCGGAAATCACATGGGGTGCTTCGGTGATAGCCGTTTCGGCTTCGCCCCTGGCCATGTGGTAGGGCGCTTCGAGCAGTGAGTTTTTGTCCATCGCTTCATCGATGCTGAGGATGGCCGGCAGGTCTTGGTATTCGATTTCGGCCAATGTCGCCGCGTCACGCGCTTGCTCAATGGTTTCCGCCGCGACGGCGAACAAGGCCTGACCGGCATATTCTACCAGGCCGTCGGCGAATAGCGGATCATCACCCATGGCGGGGCTGATATCGTTGGTGCCGGGAATATCGACCGCCGAGACGACAGTGGCAACGCCGGGTGCTGCCCGAACGGCGGATAGATCCATGGCCGTAATCCGAGCGTGTGCGCGTTCGCTCATGGCGACATAGACGTTGAGCATGCCTTGCGGGGCGACGATATCATCGACGAACAGTGCTTCGCCGGCGACATGCTTGTGACCGCTATCGTGGCGACGTGAGGATCGCACGCCGCCGGACACGCCGTCACGTCGCGCGGCTTGTGTGCGAATGGCGCTATCAGTGCGCGGGCCGGCGATGGTGGCACCGGCGCCGACGAGGCGCGTGGCGGATACGGATTGTTGGGTTTCGCGGAAATAACGGTGTAGCAGGTTGCCGGCGACATCCATCCGATAGGCAGCGCTGGCCCGCATGTCGGTGATGGGGCTGAAGTCGTTGGCGAACTCGGCCACGGCCACATTGCATGTGTCTTGTGTCCAGGGCTTGCCGATCAAGGCGGCTTCCACACCGTGCGCACGCGCGGGCACGGCCGCCATGCCCCCGAACGCAATGCGGGCCGATGTCACATGCCCATCCGTCACTTCAATGGCGAAGCAGCCGCAAACGGCGGAGATATCTTGGTCGAAGCGCTTGGTGATCTTGTAGCTCTTAAAGGTTTTGGCGGAGCCGGGCAGCGGTATGTCGATGCGTTCAAGAAACTCTCCGGGCAGGCGGTCCTGCTTGCCGTATTCGATGAAGAAGGCCTCGATGGGTAAGCGGCGGCGCGCATCGCCTTTTCTCAAGACAAGCTCGGCACCCAAAACTATCAACGCCGGCGGCGTGTCGCCGATGGGCGAGCCGTTGGCGATGTTGCCGCCGATGGTGCCGGCGTTGCGCACTTGCCCGGCCCCGATGCGGCGCATCATTTCGCCGAAGTCCGGCGCCAGGTTGCTGATGGTTTCGAGCGCATCCGTATAGCTCACGCCAGCGCCGATGCTCAGTACTTCGTCGGCGTTTATGATTTCCTGCAACTCCCGCACCCGGCCCAGGCTGATCACAGTGCGCAGTTTGCGGTGCCCTTTGGTAACCCACAGCCCGACATCGGTGGCGCCGGCAACCAATACGGCGTCCGGGTTCGCGGCATAAATTTCGGCTAAGTCATCGACAGAGTCCGGCGATATAAAGCGCTCGCCGCCGAAGGTGATATCTACGGTTTCGGTATTGGCATGGGCGCGCAGCCATTGGCGGTCGGCCTCAATGCGCGCCGTATCCCAATCGGGCATTTCGGTGCCGCCCGCCACCGCTACCGCGGCGGCGATAGGCCCATACCCCGTGCAGCGACAGAGATTGCCTGCCAGTAGATCAGGTGCAGTTTCGGCGTCCATGGTGTCGCCGGAAATAAATGTCGCATACATGGACATCACGAAACCCGGCGTGCAGAAACCGCATTGTGACCCATGCTCATCAACCATGGCCTGTTGAACCGGGTGCATTTCGCCCTCGGGGGATTTCAAAAACTCAACAGTGAGAACCGATTTCCCTTCCAGCATGCCGACAAACTGGATGCAGGCGTTGATGGCGCGGTATGTGACGTCGCTGCCCGAAAGCTCGCCAATGACCACGGTGCAAGCGCCGCAATCACCTTCGGCGCAGCCTTCTTTCGAACCCGTGAGCGCCTTCGTCTCGCGCAAATAGTTCAACAACGTCATGGTGGGCGATATCCCACGCACGGTATGCGCCTCTCCGTTCAGCCGAAAGGTGATCGAATCACGCATTTGCGTCTCTGATAAGCTCTAACATGTCGCTCCTCATGCTCCCCCCTCATGTTATTGGGCAAAATGCTGTTGCACCGCCGGTTTTTGTAAGCGATCAAGAAGGTCGGGAGCACCCTCGCCTGATTACACATCTTAACCTAAAACATTTCACCAACTATTCGGTATTTTTTGAAAATGACCCAAGATTTTCCGGGAAGTCGGTCGCAGAGGAACAACGGGGAGAAATTCGACCATGGCTGAAAAGACTTATGTCAGCGCCCAAAGCCTGTTGGACGACTCGTTTCGGCTGGGTCTCAACATCATGGATGATAAATTTCATCCGGATTATATCATCGGAATTTGGCGCGGTGGCACGCCAGTCGGTATCGCCGTCCAGGAAATTATGAAGTATCACGGCTTTCCATCCGATCATATCTCTATCCGCACATCCTCCTATACCGGCATCGAAGAACAGAGCGATGAAATCCGGGTGCACGGGCTGCACTATATTATCGAGAACGTGAATGCTGACAATTCGTTGCTGATCGTTGATGACGTGTTCGATTCGGGCCGCTCCATCCAGGCGGTCATTGAGCGGATCAATGCGCTGTCGCGGCGCAATACGCCCGAGGTCATTCGTGTCGCCACGGTTTACTACAAGCCCAGCAAACGAAAGGTCGAGGTGACGCCGGACTACTATATCCATGAAACCGAGGATTGGTTGGTTTTCCCCCACGAGCTTGAAGGTTTGACCCTCGAAGAGGTCAGGGCAAACAAACCCGTGGCGCTTGGCCCGGCTAAGGGGTAGTCACAGCCGCCAGCATGGCGTCTATATCCAGATGTGCGTCCAAGTGCGCCGCAAGTCCATCCAGCGCAGCGTCAACCTGCGCGTCATAGGCCGTGCCGCCCGCCCGCCTATGGCGAAGCCGCTCAAGAAAAGCATGGCGAAAACCGTCCGCTGCGAACAGGCCATGGACATAGGTGGCCAAAACCCGGCCATCCGCGCTACACGCACCGTCGGCGCGCGCCCCTTCCAATGTTAGCCATGGCCGGGTTGTGTCGGCGCCGGTGGTGACGCCCATGTGCATCTCATAGCCATGCACGCCCTCGCCGCTGTCGGTAGCGATGCCCGTGACGGCGACCAGTGACTTGTCACCGCCGATGACGGTTTCGATGTTGAGCAGTCCCAAGCCCTCAATCGTGCCCGGCGACCCTTCGATGCCGTCGGGATCAGCGACCGATTTTCCCAACATCTGATAGCCGCCGCAAAGCCCGATTACCAATCCACCGCGCCGATGATGTGCGGCGATATCGACGTCCCAGCCTTGATCGCGCAGGTGCGCGAGGTCAGCCAATGTGGACTTCGAGCCTGGCAGCAAGATGACATCGGCGTCGCCTGGCAAGGGCGTTCCGGCTTGAATCACCTGCACGCTTACGTCCGGTTCCGCCGCCAACGGGTCGAGATCGTCGAAATTGGCGATGCGCGACAGGCGTGGCACGGCGATCTTGATGGCACCGGTTTCGCTGTTGGATGCCGCGCTGTTGTCCAGGCTCATGGCATCTTCGGCCGGCAGGCGGCGCGCATCGGCGAAGTAGGGCACCACACCGAAGCAAGGCCACCCGGTTCGTTCGGAAATAATTCGAATGCCGTCTTCGAACAACGTTACGTCGCCTCGGAACTTGTTGATGATGTATCCCGAAACCCGTGCCCGCTCGGCTTCACTCAACAGCGCGTGCGTACCAACAAGGCTGGCGATCACACCGCCCCGGTCGATGTCGGCGACCAGCACCACCGGCACGTCGGCGGCTTGGGCAAATCCCATGTTGGCGATATCGCCGTCGCGCAAATTGACCTCGGCGGGGCTGCCGGCGCCCTCCACTAAAACGATATCGCGCCCGCGACCGATTATTTGAAAACTCTCCAACACGGCTTGCAAGAGGCTCGGCTTAAGGCTGTGGAAATCGCGCGCCTTGGCATTTCCCGTAACACGGCCCTGCACCACAACTTGCGCACCGATGTCTGATTGCGGCTTTAGAAGCACCGGGTTCATGTGGACATCGGGGTCTAGTCCGGCGGCGCGCGCCTGTAGAGCCTGGGCGCGGCCGATTTCTCCGCCGTCGGGTGTTACGGCAGCATTGTTGGACATGTTTTGCGGTTTGAAAGGCGCCACCTTGACGCCCCGGTTGGCGAGCAACCTGCACAGCCCGGCCACCAGCAACGACTTGCCGACGTCCGATCCCGTGCCCTGCACCATCAAGGCGCCGAACGATCGGGTGCGACCGTTAGGGGCCAAGGGCTTTTTGCAACGGTCGGGCGATGGCTGTTTTCAACCGACCGGCCAGAATGGCATCGGGTGTGGCGCCGGCGCCATACACAAGCTCGTTGTAATCTCGACGCGTGACCAGCACGGCACCTTCCAGAGAACCGCCGACGTAGGCGCCGATGTTGGGGGCCGCGAAGGCGACAATATCTGCACCTAGGTTGGACGTCGTCGAGGCCTCGCCGCCGACGCCCGAGAAAACAGCCGTTGCCCCCATATCAGCGCCGAATTTGCCTTGATGCTTGAGGATTGAATTGACGGCTTTCTCGCTACGCAAGATCAAGATGATAGCCGTATCTTGAATGCCGACCTGCATGCCGATACTAGCTGCGACCATGGTATGGAAGGTCGGATCGGTCCACCCTCCGCCGGGTTTCCGGGCCAGCAGTACGCCGTCACCGGTTTCCGCACCGCCGACCCAACTGACTTTCAGCACCGCCGGCAAAATGACGACACCGGCTGCGCCGTCTAAATATTGATGATAGTCCTTCAGAGTTTTGTGTCGGTTAAACTGTGCCAGGGTTTCAACGGAATCGGCAATCAGATCTTGAGCTGTTGTGAGCGTTGGCGTGCGTGATGTCGAGCAGCCGCTCAACAGCACTACGATCGCAAGTGATGCGAGAATAGACCGCATTAAAACTCAATCCCTTTCTGCGCTTTGACGCCGGCCCGAAACGGATGCTTGACCATGGTCATCTCGGTCACCAGATCGGCGGCGTCCATCAACTCATCTTTGGCATTGCGTCCTGTAACCACGACATGCAGCATTTCAGGCTTGGTCTTGAGTGTCGCCACGACATCATTGATATCAAGATTTTCGTAGCGCAAGGGAATGTTCAACTCATCCAGGATAACCATGTCGTATTCGCCACTGGCCATCATTTCCTTCGATGTCGCCCAGGCTTGTTCGGCGGCGGCGATATCGCGCGCGCGGTCTTGGGTATCCCAACTGAATCCCTCGCCCATAGCCTTAATTGTGACTTGGTCGGGGAAGGCTTCAAGCACAACTCTTTCGCCAGTTTCCCAAACCCCTTTGACGAATTGCACGATGCCGACGCGCATGCCATTGCCAATGGCGCGCACGGCTAGGCCCATGGCGGCCGTGGACTTACCCTTGCCCTTGCCGGTGTGGACAATCACCAAGCCTTTTTCGATGGTCTTGGTGGCGATGATCTTGTCGCGTGCCGCCTTTTTCTTTGCCATCTTTTCAGCATGGCGCTGATTTAGCTGTGCTTCCGTCAGCTCGGGTTTCGATTTTCCGGTCATGGTGGCCCGCCTGTTTGTACCTGTTACCATGTTTGGGTACCATCCCAGGCATGCGTCACGCAAGGATCAGATCATGGGTTGGCAAAGGCTTCATGGCCGCGGCGCTGATCTTCGCGTCTATCCCTGAACCGTCTTCGGCCTTTAGCGAGAACGTCCAGCATTGGGCTCGGGAGTTCCCGAAGACGGACTTTACCAAACGAACGGTTGATTTGGCGGGCATCCGAGCCGACGGCGCCAAGCGCGACACCATCATGCCGATCCACAAACCCAAATTTGAGCGCGTCGATAAAGTCCAAGGACTCGGCGATTTGGAGCCGGTACTCAGCTTTTCCCTGCATTTCGAGGCCCGCGCCTACCCGCTTAGGGTTTTGCTGTGGCACGAGATTGTCAACGACACCATCGCCGAACAGCCCATCGTGGTGACCTACTGTCCGCTCTGCAATTCGGGTGTGGTGTTCGAGCGACGGGTGAGCGGCAAAACCGTCGTATTCGGTAATACCGGGCGGCTGCGCCATTTCGATATGGTGATGTACGACCGCGATACCGAATCGTGGTGGCAGCAATTCACGGGCGAAGCGATTATCGGTACACTTTCGGGCAAGCGCCTAAAGGCGTTGCCCAGCCGGGTCGAATCCTTTGCTCGGTTTCGCGAACGTCATCCGAGTGGCCGTGTGCTGGTGCCGAACGATCCGACGGCCAGACCTTACGGCACCACACCCTATGTACGGATGGACACATCAAAAGGTGAGGGGCTTGGGCTTTATCGGTTGCCGAAAGGCGTGAAGCCTTTTGATCGCGTCGTGGTCGTCGGCAAGGAAGCCTGGACGCTGAAGAGCCTCAAACGAAAAGGCGAGATCGACCGAAAAAACCTGACCATCTGGTGGGAGCCCGGCCAGAACTCTATCCATGACACCAAATGGATTCATTTCGGTCGCGATGTCGGCAACGTGATCGCGCGCCGCTACAATGCGAGCCTCGATAAGTGGGTAGATACCGTTTACGACATCACTTTCGCATTTGCGTTCAAGGCCTTTGTTCCGGGCGGGACCTTGCATCGGAAGTGATGGATAGCCGATTGGCTAACTCACAGAGCTTCGACGAATATTAAACTCTGAAATCTTCTTCGCCACGACCATCTCCGGCTTTATTGGGCGCGTAACTGGCCCATTTGTCGGCGTAATAACGCGCCCGCATGTCACCCGCCGATTGTCGGTTGAAGGTGAGGAAGATATTGCGTCGCGCTCGCTCGGAGGTGTTGGGCGGTGATCCGTGCGGCACATAGGAATCGAAAAAAATCACATCACCCGGATCGGCCTCAATTAGGCTGTAGTCTTCGCTGGGTTCGTACGGTGGGTCGATCTCGGTAATCGGCTTCCATTCCTCGGTCATCAGCGCATCGTGCGGATAATTGCCTGAACTCATGAAACTAAGCGCCGCGTTGTCCTTGCGATTGGCATCGACGGCGATGGCCATGGTGATGAAGAAATCCGTATAGGTGTTCCAGCCCGCAGCTTGATCCTGGTGTAGCTTGTCGGCGCGGCAGCCGGGGAGCTTGTAGTTGACCTTCTCCTTGAACAACACCGGTGCTTCGCCCAGCAGTTGCGTCAAACAGGTCGCGACATCAGCTGAGATCAGCAGCGAAGTCATTGCCGGGTTGATCTCTGTGCCAATTACGTTTTCGATGCGCACCAGAACATCCTCGCCCGAAAGCACACTTTTCTCATAGTATTTGGCCTCTTGGCCGGGCTCGGGCTCCTTCGCCTGCAATTCGTCGGCCCAGGCTGAAACCTTGGTCATGGCGGCGCCGTCGAACATACCCTTAACGACAACGAATCCTTTTTGTTGGAACTCTTGAACCTGATCTTCGTCCAATTGCATCGAACCATTCCCTCATGAAAACCGGTAAGCCGGCTTTCATAGGGGATTCAGGCGGCAGGGGATTTGACTTAAGTCAGGCGAGCGGCTTCAAACCATGAATGCGGGTCAATGTACCCTCAATAAACGGTATCGCGGCGACATCCTTAAATCCGGCGGTCTCGAAATAACCGATGCAATCGGCTTCCGAATGGGCGACGCCTTCGGTTTCACTGATCGCCTGACCCAAACCCCAATAGGCGGGCCCGATAGGACCGACCCGGTCATCGTTCAAGGTTTCGCCGATCAAGTGCATCTCGCCGCCGGGCTCCAACGCATCGAACGCTTTTTGCACGACGCGACCGATCATGTCCGGCCCGTACATGGGCAGGTTCGACGCCATGATGACGACATCGGCGCCAGAGGGGAATTCATCTTGTGTAAAATCGCCGCCGATTGCCGATACCCGGTCCTGGACGCCGTTCTCGGCAATGAATTCCCGTGCCACTTCAGCCACGCTGGGGAGGTCGAACACCACGGCGGTGATCTCTGGGTAGGTGTTGGCGGCGTTGATGCAGTAGGCTCCGGAACCACCGCCGAGATCGAGGATTTTTTTGCGGCCCGCCAAATCCACATGCCGCACGAACCGCCGCCCCGCCCCCATGCCGATAGAATAGGTCGCCTTGTGATAGGCGCGTGCGTCATCGACCGTGAAATCGCCGATCGGGCCCAGTACTTTGAGCTCCTTGGCGCGCAGATGATCGGTCAACTGTCCCCAATCGTTCCATTGCGGTTTGTTGAACAGCATCCACGGCCCGGCGTATCGGGGACTGTCTTCGACTAAAAACCGCGCCACGTCGTCGGCATTGGAAAAACCGTTTTCATCCAAGTGCACCAAATTCATGGCTGTCAACATGGTCAAAAGGCGCTCAGCGTTGACGGGATGGATTTCGACGGCTTCGGCTACGCTTTCGATGGTCGTCGCGCCGCCGTCGATGGCCGTGAAAATGCCAAGTTCCACCGCCGACATCAACGCCGCGGATTGTCCAAACCCTTGTACGATGTTCTGTAGCCGTACGCTGTCGATCTTTTTGTCCGTCATGCTTCGGTCCTTCTCAATCAAACGTTTTGCGTTGCGAGCACTTTTCGGGCCCAGCCACGCAACCCTCGCGCTGAACCCTGCTGCCCGCCGCTTTCCTGTACCCAGCGTTCAACAGGCACGAAGAATCCGGACTTCGGACGGTTGAGAATAGCGTCGGGCAGGGGAGTCGCTGGCGTAATCGCCATGTCGCGTTTACTTGCGAATTTCGGCGCCAACCCCGCGAACAATACCGGGTCGACCAGCGGCACCCTGATTTCGAGCGAATGCGCCATGCCCGCCCAATCGGCGTCGCGCAGCAGTTGGTTGCGCATATACCAGGCCATCTCAAGCGCGTGTATTTTGCCCTGCGGAGCGGCGATTCCCTCCACGCCTGCGTTCATGCGTGCGATAGGCTGAAGCTGCTCCCAACCGGCGCGGGCCATATCGGGGTCCATGACATCGGGCAGTTCCCACGGCATGAACATGCCGCGCCTGAGCAGGTACGCACCGCCGTAGCTGCCGCCCAGCTCCAACAACCCGGCATATTTCGGCGACGCCATGGCGCTGATCAATGGGCCGGTCACATGACGGAAGAGTTTTCCGATGGCGCCGATTCCAGGCACGGCGCCCAACGTTTCGGCTAGGCGAGGCACTTGGCGGAAGGTGTCGTAACCGCCGAACAGTTCATCGCCGCCAAGCCCTGAAAGCACCACCTTCAACCCCCCGTGCGCCGCCACACGGGAAACGAAATAGGTGTTCACGCCATCGACGCTGGGTTGGTCCATGGCGTGTAGAATATCGGGCAGGGCGCTGTCGAAGTGCAGTTTAGCGATCCGCTCGGTCAGATGGCGGGTGCCGTAGTGCGCGGAGACGGCTTCCGCCAATGGCACCTCGTCCTTGGGCGTACCTTCGAATTCCTCGAATCCCAGGGTAAAGGTGCGGATGTCGCCGGATTGCGCTTCAGCGGCAAGTGCCGTCAAGGTAGTCGAATCGAGTCCGGCCGATAGAAAAACACCGACCGGCACGTCAGCAACGAAATGGTGGCGCAGGCTGTCGAGCAGCAATTCCCGCAGATCGATCTCAGCGGCCTCAGCCGGCGCAGTCGCCAACGCGTTCTGCACATTAAAAAACGTCGTTTCGCGGCGCTTGCCGCCTTTTTCAACGGTCAGCGTGGTGCCCGGCGCGAGGGCCTTGATGTCGGCATAAAGTGTGTGTGGTTCGGGGACGCTGCCGAACAGATAAAATCCTGCATGACCCGCCGGGTCGGGGCCGGCCTTGCCGGCATGGCCACCGGCCAACAATGCTTTCACTTGCGAGGCGACCCGCAACGTGCGGCCATCATCGGCGACATAGAGCGGTTTAATGCCGAACGGATCGCGCGCTATAAACAGGCTTTCGGCCTTTGCGTCCCATATGGCCAAAGTGAACATGCCACGCAGTTGGCCGGCCATGTCGGCGCCATCGCGCTCGTACAGCCGAACCAGGACCTCGGTGTCTGATTGTGTGGTAAAGGTGACGCCTTGGGTTTCCAGTTCGGCCCGCAAGGCGCGGAAATTATATATCTCGCCGTTGTAGGTGATTCGAAAACGTTCCGCCTCACCGGCCAGAGAGTCCCGCACCATGGGCTGGGCTGCGTCGGTTGACAGGTCAATGATGGCGAGGCGGCGGTGCGCTAGGGCGATACGGCTGGTGTCATCAATCCAATGTCCACCGCCATCCGGGCCACGCCGGAGCATCGCCTGATTGACCGCCAGAAGCTCGGAAACGGCCACCGGCGGCGCGTCCGTATGATAGGCAAAAAGGGCGGTGATCCCACACATGCAAGCTTCATAGCGCGCCCTCGCCGCCGAACAAAGTTTTTTCAATGGAATCAGGTCTTTGCATCCACCGGTGAAATGGGGTTAAAAAGCCACATGAAACAGGTCATCCAGAGCCGCAAGAGCGGCAAGCTGGCGCTCAAGGAGGTTCCTGCGCCACGCGTTAAGGCCGGCCATCTCTTAGTTGAGACCCGCGCTTCGCTGATTTCGGCGGGCACCGAACGCATGGTCATCGACTTCGCCAAGAAAAGTTTGGCGGGCAAAGCGAAGGCGCGCCCGGACTTGGTGAAGAAAGTTGTCGAGAAAGCCAAGCGCGACGGGCTGAAGGCCACATTCGAAACCGTTATGGCGCGGCTGGACGAGCCGCTGCCTTTGGGCTACTCCGCGGCCGGTGTCATTAAGGCCGTGGGCGCGGGGCTGGAGGGTGATTTCCGGGTCGGTGGTCGTGTCGCCATGGCCGGCGCGGGGCTGGCTAATCATGCTGAACTCAATGTCGTGCCGCGTAATCTTGTGGCCGCCGTGCCCGATGGCGTTAGCGACGAGGACGCCGCCTTCGGCACCGTCGGTGCCATAGCGCTGCATGCGGTGCGCAACGCCGAAACAGGATTGGGCGACGTGGTCGCGGTGGTCGGTTGCGGTCTGGTCGGACAAATGGCGGCGCAATTCCTGACCCTTGCAGGTGCGCGGGTGGTGGCGCTTGATTACGATCCCGAGCGCCTGTCCCTGGCCAAGACCCTGGGAGCCGAACAGGCGCTCGACCTTGCTGGAGGGCTGGTGGACGAGACGATTCGCGAAATGACCGCCGGACGCGGCGTGGACGCAGTGATCATTGCCGCTGCCACAAGCTCCGCCGAGCCGTTTGAGACCGCTGCCGCCATTGCGCGAGATCGCGCGCGAGTGGTGATGGTCGGCATGACCGGTACGGCGTTTCCATATGCTGATTTTATGAAAAAAGAATTGAACGTCATTGTGTCGCGCTCCTATGGGCCGGGCCGCTATGACGATGCATTCGAGAGCCGTGGCGTCAAATACCCGGAAGGTTGGGTGCGCTGGACAGAGACTGGCAATTTGGAAGAAGCAGTGCGATTGATGCAGCCAGGCCGACCCGTGCGGCTCGATGTTACCAGTCTGATCACGCATCGTTTTCCCTTTGACGATACAGAGCAGGCCTACAGCTTGGTCACGGGCGGCGGCAAGCATCTAGCAGTCATCCTCAACTACGATGGCGAAACCGCCGCAACGGAGACGCCGGTGATCCGCCCGGCCAATGGAAAAGTCGGCGGCTGCGTCATCGGCGCTATCGGCGGCGGCAACTACGCCCGCACGGTGCTGCTGCCGAAACTGAAAGGGCTCTCCGCCGTCACGCTGCAAACGCTGGTCACAGAGCGCGGGGCCAGTGCTGAGCATGGGCAAGGTACTTTCGGCTTTCAACATGCGGATACCGATCCGACAGCGGTGTTTGACGATGAATCCATTAATGCCGTGCTGATTGCCACCCGCCACGATAGCCACGCCGAACTTGCGATTGAAGCGCTCAAGGCCGGCAAATCGGTTTGGGTGGAAAAACCATTGGCGCTGACTTTCGAGCAATTGAATGCGGTTATTGAAGCTCGAAACGCGCAAGCGGAAACCGCGGGCGCATTTTTCCAAATCGGATTTAATCGCCGCTTCGCGCCCGCGACGGTGCGGCTCAAGGGTGCTTTGGTGCGGCATGTCGGCCCCAAGGTGATTTCCATGCGCATCAATGCCGGCGCCATTCCTGCCGAGCACTGGGTGCATGACCTGGATGCCGGGGGTGGGCGTATTGTGGGTGAAGCCTGCCACTTTATTGATTTGGCCCGTGCCCTGATCGGCGTGGCGATCACCAGCGTTGATGCACAGGCCGCCGCCAATACTGATGGCGCGTGCGACGATGCGGTGATATCGCTGGGCTTCGCGGACGGTTCGTTGGCCAATATTGTCTATACGGCGCGCGGCTCATCGTCCGCCGGCAAGGAACGCATTGAGGCCCATGCCGGCGGTGCGACGTATCTGATCGATGATTTTCGCGCGCTCACTGTATCCGGCGACAGTGCCACGCCGCCCTGGAAGGGCGCGCAAGACAAAGGGTTTCAGGCGGCGCTGGAGGCGTTTACCAAAGCTGTAAGTGCGGGTGGTCTCGCGCCGATTGATGAGGCCGAACTGGTGGAGAGCAGCACCGCGACATTGGCTGCACTTGAAAGCCTGCGCGGCGGCGGAAAGGTCGAATTGCAATGAACGGCGGAAACTGAAAAGGTTCTGAGTTATGGAATTGGGAGCGTTTTTCGACAGTGAGTTCGACGAGCAAGCCGCCGTGGCTGTCGCCACCAAGGCAGCTCTGAAAGAGCCGTTCGAACGCCTGGTTGCGATTGCGGTGAGTTGCATCCGTAACGGCGGCAAAATTTTGTTTTTTGGCAACGGCGGCAGCGCTGCGGATTGCCAGCACTTGGCGACCGAACTGACCATTCGCTACATCTCCGACCGCGCGCCCATTGCCGCCATTGCGTTGACGACAGATTCATCGGCGCTCACCGCTGGTGGCAACGATATCGGCTTTGAGAACATCTTCGCCCGTCAGGTTGCGGCGCTGGCCAAACCGGGCGATCTCGCCATCGGCATTTCCACGTCGGGCAACAGCGAGAACGTTATCCGCGCCCTCAAGCAAGCCAAGGACATGGGCGTTACGGCGGCAGCCTTCGGCGGCAAGGGTGGTGGCCCCATGGCCGATGTAGCTGACCCGTATTTGGTGGTGCCAGCGAAAACGACGTCCCGCATCCAGGAGATGCACATCACGCTCGGCCATATGTTATGCGGTGCATTGGAGACGGAATTGGAACTGGTATGATCGCCCATCCCACCCTTATCCCGTTGTTGTCCGCGATTGCTGAAAGCCGGGTGCTGTGTGTCGGCGACGTGATGCTGGATCGATTTATCTCCGGCGACGTGGCGCGAATATCACCCGAAGCGCCGGTGCCGGTGTTGCTGATTTCGGCGGAAACCGAAATGCTTGGCGGCGTTGGCAATGTGGTTCGCAATCTGGCCGGATTGGGCAGTGCTGCGGCATTGGTGGCGACCGTGGGTGACGATGGTGCGGGGCGGATTGTCGGCGAGCAATTGGCTGATTTGGGCGACATCGACCCGGCCTTGGTTGTCGATACGGCGCGCCCGACCTCCATCAAGACGCGATATGTAGCCGGCAATCAGCAAATGCTCCGCGCCGACAAGGAAGTGACCGGCTCGCTTGCCCCCGATACCGCGCAGGGTTTGACGGCGGCAGCCATGTCGGGCCTTAACGATTGCGGCGCGTTGGTGTTGTCGGATTATGGCAAAGGCGTACTGGGCGGCGGTCGCGCCCAAGACCTGATTGCTGCCGCCAAGGGTGCGGGCAAGCCGGTAATCGTCGATCCCAAAGGCGATGACTACAGCATCTACGCAGGTGCAGACCTGATCACGCCGAACCGCAAAGAACTGTCGGAAGCGTCGGGCTTTGTGGTTAACAGTGTCGGTACAGCTGTCGAAGCTGCAACGTCGCTGTTGAAACAATTTGATTTCGGCGCCGTCCTGGTGACGCTCAGCCATGAAGGCATGGTGCTGGTCACGCCAGAGACCAGCCTGCATGTGCCGGCCGAAGCGCGCGAGGTGTTCGATGTTTCGGGCGCGGGCGACACTGTGGTCGCGACACTGGCAAGTGCACTGGCGGCGGGGGCCGAGCTTCCCGACGCCGTCAAATTGGCCAACGCGGCGGCGGGTATTGTGGTCGGCAAGGTGGGCACGGCAGCGGTTTATGCCGCAGAGCTGGTCAGCGCGCTGCATCACGAGGAGATCTCCCGCGCCGAAGCCAAAGTCCTGACCTTGGCCGAAGCGAAAGATCGCGTTGAGGTTTGGCGGCGGCAAGGGCTCAAGGTCGGCTTTACCAACGGCTGCTTCGATCTATTGCATCCGGGGCATGTATCGCTGTTGGATCAATCCAAGGCAGCCTGTGAGCGTTTGATCGTTGGGCTCAACAGTGATGCGTCGACGGCGCGGCTGAAAGGTCCGGAGCGTCCAGTACAGAGTGAGGCTGGTCGGGCGACTGTGTTGGCGTCGCTGGTGAGCGTCGATCTGGTGGTGGTGTTTGAAGAAGATACGCCCTTGGAAGTAATCAAGGCTTTGCGGCCGGATGTTTTGGTCAAGGGCGCGGACTATGCCAAGGCAGATGTTGTGGGCGCGCCGGAGGTGGAAAGTTGGGGCGGGCGCGTGCATCTGGCTGATCTACAAGCCGGCCACTCCACCACGGCGACCATTGAACGTCTTACTGGCGGAAAATGACGCCTGAGGAAGCCAATGGGCTATATGCCCTAGCCTGGCTGAGTTTCGGTGTCATGCATTCATGGCTGGCGGGTGCCAGGACGAAAGACCGCATGCGCGCTCTGCTGGGTCCCTATTATCGATTAATCTACAATATCATTGCGGCGTTGCATCTGGCTGCTATCGGCGCGTTCGGCGCGTGGACCTTCGATGGAGGGCGCGAGGTGGCGCCATTCAATGAGTGGCGCGGGATTTTGACGCTTTTGGCTGTCGTCGGTTGGGCGGCACTGATTATGGTGCTGCGGACCTATGACCTGGGCCGGCTTTTAGGCACCGCGCAAGTTCGTGCTCACAAAGCCGGTATGTCATTCGAAGACGACGAGCCGTTAATCACTTCCGGATTTCACATCTATGTGCGCCATCCTTTGTACGCGGCGGGGTTTTTGATTTTATGGGGAGCCGCATGGACCGACCTCGCGCTCGCAACGGCCCTGTGGGGATCTCTTTATCTCGTCATCGGATCGCGATTCGAGGAGCGGCGGCTGAGAAGGCTCTATGGCGATACCTACCGCGATTATTGCCGGCGCGTGCCGGCGTTTATTCCCTGGCGGGGAAAAGCGCTCTAATTTGGACTGTTGAAAAACGTCAGAATGCGATCGATCAATCCCGGTTCGCCGGTTGAGGGCTTGGTCTTTGGCTTTTCGGCAATCGTGGTGGCGCCGGGTGTGGGTTTCGGCGGTGACATGCCGTCGACGCCGGGCAAGGATCGCACCGGCAGTCCGCGATGGGCATCGGCCATGAAGCGCCGCCAAATGCGGGCCGGAAGCCCCCCACCGGTGACGCGCTTCATGGGCGCACCATTGTCGTTTCCGACCCAAACGCCTGCTACCAGGTCTGCCGTATAGCCGACGAACCAGGCATCGCGGTGGTTTTGGCTGGTGCCGGTCTTGCCGGCCGCGGGACGCTGCAATTGCGCCTTGCGACCGGTGCCGTGGCTCAACACACCAGCCATCATGCTATTCATGGCCGCCACGTGCTCGACCTCGACAACTCGGCCGGGCCCAGAACCGCCTCGTTTGTATAACACGCTGCCGTCGGCATCGCGGATTTCCGTGATTCCGAAGGGCCAAGCGGCGAAGCCGCCATTGGCAAACGGCGCGTAGGCCGCCGTAAGGTCTATCAGGCGGATGTCGTGCGTACCGAGCGCCAAACTGGGGCGGGCTTTGATACTGCCCGGCACACCCAGCCTCGATGCCGTATCGGCAACGTTTCCAAAGCCGACCTGACGTCCGACGCGAACGGCAGCGGTATTTACAGAATCGGCTAGGGCTTTGCCCAAAGAGATCGTGCCTCGGTGTTTGCCATCAAAGTTGCGCGGCTTCCAGCCATCGATTTCAATGGGGCTGTCGTCGACGGGGCTGGCTGGCGTCATGCCGGTCTCGAGTGCGGTCAGAAAAACGAAGGGCTTGAACGCGGAGCCTGGTTGTCGCGCAGCCTGGGTGGCCCGGTTGAACGGGCTTTCCGCATGGCTTCGCCCGCCCACCAAAGCGCGCACGGCGCCATCGCCGGCCATCGCCACCAATGCTCCTTGCCCGGCACGGGTCGTTTTCTCGGTGCCCGAAACAGCAGCGGCCACGTGCCGCTCGGCAGAGCGTTGCAGGCCCGGGTTGAGGGTGGTGATGACGCTCAAATCGCGCCCGCCAAGCGTTACGTAATCGCCCAACTGTGACAATACCCAGTCGGCGAAGTAGCGGCCATCAGTGATCGGGGGCCGGTAACGCCGCCCGCGTTGTTTGGCGGCATCCGCTGCTTGGCGCTCAGTCAAATAGCCTGCAGCAACCATGTTTTTGAGCACTTGGCGCGTTCGTCCGGCGGCGGCGCCGGGACTGGCTTGCGGATTATAACGGCTGGGGGCCTTCAAGAGCCCGGCGATCATGGCTGACTCATATAATGAGAGCTCTTCGACGCTACGGCCGAAATATTTCCTCGCCGCGGCATCGACGCCGTAAGTTCCAGCGCCCAGGTAAACGCGATTCAGATAGATGGTCAGAATTTGGTGTTTGGTAAATTTCTGTTCCAGCCACAGTGCCAACAACACTTCCTGGATTTTTCGCTTGAAAGATCGCTCCGGCGTCAGAAACAAATTCTTCGCCGCTTGCTGAGTCACGGTGGAACCGCCCTGGACGATACGCCCGGCGCGAACATTCGCCCAGGCGGCGCGTGCGATGCCGATTGGGTCGAGACCGAGATGGCTGTAAAAACGACGATCCTCGGTTGCGATCACGGCTTGCGGCAGGGATTTCGGCAGCGCCGACAGACGCACCGGAACACCATAGAGATCGCCGCGCGCGGCAAACACGGCGCCATCAGCGCCGATGAGCGTCACAGTCGGACGCCGCGTCGCTTGCAATGCCTCGTCTACATCCGGCAAATCCAGGGCAAACCAGCCCAAGATACCGATAACCGCAATGGTGCCCCATACGGCCAATGTGGCGACGAACTTAAATGCCGGCCACAGCCATGCGCTGCCGGGAAATCGGGATCGCTCAGTCATGCCTCGTTATTGCAGATGACAGGTTAGAATCGGGTTAAGGCTCCAATCAGGAAAATCTGGTAATTTCAATTTGACGACATACATAATTATCTGCCCGAATTGAGATCACGCCTCCAGGAGCCGCATATGCGCGAATTTCTAGATCTTGCCGGCAAGGGCTTGCTGGCCGTCGTTCTAACCATGATCGCTGTCGCTGTTCAGGCGCCGGTCGCCGCCCAAACGATTGTCATGTCCTACAACTCCGACTGGCCGCCGTATTCGTCCGGCGCCGGGCCGCGTGTGGAGGGAATTCTGCCAGCGCTGATGACGGAAATTCTGGCCAACCGTATGGGGCTGACGGTGCGCAATGTGGGTTACCCCTGGAAGCGTGTACAAAGCAGCGTCAAGGCCGGACAAGTGGATGCCATGGTGACGGTTCCGACGGAACCTCGCCTCGCCTATACGCACCGGTCGCGAAATATCGTTTACAGTCTCAATATGGTGCTCGCCGTGCCTGTCGGTAGCGCCTCCTTCCAGGCGCTTCGCGCCAGCCCGACGGCGGCGACCCTGAAACGCTTTACCCCTTGCGACATCCTTGGAAATGGGTGGGGAAAGCGGTTTTTTGCGTCAAACGACATTAAGCCGGTGATCGCAACGAAAGTGGTGAGCTGCCTTCGAATGGTCGCGAAAGGTCGGGTTGATGCAAGCTTGCAAGCTGAGGCGGTGTTGCGCCGCGCAATCCCGAGCGCCGGACTGGAGCGCGAGATATCGATCATCCCCGATCCGCTCGGGGCCATGGATTTCACACTCTTGGTATCGAAGAAATCTCAACTGAAAAGTGATTTCCTCCAGCGCTTTGATACGTTGCTCGATAACATGAAATCAGACGGCAGCTACGACACATTGGTGGCGGGCCTTAGAAAGGGCGGTTTCTGAAACCTGGGTTAAACGTCCAGGTTCGCCACTTTGAGCGCGTTTTTTTGAATGAACTCGCGGCGCGGCTCAACAACATCACCCATCAGTGTCGAGAACACGTCTTCGGCGTCATCCGTATGATTGACCCTGACCTGTAAAAGCGAGCGCACATTGGGATCCAGTGTCGTCTCCCATAGTTGGTCTGGGTTCATTTCGCCCAAGCCTTTGTAGCGCTGCATGGAAATCCCTTTGCGACCGACCTCCATGATTCCGTCAACCAAGGATACCGGGCCAGTGATGGGTATTTCTCTATCCTTCACCATGAGCACACCATGCTTGGCGTACAATTTTTGCAATTCACCAGCGCGTTCGTTGAGCCGCCGAGCATCTTGCGACCGGATCAAGCCGGAATCAATAACATGGCGTTCCATGACACCGCGAAGTGTGCGCGAAAAGGCCAGTCCGCCATCCTCCAAACCCGTCCCTTCCCAACCACGCTCAAGCGGGTCGGCCAAGGCATCCAAGCGTTTGGCGATGAAATCGGCGACCTGGGGGGCGTTCTCGATATCGGACAACAACGACGCGTCAAGGGCGCTCAAGATAGCGGCCTGTTCGACCACGCTGGCGGGCACGTGACGGGCCACGTTTTTGATTTCGATCTTGGCGGCTCGGGCGGCGTCCAACGCATCGCGTAAATCGGCTCCGGCCATTTGTGCGCCTTCAAACGTGGTGAACACGGCGCCCTCGTCGATGGCTGCGTTGAATAGATAATCCTCAAGTATTGCGTCGTCTTTTAGGTAGACTTCGGAGTTGCCGCGTTTGGCCCGATACAGCGGCGGTTGCGCAATATAAAGGTAGCCGCGCTCGACGATCTCCGGCATTTGCCTGAAGAAGAAGGTCAACAGCAGCGTGCGGATATGGCTGCCGTCCACGTCGGCATCGGTCATGATGATGATTTTGTGATAGCGACATTTCTCGATGTTGAAATCTTCACGTCCGATGCCGGTGCCGAGTGCGGCGATGAGTGTGCCGATTTCGCTTGATGACAACATTTTGTCAAAGCGCGCGCGCTCGACGTTGAGGATTTTACCGCGCAACGGCAAGATTGCCTGGTTGGCGCGATTGCGCCCTTGCTTGGCGGACCCGCCGGCGCTGTCACCCTCGACAATGAACAGTTCGGAAAGTGCTGGGTCGCGTTCCTGGCAATCAGCCAGCTTGCCGGGAAGGGACGAGATATCCAGCGCGCCTTTGCGACGGGTCAGCTCACGCGCCTTTCTGGCCGCTTCACGAGCAGCGGCGGCATCGACGATCTTGGAAATCACCTTCTTGGCCTCTGCCGGGTGCTCCTCGAACCACTGGTCCAGGCCTTCACTAACAAGATTTTCGACTACGGGGCGAACCTCCGACGACACCAGTTTGTCTTTGGTCTGGGATGAGAACTTGGGATCTGGCACCTTCACCGACAGTACACAGGTCATGCCCTCGCGCGCATCGTCGCCGGTAATGCTCACCTTGGCCTTCGACGCGACACCCGAACTGGCTGCATAAGAGTTGATCATCCGGGTCAGCGCGCCGCGAAATCCGGCTAGGTGGGTGCCGCCGTCACGTTGCGGGATGTTGTTGGTAAAGCACAGCGTCGTCTCGTGATAGCTGTCGTTCCATTGCATGGCCATTTCAACGACAATGCCGTCTTTCTCACTGAGGACGGCGATAGAATTATCGTGCAAGGCGGATTTGGAGCGGTCCAGGTAATCGACGAACGCCTTAAGCCCTCCCTCGTAATGTAAATCGATGGTTACTGGATCAACGGGTCGATTGTCGGTCAATTCCAGGGCGACGCCGGAATTCAAAAACGCCAATTCACGCAGGCGATGCTCCAGCGTGCCGAGATCGAACTCGGTCATGGTGAAGGTGTTCGGCGATGGCATGAACGTGATCTGGCTGCCAGTCAGCGGAACGCCTTTCTCCGTCAACGGTGCATCACCGAAGATTTCCAAGGGCGCCGCCGTTTCGCCTAATTCAAAGCGCACGAAATGCTCTTTGCCGTCACGCCAGATGCGCAATTCGAGCCAGTCGGAAAGCGCATTCACCACCGATACGCCGACACCGTGCAGGCCGCCCGATACCTTGTAGGAATTTTGGTCGAACTTCCCGCCGGCATGCAGTTGAGTCATGATGACCTCGGCTGCGGACACGCCTTCTTCTTCGTGGATATCGACCGGGATACCGCGCCCGTTATCACGCACGGTGACCGATCCATCGCCGTTCAGTTCGACAAACACCGTATCGCAATACCCGGCCAGGGCTTCATCAATGGCGTTATCGACCACTTCGTAGACCATGTGGTGCAAGCCGGAACCGTCATCGGTGTCTCCGATATACATGCCGGGTCGCTTGCGCACCGCTTCCAAGCCGCGCAACACCTTGATCGATTCCGCGCCGTAATCTTCACCGCCGACAGCCGAATCTAGTGGCGCCGAACCCTTGGGTGAAACTTGGGCTGCTTCTGTGGGGGTCTCTTCGCTCATGATGTTCCTAACGTATGCGTTCGGCGCCGTTATCGGCGACAATAAAAAATTCAGCTCGTCCACTTAATGGCTGGAATAATTCGGCATCTGTGCCCGTCAGCCAAACTTGACCGCCAAGCCCTTGCAACGCCTCGAACAAGGCCTCACGGCGGGCTTCGTCCAGATGCGCAGCTACTTCGTCCAACAGCAGTACCGGCACACCGCCTTCTTCGGTGGCGCGGGTGCGAGCGTTGGCCAGCACCAACCCAATCAGCAAGGCTTTCTGCTCACCGGTGGAACACAATTCAGCATCTTGGTTTTTTGGCCGATGGCGTACCAAAAGATCGCTCCGTTGCGGCCCCTCACTCGTGCGGCCCGTGCGCGCATCGTCTGCGCGACTCCGGGCCAGGGCATTGCGAAACCGATCCTCGGCGGCAAGTGCCGGGCCACCCAGAAGCGAGTTTTCAAGATCACCGGAAAGCGCGATCTCAGCACCGGGAAATGGGCCCCATCCCTCTGCTGCTGCCGTGGCCAGTCGCCCGACGACATCCAGGCGTGCGGCGGTCACGGCAATGCCTTTTGAGGCCATGGTTTCTTCAAGGGCGGCAACCCATGTCGTATCCGGCGCCCGATCACCGCGCAAAAGCTTCATGCGTTGGCGCATGGCTTGCTCATAGGCCGCGACCCGCCCGGCATGGGCTGGGTCCCACCCGTACACCATACGGTCCAAAAACCGCCGACGGGCCGATGAGCCTTCCTGAAACAGGCGGTCCATTTGTGGCGTCAGCCAGTGCGCGCTCATAACAGCCGCCAGCGCAGATTGATTGCGTGCTGTTTCTCCGTCAATACGGATGTTTCTGCGCCCTGGGCCTTTGTTGGGGCCTTTGGTGGTGCCGTCGATTGGGTCGTCAGCCGGGCCGCTGTCATCTTCGTTCGGGTCCAGGCTCGTGCCGACGTCGCAAGGGCCATGCGGTGTTTCCACACGTGCTGCGACCGCCCAGCCCCCCCCAGCTTGACCTTGCCGTGCTAAATCAGTCAATCGCTGTTGCCTGAGACCGCGCCCGGGCACCAATAATGACACGGCTTCCAATAGATTGGTTTTCCCCGCGCCATTGGCGCCGGTGAACACCAGCATGTCAGAGGTCGGCTCAATCCGCAGATCGGCATAATTGCGAAAGTTATTCAGAGTCAGACGCCGCACGGCAAAGCGGCGGCGTTCAGTGGTGCTTATGGCCACTTCGGTCCGGGAATCATCTGTTGCCAGTCCGGTTGTACCGTACAGTTTCGAGCTCCTGCTTTAATTAAACGCCCAATAACACGTCTTTAAACGCGTCCCTGGACACGCCCTTTGGACACGCCCCCTAGACACGCATTGGCATCAGCACATAGAGCGCGCTGTTGTCATCGACTTCGCTCATGATTGTCGGCGAGCCGGAATCCGCCATGGTAAAGCGTGCCGTGTCACCTTCGATCTGCCGTGTAATATCCAGGAGATAGGCAGAATTAAACCCGATTTCGATGTCGTCGCCAAGGTAGTCCACTTCGACTTCTTCCGTGGCGCTGCCGTGTTCGGGGCTGGAGGCCGAAAGTACCAACAAACCGTTCGAAAGTGCGAGTTTCACGGCTCGTGATTTTTCGCTGGAAATAGCTGAAACGCGATCCACGGCATCGGCAAAGCCTTTGCAGCCGACCTCCATGACTTTGTCGTTGCCGGCCGGAATGACGCGCTGGTAATCGGGGAACGTGCCATCAATGAGCTTCGACGTTAGCACCGCATCATCGAAGGCGAAGCGAATTTTGGTTTCCGATAAGGATACCCCTACTTCATCGCCGGACTCGTCGATCAATTTGCGCAATTCTGTCACCACCTTGCGGGGCACGATGACGCCGGGCATCTCTTCGGCACCCGCAGGCAGAGGAGATTCGACGCTAGCCAACCGATGGCCATCTGTGGCGACGGCACGCAACACAGACGTTCCGTCACGCTCTGCCTTATGCAGGTAAATGCCGTTTAGATAATAGCGGGTCTCTTCGGTGGAAATGGCGAACTTTGAGCGATCAATCAAATTCCGAAGCTCAACCGCGGTCAGGGTGAATGAATGTTCCAATTCACCACCCGACAGCACCGGAAATTCATCTGTCGGCAGGCTTTGCAGCGTAAATCGCGACCGCCCTGCCGATAGTGTCAGTTCGCCGCCGCCGCCAGCATCCAAGTCAACCTGAGCACCATCCGGCAATTTGCGGACGATATCATAGAGGGTGTGTGCCGGCACCGTGGTCATCCCTGGTGTGGAGACTTGAGCCGCCGTTGTTTCGACAATATCGAGGTCCATATCGGTGGCGTTTAATTTTACGACACCATCGCCAGCCTCAATCTTGACGTTTGATAGAATCGGTATGGTGTTGCGGCGTTCGACCACACTCTGCACATGTCCCAAGGACTTCAGCAGATCGGCCCGTTCAATGGTTAGTTTCATGATGAAATTTCAATGGCTTATTGCTGTTACAATGACATTTCCCCCGCACGCGGTGCGCACCTTCCCAGGTACGCAAACGAGGGCGCTAATCGGCCCTCGCAAGGTAAATGCCATTATAGCAAAACCCCTTGCTTTCCAAAGCCTTTTCACGGTTTTTTTCAACGCCTGTTGAAGCTCGGCGTCAGGGTCAGCCTTCAAGCATGCGGCGCAGCAGTTCCACATCTTCGTTGAAGGTGGTGTCGTGCTCGCGCAGTTCCTCGACCTTGCGCACGGCATGCATCACCGTGGTGTGGTCTCGGCCACCGAATTTCCGGCCGATTTCCGGCAAGGAGCGTGATGTCAGTTGCTTGGCCAGATACATGGCGACCTGACGAGGGCGTGCTACCGAGCGCGCGCGCCTAGCCGAATGCATGTCGGAAATACGCACATTGAAATGCGAAGCCACCTGTTTTTGGATTTCCTCAATCGTCACCCGGCGATCGTTTGCACGCAACAAATCGCGCAGCACGTCCTGGGTGGTTTCGAGCGAAATATCGCGGCCCACCAACTGCGAATGGGCGACGACGCGGTTCAGAGCACCTTCTAGTTCGCGGACGTTGGCGGTGATCTTGTGCGCTAGAAATTCCAATACCTTGGGCGGCATTTCGGTGCCCAGTTTGTGCGCCTTTGATTGCAAGATACCGAGACGCAACTCATAGGTGGTGGCATGAATGTCGGCGACAAGGCCGCAATTCAGCCGTGACACCAGCCGCTCTTCCATACCCTCAAGGTCGGAAGGTGATTTGTCGGCGGAGATAACGATCTGTCGACCCTGATCCACCAGCGCGTTAAAGGTATGAAAGAACTCTTCCTGAGTTGAATCCTTACCGGCAATAAATTGCACGTCGTCGATCATCAGAACGTCGACGGAACGGAATTGCTGTTTGAAGTCGACCGTATTTTGTTCACGCAAAGCGCTGACAAAACGGTACATGAACTTCTCAGCAGACATGTAAATGACGGTGCGCTCCGGCTGGCTTTGGCGAATATGACCGGCGATCGCATGCATCAAATGGGTTTTTCCAAGCCCGACGCCGCCATACAGGAATAGCGGATTGAATGGCACGCTATCGGCTTCCGCAACTCGTCGAGCGGCGGCATAGGCAAATTCGTTGGGCTTGCCGACGACAAACTGATCAAAGGTAAAGCGCCCATCCAGCGGAGCACTCAAATCATCTTTGTGTTGATCTCTGCGCGTTTCGGCACTTGCAACGGTGCCGCGTTTTGCCGGCGCGTCAGTGGTTTCGGTGCTGGGGGCCGAATGCACGACCACCTCAATACCCTGAAGCGAGTTGTTCTCGGCCCGCCACAATTCCGTCATCCGTTCTTGGTAATGGGCCGCCGCCCAATCGCGCATGAAGCGTGTCGGCACAGAGATGGTCACGATGCCGTTCTCCATGCCGCGCACGGTCATCGGGCGAAGCCAGCTTTGGAAGGACGCCTCCCCGATTTCTGCCCGAAGATGATTGGCGACCAATTCCCATTGCTGCAGGAGCTCTTCTTGAACCCCGTTCTTGGATTGGTTTGACGTACTTGTGTCGATCTGCGGTTTCCCTGGCATGTCGCGCATCGATTCCATTTTTTTTCGCACCCTATTCGGCAGTGTTCTTATTTCCACGCAGACCACTTACGTCGGTCCACGGGCCTCACTTGCCGTTTCCGGTCTGTGAGGTTGTTCATGAGCGCGGTCCCTGATCAGGCCCATGTTGGCAATAGAAATCGAAGCTCCACCCAGGAATTCATGGCTCGCCTTGAAAGCGCGCCCTCCAGCTCGATGACTTCTTCCAACATGTAATTGAACCCTGGGAACAGCCCCCTTTCAAATTAACAAACACCTGTTCATAGTGGTCGAACGGGCATTTTAAAAACTTCCCTTGCCGAAGCTTCGCCACACATTAGGACTCGGCAAACCGGTGCTTGGTCTCGGTGGCGTCTTTATTTAGTTTTATTATAGATGTTTCCAGAACAATTATTGAATTCTGTCACATCTCTTAAGTAATACCATCAACAACTATATCGGCGAGCACCCTAAATATGGGGTTGTTATTTAATTTTGACGTCCGTCGTTCAATTGCTGACCAACGAATATTACGAGTCAATGAACGCGCTTTCAACAAGATCGAAAGGGGAACGTCGAAAATAAACTTCTTGACTCATAACCACGTCTGAGTCCGCCCGTCTAAAAGTGCTATGCAAGCTGTGCGCCCACGAAAAACGCCGCAACCCAGGGGTGCGGCGCTTGCCGGAAACTTATTTTTCACCGGAACTGGGTTCCGGTTTCGGATCAAAATTAGGCGGCCATCGCCTTGATCCGTTTGGATAGGCGCGACAATTTCCGCGCCACAGTGTTCTTGTGCATGATGCCTTTGTTGACGCCAACCATCATTACCGGCTGAGCGACCTTGAAGGCATTTTCGGCGGCGGATTTATCGCCACTGGCAATCGCCTCTTCGACAATCCGAAGATCAGAGCGGATGGCACCGCGGCGTGCGCGGTTTACGCTCGTGCGGCGTTTGGTTTGGCGGATGCGTTTTTTTGCCGAGGCGTGGTTAGCCATGGGACGAATTCCTTAAGATCATAAAACGGTTTCGCGGGCGCGAACGCCTGCGGACGGCGGTTTATATAAGCGTGCCCGGCTTCCGTCAAGCCCCAAGCCGCACACTCATTTCGCACCCGCCGGCTTGAGGCGAAACCGCACGCTGGCGCCGCCGTCGGATGCGGGCACAATCTCCAGTGAAAGCTCTTCATCACCGCGCTGGAATTTTCCACCACTCAAGCTCTGCCAACCTAACTGCGGGAGGGATTGCGCATAAAAACCTTGTATGGTGTCTGATGTGAGTTGCCCGCGGGCCTCGGCTTCGGCGATACGACCGGTAGCGCTGTCGAATGTCATCGCGGCTTCCGAGTCTTCCTCCAGTCCTGGCATCAGCGGCAGGTCATCGATAACGCTGACGAAGTTGGCCGTTTGCGCCGACGCGACCGGGCCGACAAGAAAGACCAGGCCAACAACAAACAAGAAGGTTGTGAGAGTCCAGGCTAGCGGGATGCGGAAATTGATGATCATAGGCACTTATAGCACTAGCGCTGGCAGTGCGGACAATAGAAAGTGGATCGGCCCGATTGAACGATGCGCCGCACCGTGTGGTCAGGCCCGCAATTCGAGCAAGCGTCGCCTTCACGGCCATAAACCTGAAAAGCATGCTGGAAGTAGCCAAGTTCACCGTTGGTTTGACGATGATCGCGCAATGATGATCCGCCGGCTGCGATGGCGTTTTCCAACACCACCTTAATGGCATCGACCAGACGGCCGGCGCGCGCCGGCCCGACGGTATGGGATTTTCTACGCGGAGACAGTCCAGCGCGATGCAGAGCCTCGCACACATATATATTACCTAACCCGGCGACGACCCGTTGGTCCAATAACGCGGTTTTCAATGGCGCTGCTTTGCCTTCCAGTCGTTTCACAAGCGCTGCGGAACCGAAATCAGAACCCAAGGGTTCCGGCCCTAGCCCGGCGAGAAATTTATTCTCGCCCTGTAGGCCATCGTCGATGATATCGATAAAGCCGAACCGGCGCGGATCGTTGTATCGGATCACGACACCCGCATCGGTCTCAAGAATAACATGGTCGTGCGGCTCTTCGGGCGGCGGGGCGCCCTCGAAAATACGAAACCGACCGGACATCCCCAGGTGCGCGAGCACAGTGCTTCCATCGTCAATCTCGATCAGCAGATACTTCGCCCGGCGCCTGACGGCATTCACGCGTCGCCCAGTGAGACGCTGGCCGAAGCCGTCAGGCAACGGAAACCTGAGATCCGGCCGGCGGGCAATGACGCGGCGCAACTTGGCGCCTTCGAGTACGGGCGCCAATCCGCGCCTAACGGTTTCCACTTCCGGCAATTCGGGCATCTGATTGCTCCTAGTATTAGCCTCTCGGTATGCCTCTTGCCGATGCTGGTTTCAACCCGGGTGTTGGGTTATTGTCCGCCCATGATGGCCAAAGCACCGAATGAACCGACCACCCATTTCGGCTTCCGCGATGTTCCGGAAGCCGAAAAGGAATCGCTGGTGCGCGACGTGTTCGAC
>JABIPG010000262.1 GCA_018698795.1 Rhodospirillaceae bacterium
CGAAGGCGTCGGAGAAGCGCGCCTGATCGACACGCCGATCAAATCGGGCGAGCCAACCCCGGCCAAGCCGGCACCGACACTGGGTCAGCACACAGATGATCTGCTGGGTGAGCTGGGCTACGACGCCGACAAATTGGCAAGCTTGCGCAAGGCCGGCGTGATCTAGGAAGCGGCCATCCGCTCCAGTTTGCAGAGAGATGAGGTCCAGCCCTCGTTGTGGCTGTTGGCGCTTTCGTCGTCGGCAAGGCCTGTGTGATGCAAGGTAAATCGCGAACCACCGGAGCCATTGGGTTCAACCGTGAGCCGCACCCGACTTTCGTGACCGCGAACCTCGTTTTCATCACACCAGGCCCAGGTGAATTCAACGGCGTTTGGCGGCGACACTTTGGTCACCATGCCGATAACTTTGAAGCGGTTGCCTTCCGCAGTCATCATCACCGACGACCAAGGCCCCTCGCGTGTCAGATCGAGGGCGTGTTCGGGCAGGGTCATGCTTTCCGGCCCCCACCATTTCACCAAATGCTCAGATTGCGTGACGAAAGCAAAAACTGTTTCCGGGCTTGCGGCGAATTCGCGTTCGATTGTTAGCTCACTCATTTCTTTTTCATCTCCTTGCTTAAGGCTGCTTCCAGGCGGTTCAAGCTCGCCTCCCAGAAGCCCTTGTGGCTGATGGTCCAGGCGGCGACGGCCTGCACGGCCTCGGGCCGCGCGGCATAGAGCCGGCGCTGTTTGTCGATACGTTGATCAATGACCCCGGCTTTGCGCAGCACTTTGAGGTGCCGTGAGACGGCCGGCGCGGAAATACCCGTGCCTTCTCGCAAGGAGCCGGCGCTGAGTTCGCCTTCAATGAGTAGGCGTTCAACAATGGCGAAGCGCGTGGCGTCACCAAGGGCGGCGAAGGTGGTTGCCAGTTGGAACATGGGTCATCCTTAATTTAACAAATAAGTTAATTAACTTAATGGCTAAATTAAAGAGAGTCAAATCGACTTACTTAAGTGCCCTGATCCAATCAGACACCATGGCCCAAACATCGGCGCTGTTATCGTCCATCATCGGGAAATGAGAATTACCGGCAATGCTGCGCGCTGGCAGGTCAATGACGTCCACCTGTCCGCCCATCGATGCGATTCCATCGAGGTAACGCTCGACCTCACCGCGGTATTCTTGCCAGCGTGGGCTCCGGTCGAAGTAATCTCCCCAAACCACCAGATGTGGGATGTCCTTGTTGGCGCTGACGTCGTCGACCTCTGGTGCGCCGGAGGGCTCGATCAGTACCAAGGCCTTGACCCGTCCGGGGCAGGCGAGCGTGGTATCGATCAACATGCCGCCCCCTTGGCTATGCACCATGACGATGCAGTTTTCAAAGCGCGATAGATAGTCGCGATACGCGGCTTTGACCCGCGGCACCAAATTTGGCCAGCGGGCCACGAACTGTTTGGTGAAGGTGTCAAAAGCCTGCATAGGAAAGCGTTGATCGGGGTAGATTGTACGTTTGGCGGGGTCGATGTCGAAACCGCCGTCCGGTCCCATTCGAAATACTTCCCACGAAAGTTCCTTGGGGCGGAAGACCACGTCCATGCCGGTTATGGCATCGGGTGGCGCGGATGAGCGCCCGCGCTCCACCGCATCGGAGACATAAACGTCGAAACCGTCACGTAATGCCAGTTCCAGCCAGCCGGGGCGGCCATCGGGTGTGGATTCCCACGTCACGCCGGTCATGCCGCCGCCGTGCCACATCAAGATCGGTGCCGTGCCATCCGCCGGCGCACCCAGAAAACCCTGCACGTACATCTGCCCGACCTCGTAGTTGCCGGCTTGCGCCAGCGGCCGTGCGGCGCTGCCCATAGCGAGGGCGACATTTCCGGTGGGTGTTAAATCCAAGCTGACGTTTTCGCCACCAACGAAAAAGCTTTTAAGGCCGCGCAGGCTGAATGTATCTGATTGGCTCATTGGACTCCCTTTTCCCTTAGTGCTCCGGTTAAAATACGGAAATTCGCCCCAATGACCAACCGCGAGATTTCCATATGCCTTCCGTTTCCGTCCATTTCGATCCAAACGAAACCACCATCCATGCTGGGTATTCGAATTTTGCGGAGGCGCTTGTGGCGGTGATCGAGGCCTGCCTGGGCGCGCAGCGCGACAAAGTGCAGATCATGGCCGTGCCGCTAGCGCATCCGCCTATCGGTCGCACTGTTTATATTGAGATCAAAGCGCGCGCCAACGAGCACCGGACTGAGGCCGTTCTGGCCGATTTCGTCCAACGCGTCGATGCGCTGTCTCGGGCTGAATTGGGTACGCCCTGCCGAATCCGATACTTCGGCTATCCCGGAAGCTTTCTCGCCGCTGCCAATTAACGAATTCGAAGGCTGGCTTGACCCGATGGTCGTGTGCCGCAATAATATAAGCTAGCTTACATTAATCCGGCATAGTAATTTAACCCACTGAATCGGAAGGGCGTATGGAACACAGCCACAACGAAAGCCTTGGTTTTCTGTTCACCGATCTCTCGCGTGTCATGCGAAAGCGGTTTGACCGCCGGGCGCGTGAACACGGCTGGACTCGCGCACAATGGCGGGTGCTGTCGAGGTTGCGCTATCGGCAAGGCATCAATCAATCAACACTCGCCGATATGTTGGAGGTCGAGCCCATCACCTTGGCGCGCCATATCGACCGGCTGGAGGAAAAAGGCTGGGTTGAGCGCCGCGCTGATCCCAACGATCGCCGCGCCTGGTTGCTTTATTTGGATGACAGCGTGCAAGCGATGCTCGATGACATGCAGGAAATCTCCGATTGGAACCAAGAAGCGGCGTTCGCTGGCTTCAGTGCACCAGATCGTGCACGCTTTATCGCCGATCTGAAGCGGGTCAAGGCCAGCTTGGCTTCAGCCGAGAACAACGAGGAAATGTCTTTGGAAGCGGCTGGAAAAGTACCCAAACGGGCGGCAGGAGGACGTCATGGCTGAAACAGATACGGCAATAGATGAACAGGCCGCGCCGGAGTACACGCCCAGGCGGGGTCGGCGGATTTTCCGGTTTTTAATCGTGATGTTTTTCTCCGTGCTGGGCCCTGTCGCCATCGCGCTGGGAGCGGTTTATTTCTACGCCACCGGTGGCCGTTTTGCGTCGACGGAAAACGCCTACGTCAAGGCCGATAAGATTGCGGTCAGTTCTGATGTGTCGGGCCGCGTCGTGGCCGTCAAGGTTGCAGAAAACCAGGAAATCCACAAAGGCGATCTGCTGTTCCGGATTGACCCCGAGGCGTTTGATATTGCCCTCAGCCAAGCCGAGGCGCGGATAGCCTCGGCCCGCCAAACCATCGCAGCGTTGAAGGCCGAATACCGTCAAAAGGTGGCGGAACGCCGTGAGGCCGAGGGCGAAGTTGCTTTTTACAAACGCCGTGTCGAGCGCCAGCGCAAACTGCACGGCAAGGGCTTCGCTTCGCAAAGCAAACTTGATGATGCCGAACACGAACTCAGCGCCGCCAGAGACCGCATTCCCGCGATCAACCAGGATTTGGCCCGCGTGCGCGCTCGTTTGGGCGGTGATGTCGGTATCGATGCGGCGGCTCATCCGACCGTGCGCGAAGCCCAATCGGCGCGCGACGCCATGGCGCTGCAACTGCGCCGGACCGAAGTGCGTGCGCCGACGGACGGCGTCATTACCAACTTCGGCCTGGAAGTCGGCGAATATATCGAAGCCGGCGCGCCGATATTCAGCTTGGTCGGTACCGGGCAAGTTTGGGTGCGCGCCAACTACAAGGAAACGGACCTCACTTATGTGCGCGTCGGCCAGATGGCGACGTTGAGCGTTGATACTTACCCAGACGTTTCTTTCCAGGCCCGGGTCGCTTCAATTTCGCCGGCGACGGGCGCCGAGTTCGCGCTGCTACCGCCGCAAAATGCATCGGGCAACTGGGTCAAGGTGGTACAACGCTTGCCGGTACGGCTTGAATTGATCAAATCGTACAACGGCCCGCCCTTGCGCGCCGGCATGAGCGTCGTTGTCGAGATCGATACCGGCCACAAACGCAAGGTCCCAGGCGTCATCTCGCAAGCCATGGCCTGGATGGACGAGCGCCTGTAAGGGCCTGGCGCAAATGGTCGCCGCCGCACCCACAACCGTCTATACCGGGACCCGCAAGGCCCTGATAACCGCGACGCTGTGTACCGGCCCGGTAATGCAGGTGTTGGACAGCTCCGTCATTGCCGTGTCACTCAACCATATGCAAGGCTCGCTCTCCGCGGCCCAAGATCAGATGGCCTGGGTGTTGACCTCGTATCTGATGGCGCTGGCGGTGGCGACACCGCTTTGGGGCGTGTTGGTGCAGCGTTTCAGCCGCAAGAACATGTTCAATTTTTCAATCGTCTGCTTTGCGCTGACATCGTTGCTCTGTGGCACTGCCGACAGCTTGACGGAACTGCTGATTTTCCGCGCCATTCAGGGTGTTTTTGGTGCGGCTCTGATACCGCTGTCGCAGGCGGCGTTGATGGATATCTATGACCCGAAAGACTACGGCATCGCCATGGGTTGGTGGGGCGTGGGGTTGATGTTTGGCCCGGTGTTTGGGCCCACCTTGGGCGGTTATCTGACCGATCTCTATTCCTGGCGCTGGGCGTTCTTCATCAATGTGCCGCTTGGCGTGGTGTCGTTTATCGCGGTTTGGGCGTTTGTGCCGCAGACAGTGGCCAGACGGCAACGACCGTTCAATTATATGGGCTATATCGCGCTTGCGATCGGGTTGGGATGCGTGCAGTTCGTGCTCGACCGAGGGCAGCGCTACGATTGGTTCGAATCGACCACGATCATCACATTGTTGTGCATCGGTGGCGGGGCGTTTTGGGTTTTCATCGTTAACTCGCTGACATCCAAGCACCCTTTCATCGACCCCACAATCTTGCGTAACCCCAACTTCGCTATCGGTCTGGTGCTGCGCGCGGTGTTCGGCATTTTGTTGTTCGGCGCGTTGATTTTAATTCCGCCGTTTTTGCAGAAAATCGCCGGCTACCCCGTGGTCGAGGCGGGCCTGATGATGGCGCCCCGGGGGCTCGCGACCATGGTTTCGGCAATTGCCGTCGGGCGGCTCGTGAAAGACGTGGACCCGCGTTTGATCATCATCGTGGGTGCGTTGTTGGCGGGTTTTTCGTCCTGGGAGATGGCGCAATTGACCCCCGATGCGCCCGGCTCGACGATCCTCGTTCTCATCTTGATCCAGGGCGTCGGGACATCTTGCTTCTTCGTGCCTTTGAATTCGCTGGCGTTTGCGGAACTGACCCGGGATCAATTGGACCAGGGCGCGTCTTTCTTTGCGCTCATGGGTAATATTGGGCGATCCATCGGTATCGCCATCTTGTCCAGCTATCTCGTTTATGGGGCGCAGATGAACAAGTCGCTGTTGGTGGAGCAAGCGACGCCTTACAACGACCTTTTGAGCCATGTCCCGAATCCGGGATTCTGGTCATTCGATACCATGAGCGGGCTCGCGCGCCTTAATGCGGAATTGGCGCGCCAGGCAGAGGTCATCGCCTACGTGATGGATTTCCAACTACTGGCGGCTATGTTGTTTGCCTGCATTCCGCTGGTGTTGGTGATGCGGATTCCGCGCGCGGTAAAATCGCCGCAACCCGCATAACGGGGCGTGACCTGATGGCCGGAGGCAGCTATAGGAATAACCGGTCCGGCTTGACCACGATGGGAGCAATATTTTGAAACTGCTGATACTGCCGGGGGACGGCATCGGCCCTGAAATCACCGATGCGACATGTGCTGCGCTTGGCGCTTTGGACAGGCGCTTCGGTTTGGGTTTCGACATGGTGCATCGCGATATCGGGCTCAAAGCCCACGCCGACATGGGCTCGACCATGCCTGATGCCGTCATGGCTGAAATTGCCGAGACCGAAGCGACCATTCTTGGGCCCACCGACACCTATGCCTATCCGCCGGAATCGGAGGGCGGCATCACGCCGTCCAAAGCGGTGCGAACCACTTTCGACCTTTATGGTAACATCCGCCCCAGCCGCACGCGGCCCGGTGTGCCAGGCATGGCTAAGGAAATGGATCTGGTCGTAGCGCGCGAAAATACCGAAGGCTTTTATGCCGACCGTAACATGTTTATGGGCAACGCCGAATTCATGCCGACGCCGGAAGTGGCGCTGGCAGTGCGGAAAATCACCACTCACGGTTCGCGTCGCATTGCCAAGGTGGCTTTCGATCTGGCGCGCACCCGAAGGAAGAAGGTCACGGTGGTGCACAAAGCCAACGTGCTTAAGGTTACGGACGGCTTGTTTCTGCGCGAAGCCAAATCCATGGGCGAGGATTACCCCGATGTGGAAATCGAAGAGGTCATCATCGATGCTATGGCGGCGCTGTTGATCCGCCGGCCCGAGACCTTCGACGTGGTGCTGACAACCAATATGTATGGCGACATTCTCTCTGATGAATGTGCGGAGCTATCGGGTGGGCTTGGGTTCGGGCCTTCCATCAATGCGGGCGACGATCACGCCATCGCCCAGGCCGCGCATGGCTCGGCGCCTGATATCGCTGGCCAGGATATCGCCAATCCAACGGCCTTGATGCTCTCAGCCACCATGTTGTTGAAGTGGATCGCAGCTCGCCACGGCAACAATCAACTGGCCGCCGCTGCGGCGCATATGGAAAATGCCGTTGACCACGCGCTCGGTCAGCCGGCGACGCAAACCAAAGACATTGGCGGACCATTGGGGACGCAAGCTTTTGGCGAGGCTGTGGCCTTGGCCATCGAAAACCTGGAAGAGTGAGACAGACGCCATGACCGTACAACGAGGTTGGAATTTTCTGCAAACACCGGGACCAACCAACATCCCGAACCGTGTCCTCAATGCCATGCATACGCCGGCCGTGGAATTCGCCGGACCGGAGTTTCAGGCATTCTGCACGAGTTTATTTACCGATCTCACGACGCTGTTCAAGACCGATGGGCGGGTTTTTATTTATGCCGCCAACGGTCATGGCGCCTGGGAAGCTGCATTGACCAACTCGCTGTCGCCTGGCGACAAGGTCTTGATTCCCGAGACGGGACGCTTCGGGCTCAGTTGGGGAGACATGGGCCGCACCTTGCAGATCGAGCCTGAGATTCTACCCAACGACTGGCGCTCCGCCATTGATCCCGCCGATGTTGAAGCGCGCTTGAGCGCCGACACAAACCACGAGATCAAGGCCGTTCTGCTGGTCCATACGGATACCGCAACGGGCATCACCTGTGACGTGGCCGCCGTGCGCGCCGCCATGGACGCGGCAAACCACCCGGCACTGTTGATGGTCGATACCATCGCATCGTTGATGACGACCGATTTTCGCATGGACGAGTGGGGCGTGGACGTAACGGTGGCGGCGGGGCAGAAGGGCATCATGTTGCCGCCGGGGCTGGCGTTCTGTGCGGTCAACGAGAAAGCGCTGGAAGTGCACAAGACGTCCACCATGCCGCGCGGCTATTGGGATTGGACCTACCGCATGAACGAAGAGGTCTTCTACATGGCCTTCTGCGGCACTGCGCCGGAGCAATTACTGTTTGGACTGCGGGCTGCCATCGACATGTTGTGGGAGGAAGGTTTCGACAACGTTTTCGCGCGCCACGCGCGGCTGTCCAGCGCTGTCAGGGCGGGCATCGATACCTGGGCCGAGGCTGGCGCGCTGGAGCTGTTTGCCCGCAATGTCGATGAGCGCTCCAATGCCGTCACGGCGATTTTGGTCGACCCGGCCTATGACCCGGTGCACGTGCGCAACATCTGCCGCGAGAATTTCAACCTGGCGCTCGGCAACGGGCTGGGCAAGGTGGCGAAAGAGACTTTCCGCATCGGCCATATGGGCGATCTGAACGAGCCCATGGTGTTCGGCACGCTGGCGTCGGTGGAGGCCGGCTTGAAGCTTGCGGGCGTGCCCTACAAGTCGGGTGGGGTGGAGGCCGCCATTGAAGTTTTAACCGCCTCGTAGCTGTTTCAGTACCGCGACGATTTCGTGGTAGTTCTCAGGCTCGCGCCCGGCGAAGTGCTCTTTTAGGCCCGACGTGCCCAGCCAGCGGATTCGCTTGGCAGCGCCCTCGGCCATGAAGGGCTGCATGTCCATGGCCTTCAAGGTCTCGGCAACTTCATCCATCTCGTGTGCGCGGCGAACACCATGTGCGACCGAGCGGCCCATGAAGTAAGACGCCAAGTCGTTCCAATCGAGTTGCGGGTAGTTCTTGCCGACCGAATCGAGCACTTTCTCGGCGACGCCGTACTGATCGGCGGCAACGACGCATTCACCCAACAGCGCTTCCAGGCCCTTGAACACGATCGAGCGGAACATCTTGGTCGCCGCCGCGCGCCCGAATTCAGACCCCATGTCTTCGATATCCATGCCGAACGGCGCCAGTGCCGAAATCAGCGCCGGCGCAGCGGGTCCGCAGGCCAGCATGGGGGACTTGTGGCGGTTGGGATAAATCGGCGACATGATCGACGCTTCGACGAATGTCGCGCCCGAAGCTTCAATCACATCACGCACTTCCGCCTTGGTTACCGGCGATACCGAATTGACATCGAGGTAAATCTGCCCGGCTTTCAGGTGCGGCGCCACCTGGCCCGCAGCGGTGACGGCATCGGCGCAGGTGACCGTAGAGATGACGATGTCACGTCCCTGCACCGCATCGGCGTGGTTGGCGCAAAGAGCGACGCCGGCCTTGGCGGCGCGTTCTGCGAGCAACGCTGAGGCTTCGGTATCCGCGAGCAAGATGTCGTAAGCGGTGATGTCGGAAAGACCATCGTCATGGAGGCCCGACGCGATCGCCGGCCCGGCCTCGCCGAAGCCGATGATGGCCAGTTTGGGTGCGTTGTTTCCGTCGGTAGGCATATTGTTTCCGTTTGACCCTATTTGCGTTTGATCTTATTTCCGTTTGAATTGGGGTTTGCGTTTTTCCATGAAGGCTTGGCGGCCTTCCTTGAAGTCTTCACTGGCGAAACAGGTGTCGACGACTTCGGTGCAAACGTCGTAATCGGGACCGCCGGGTTTTACCAACTCGTGAATCACGGTTTTTGCCGCATGGATGGTGAGCGGCGCGTTCTCGGCGATGCGTGTGGCGTAGTCGTCAACGTAGGCATCCAAAAGTGCGCGCGGCACAACGCGATTGATCAACCCCATGGCTTGCGCCTCACTGGGGGTGAATTGCCGTGCGGTAAAGAAAATCTCCTTAGCCAACGACGGGCCAACCAAATCGACCAGCCGCGCCAAACCTTCGTGACCGTAACCCAGTCCCAGTTTTGCAGCCGGCACGGCATAGGTGGAGACATCGTTGGCAATGCGCAAATCGCAGCACAGCGCGATACCAACGCCGCCACCGATGCAAAAACCCTCAATTTTGGCGATGGTCGGCTTTTGCAATTCCGCCAGTGTGTTGGACGCCATCGATACGGCATCGTTGTACATGGCCGTGGCTTCCTCGCCCGAGCGGTTTTTCTCGAACTGCGAGATGTCGGCGCCGGCGCAGAACGCCTTACCGCCGCGACCCGACAGCACCACGACGCGGACATCGTCATCAGCCATGAAATCGTTCAACACCATGGGCAGGTCGCGCCACATCTCAAAGGTCATGGCGTTGCGCCGGGCTTGGTTGTCGAGTTCGATCCGCCCGACGCCATTTCCTTTTTCAACAATCAACTGCTCAGTAATCTCGGCCATTTCGGCTCCCCTCCCAATATCGGCAAACGGCGCACATTGTTGCGCCAGCGGTCTTGCCAGGCAACGCCAAAGGCGCGATTCTGCCGCCTGACGACAATTTTTTCCAGGCAACACACATGATAGCGGCTATCGAGCGCGTAACCGGAGTGAAATGGCAAGCCCAGGGGCCGGCCTTTTTGGTGGCCGGTGGCCATGGGGCGACCCATTGGATCATGGCCACCATCTATGTCTTGTTGCCGTTCATCCGCGAAGACTTAGGTCTCAGCTACACTGAAGTCGGCAGCCTGATCACGATTTTCCATGCGGCTGCTTTTGCGGCCAATGTGGGTAGCGGTGCGGTGGTCGACATAACCGGCCGGCGGGTGCTGACCCAGGTGGCATCGCTGCTGATCGGTGGCGCGGCGCTTGCACTGGTTGGGCTGGCGCAAGGTGTGTGGCTGTTGGCGGCGCTGGTGGTGTTTATCGGGCTGACTAACAATCTGTGGCATCCCGCCGCCATCGCTTATCTCTCGAAGGCCTATCCGGGCAGCCGCGGTTATGCGCTTTCCATTCATACGCTGGGGGCCAGCATCGGCGATACGGTGTCGCCATTGATTGCCGGCGTGCTGTTGTTGTGGCTGCCGTGGCAAGGTGCTGCGTCAGCCAATGCGCTGCCGGTGTTTGCCGTGGCGGTGGCTTTGTTCGCGGTGCTCGGTCGGCACGAAAAAGCAGAACGTTCGAGCGCCAATACGGACGCGGCTGGCTTGGGATTCCGTGCTTACCTGATGGGGGTCACGGGATTGTTCAAGGACCGTGCCGTGGTCGGGTTGTGCGTCATGGCCGGGTTTCGGTCCATGTGTCAGAACGGGCTTTTAATCTATGTGCCGATGTTGCTGAAAAACGTGTTCGGCTTTGGCCCGGTGTTGCTCGGCGCGGCGCTGACCGCCATGCAGGTCGGCGGCATGATCGCGGGACCCGTGGCGGGCACGTTTTCCGACAAGATGGGCCGTCGCCCGGTGGTGCTGGGCGGCTTGGCCGCGACGACACTGGTGGTGCTGGCGATCACGATCATTGACGCCCCGGCGGTGGTGATTGCGGTGCTGGCCTTGCTGGGCTGCGCGCTGTTTGCCGTGCGCCCCGTCATTCATGGCTGGGCCATGGACCTGACGCCCGACCACATGCACGGCAGCGCCGTCAGCTTGTTGTTCGGCACCCAATCGGCGTTCTCTATGATTGTGCCTCTGGCCGGCGGCATGATCGCCGATATCTGGGGCGTGGGAGCTGTGTTTTATGCCTTGGCGGCGGCTATGTTCATGGCGGTGGTGATGGCTTACTTATTGCCGGATAGCCGGCGCGACTAGAAAAAAGGAAATGAGACATGGATTTCAATTTGAGCGACGAACAGCGCGAACTGCAAGACACCGCACGGCGCTTCGCCCAAGAACAAATGAAGCCGGTGGCCGAGGAGCTGGAAACGGAAGCCAAGCCGTTGCCCGACGAGTGGCTCAAGCGCTATGCCGAAATGGGTTTTTTGGGCATTAATGTTTCCGAAGACCTGGGCGGGCTGGGGCTTGGCAACCTGGAAGCGTTGATCGTCATGGAGGAGTTCGCGAAAATTTCCTCCGCCGTGGCGTTCCCGATTTTCGAATCATCCGTCGGCCCGGTGCGCGCCATTGAGCACTTCGCCACTGACGCCTTGAAAAAACGCATCATCCCAAAAGTTTGCGCCGGCGAGATGATCGTCGCCGTCTCCATGTCCGAGCCCGAAGCCGGCACCGCCCTGACCGATTTGAAAACCCGCGGCGTCGTTGATGGCGACACCATTACCCTGAACGGCTCCAAACGCTGGTGCTCGGGCGGCGGGCACTCACAGGGGTATGTGGTCTATTGCCGTTTGTCCGACGATCCCGGCGCCAAGGGCATCGGGGCTGTGTTCGTCGAGAAGGACATGCCGGGCGTGAGTTTCGGTGAGCAAGAGCGCCTGATGGGGTTTCGGGGCGTGCCGTCGGCGGACATCTTCTTGGACAACGTTAAGGTTCCGATCGAGAACATGATCGTGCCTGCGGGCGGTTTCCCGAAGCTGATGGAGGCGTTTGATCTGGAGCGCTGCGGCAACGCCACCATGGCGCTGGGCCAGGCGGCGGGCGCCTTGGACGAGGTGCTGGAGTACGTGCAGGAGCGTAAGCAGTTCGGCAAATCGTTGGTTGAGTTCCAGGCCGTACAGATGAAGTTGGCCGAGATGGCGACCCGGGTTGAGGCGTCGCGGCTGTTGATCCACCGTGCCGCCGTGAACTCCCAAGACGGGTTGCCGTCGATTTTCGAGAGTTCCGTCGCCAAGTGCTTTGCCAACGAGATGGCCCGCGAGGTCACCGGCCACGCGGTGCAGTTGATGGGTGGTTACGGGTATTCGAAGGAATATCCCATGGAACGGCGTTTGCGCGATTCGTGGGGATGGGGCATTGCCGGCGGCACCATCGATATCCAAAAGGTCAACATCGCATCCGCCATGGTCGGACGGCGGTTTAACCAGCGTTCCTGAACAAGCTTTGACCCCGGAAATTCGTTTTGGGAGTATTTTTCCGGGGTCAGAACGCCTTATTTTTCAAGGACATCAAAAAAAATCTGGGGAACGAACCCAATTTTCTCCATGCGGAGAAGTGCGGCTTTTCTTAACCGGCTCCAACACCAAACAGGTCGGTCCCGGTTTCTATCATATTCACGATGTCAAATAGTGTGCCCGCATCGCACTTTGGCAATGCCACGGCACGACCATACATAAATATTCCTAAAAGTCAATAAATTCCTATAAATGGAATGCCGATTGATCCCAATAGGCTAGGAGCTTCCGATTAAGTCGGTTTTACAAAGTCTAGTCCCGTAAGGATATGGGCCAACGGCATATCTGTGCCATCCAACGGTAATATCAGTGATATGAATTTTTTAAAGCTCTTGTCGCTATCCCAAATGACGTTTCCCGTGCTCAATATCGGTAGTTCTGAGTGCAACACTTCCCGACATATTTGATATGCGGTTTTCGCCATGATCTCATTGTACATCTCGTGTATCGCTTTTCCTGTCCCCTCATACCCGAGTGCATCGGTTAGTCCGGTCCCCCAATACCTAACCACAAATTCCTCTCCACCGTGAATTACGTCCCTAATGTGAATGAAGCGAGCAACCTCATGTATTTCCATCAAGTCAAACTCATCCCATCTTGGACGCGGGCGCGTCCCACGCTTTGCGTTCCAGTAATCATAGAGCGTGATAAGCCTTTTTGAATCGAGTTGATCAATAGATTCCAAGAAAACTCGGCGAGGAGGTTCCCCTGAATATTCTATGTCTATCCCGAATAACTTTTCATCACTCAATGGTCATTCCTCTCTCACCCCGATCCAAGGCCGTACCATGTTAGCATCTCGCAATGACTACACATCAACCTAAATCAATGGATCTGATTGATGAGATCTTTTGTGGAAGTGAGATAGCTGATCCCACCACCGACTCCTGCCTTCGGCGATTCGTGGCACGATGCCGCTTTCTGGCACCAAGCCCTTAAATATCTGCAAACTGACTACAAACCGGAAGCGCTATCAGTCGCGGATGTTCGACTGGTTAGGGGCATTTGCAACCCATTGGGCGGAACAATTCCGACGCCTGCTCTAGCTTCCAAAGCGGATGTCCAATTGCAAAACTAACCAGGTCCGACAATAGCCAGGAGCGGCCTAAACGCGGGCTTTTGGGAAGTGACGCCTTTCTGATCAGTAAGCGGAAGTAAACACGATAGCACCGGCTGGACCGGAGATGACCGAACGAGAAATCACGAGATTTCCGTAGAGCCGCCCTCAATGAATGCATCTCCGTTTGAAGCCAGAGGCAATTCTAGCCAGAACGTAGTTCCGATACCCAACTCACTGTCAAAGCCGATCCGCCCACTCATCCGCTCTACCAACAATTTTGTCACCGATAGGCCGATGCCTGCCCCTTCCTGAGCAACCATTGGGTCCGCTTCAAGGCGGTGGAACATATTGAAGACGTTCGCGTGATCCTCTTCGGGAATGCCCATACCTGTGTCCAAAACAGATATACGAAACAAACCCTCTTCAATTTCCCGGCCTTCTATCACCACTGTCCCCTGCTCCTTATTGAACTTTATCGCATTGGATAGGAGATTTATGAGAGATTGCTTCATGCGCTTTTTATCGGCTCTCAACTGAACTGAAGGCCCATCGCTCAAGTGATCGACAAGCTTTATCCGTTTCCGTTCTCCAAGTGGGCGCATCATCATTGCACAGTCTTTAACGACCTCATTTAAATCGACCGATTCAATGAAGAGCTGAAGTTGATTGGCCTCGGCCGCAGCCAAGTCAAGAACGTCTTCAATGAGCTCGTGGAGGTGATTTCCCGCATCTAAGATGTTGTCAACATACTCCTCCCGGGCGTCAAAAGGCGTCTCCCGCGTAGGAAGCTTTAGCATCTGTGCGTAGCCCAACACAGCGTTCAGGGGCGTTCGCAATTCGTGGCTCATGCTCGCCAGGAATTCCGACTTGGCATTGTTGGCTTTTTCGGCCTCGTCTTTTGCATCCAGCAATTGCTGTTCAACCAACTTGCGCTCGGTAATGTCTTGGACCAATGATGCAACACCGATCACATTGCCATCAGCGTCGGAAATTGGCGTATTATACCAGTCGCAAACGATGGTATCGCCGTTCTTGGTAATATTCTCATTAGTGCTTCGGGTTCCTCCCTCTTGCGCCAACAATGACGAAAAAACCTTATTGATGTCATCTCTTAAGTAGCTGGGCACTATTGTCTCAGCCGCATGTTTTCCGATGGCCTCGTCTACGGTGTATCC
>JABIPG010000220.1 GCA_018698795.1 Rhodospirillaceae bacterium
CGGCGTGGAACTCGGTGTCATCCGTATTGTGGGCCCGCAGCTTACCTTTGCGGGGGCTCGCTTTGCCCTAAACCGTTTCGCTGATGGCCAGATTGAAGAAATCAAGGGTGATCGCTCAGGCATCGGTTACCGCAAGATTTCCATGAGCCAGACGTTCACCAACCACGAAGTCATAACCGCGCCCGGTGACCAGTTTTATATCTGGACCGATGGAATCACCGATCAAATCGGTGGAGTAAAGCGCCGGTCTTTCGGAAAGCGCCGTGTCCGCGGGTGTATAAGTGATTTTCAGCCGATGAGCCTGCCCCGGCAAAAAGTCCATATTCTACGCGACTTCATCGAGTATCAGCACAACGAAGAACGCCGGGACGACATCACCTTCTTCGGGTTCAAGCTCCCCGAGTGACGATTTCCTCATGACGGCATTGTGGCCGTTCACGCTTCCTATAAACTGTGCTGACTTCAAAAGGGGGAGTGCGGATGCTCGAGCTGATCGCCAGTGCAGTTGAGGCTCTGTCGTGGGCCGAAATAACGGTGCTGGCCGTGGCTGCCGTACTCGCAGGGTTTCTGCGCGGGTTTGTCGGGTTCGGCGGGGCGTTGGTCGTCATCATGGTGGCGAGTGTCATCTTTGGACCGATCATGGCTGTCGGCATTTCCAGCCTGTCGGGGGTGTCTTCGACCATTCAGTTGTTGCCCAGTGCCATCCGCCTTGCAGAGCGGCGGTTTGTCGTGCCGCTCGTTCTGGCTACATTTGCGGTCGCACCACTCGGGACTTGGGTGTTGGTCGTGGCAGACCCGGAAATCATGAAGATGGCGATTTCCGTCTTTGTGTTGATTGCGGTGACCATGATGTACCGGGGATGGCGCCTAGCAACGCCGCCCGCATGGACGACGCTTGTCGGCGCCGGCGCGGTAGCTGGATTGGTGCAAGGCGCCGCCGGTGTCGGCGGTCCCGCGGCGGTGACCGTGGCGTTGGCTCAAGGTGGCGAGCCGGCACAACAGCGCGCAAACGTCATCGGCGCCGTCACAGCACTGTCGATCTGCAACATACCGCCGCTTTGGTTCATGGGGGTGTATACCGTCGAAGTTGTCATTTTAGGGGCCATGACCTTTCCGCTTTATTCGGGCGGGACATGGCTGGGCGCGAGATTTTTTTCGGGCTCGGGGCATCGCATATTCCGCAATGCAGCCTTGATCGGATTGGCGGTCCTTGGCGTCGTGACGCTGGGTATCGCGTTACGGGATCATTTCGCAGTTTAGAGAGTTTTCTCGCGCCGTCGTAGGTCAGTCGCTGAGAATGTCTTCGACCAATTCCTGCACCGCCAAGGCGTCGCGGAATGACGGCATGGTGTGGGGCTCGCCGCGATAAAAACGTCCTGCGTTTTCCAGTTGCAATCGGTACCCTTCCTGTCGGGCATCCGTTATTTCCTGCAACTGTTCGGTCCAGCCCGAGCCGTCGTTGCTGCGAAGCCGGTTCCAGTCATAAAGCCGAAGAACCTGGTTCGATCCCCACACGGTATATTCGATCCGGTCGGCAGCGCTGCTCTGCAAGCCACCAGTGCCGCCATTGAATGTCACGGGTATGCCGGAACAATCCATCATCGCCATAGCGTGGGTTTCGGCCGAGACATCGTCGTCCGGATAGCTCGTGATGGCGCTTAGAAGCTCGATCTCACCGAACAGTCGCCGCGTCAGATAGGCATAGTGCGAGAAGGTTTCACGCACAAAGCCGCCTTGCTCGCGCTCGCTTAACCATGCCGCCGGTGCTTGCCAATCGCGCGGCCACTGGCTGAAGTGCAAGTGAATATCGACGCTCTGCACGTCACCCAGAGAACCATCACGAAGAGCATCGGCAATGGCGTTGGCGGCGGGCGCCGATGCCAGGGAAAAATTGACGATGGTTTTGGCACTCAGAGCCTCTACCTTGTCGACCAGATTGAGGCTGTCCTCGACGTCCGTACCGAGCGGTTTTTCACAGTAAACCGGTTTACCGGCTTCGGCGGCGGCAATGGCGTATTCGGCGTGGAAATCCGGCGGCGTGGCAATGTAGACCAAGTCCGTCGCGTCAGCAGCAATCATCGCCATCGGATCGGCGGCGATGTCGATACCTGGGTGGATTTTCCGAGCCGCGTCGCACGCCGCAAAAGCAGGATCCCATGCGACAACCGGATCGAAACCGCCTAGCGCCACCATGTTGGCCAGCATGCGCTGTCCCATCACGCCAAGGCCGACGAAGGCTACTCTTGGTGTTGCGCCCGAGTTAAGTGCGGACATGCTAGGCGGCGTCGCTGTCTGCCGTCGCTGTTTGGCTCCAGTTACTTTCCGCGCGCCAAGGTACGATGGCAACCTTGGCGTTTCCGGCCAGATCATCGACCACTTCTGCGATATACCGCCGTTCCTGTGCCCGGCGGGCTTTCAAGATCGGGTCGGTAATGGTCAAAGGCGCCAAGCTTTGGTTGATCACCCAGCCATACGTGGCGATATCGGCACGACCCAAGTCACGTTGCAGCTCGGCCGCTTCGTGCACGGGTGTGGCTTCGGGAAGCGCACAGATCAGCACCCGTGTGAAGTCCGGATCGCGCAGGCGCGGCAGCAGATTGGCAACCGCATCGGGCACGCCGGTGGTCAGGCGTGTGACTTCGCGGTGATAACTCTCAGCTGCATCCAACAGCAAGATGGTATGCCCTGTTGGTGCTGTGTCGAGAACCACAATCTGGTCGCTGGCTTGATCAACGGTGCGGGCGAAGGCCTGGAAGACGGCGATTTCCTCTGTGCACGGAGAGCTCAAATCCTCTTCCAAAAGGGCCATGCCGGCTTCATCAAGGTTGGCGCCCGTGGAGGCGAGAACTTCTTCGCGATAACGCGCTACCTCAACGGCTGGATCAATTCGTCCGATTTCGAGGCCGGCGGGAATCTCGTCAACCGCATTGGCGACATGCGCTGCCGGGTCGGTGGTCGAGAGATGCACCTTGTGTCCGCGCTGCGCCAATTCGACGGCAATATGCGCCGCGATCGTCGTTTTGCCGACGCCGCCTTTGCCCATCGTCATGACAACGCCATGACTTTGCGCCGCAAGCTCGTCGACGATAGCGCTTAGATCGGCGGGAACCACGATTTCGGCGCCTGTATCGGCAGTGGCGGGCAGATCATCGTCGCCCAGCAACTGACGCAAGGCCGGGACCCCCAGTACCTGACCGGATTTTAACGGCAGATCACGGCGGGGCAGCGGTTGCAGGGCGCTCGGAATACCCGAAAGCGCCGCTTGGCCGCGTTGCTCCATGGCTTTGGCGATGGCATCGCCGCTGTCGGCGGATTTGAACACGCCGTTGACGGCAAGGGCTTGGTTTTTGACGCCGATCTCGGCCAGCTCTTCGCTGGTGCGCGCCGCCTCATCAAGGGCGGCTTGGTCCGGGCGACTGACCAAGACAAGCGTTGTATTCGCGCCATCGGCCAGGGCGTTGACGGCTGTCTCATAGAGTTGACGCTGAGCCTTTAGGCCTTCTAGCGGCCCCAGGCACGAGGTGCCGGCGGAGGCGTCTTCGATAAAGCCGGTCCAGGCGGTCGGCAGCGTCAGCAGCCGCAGCGTGTGCCCGGTGGGCGCGGTGTCGAACACAACGTGGTCGAAGCCCTCGGTAACGTCTTGGTTCGATAGCAATTTGGCGAATTCGTCAAATGCGGCGATTTCCACCGTGCAGGCGCCGGCAAATTGCTCTTCGATGCTCTTGATGGCGGCATCGGGCAGCACGCCGCGGTACGGACCGATCACCCGCTCGCGGTATTCCTCGGCAGCGGCTTCGGGATCTACGTTCAAGGCAGACAAATTCGGCACTTCGGCAATAGCGCAGGGCTTTGTGCCGATATGAACGCCAAACACCTCGTCGATGTTGGAGGCGGGGTCGGTGCTGACCAGCAGCACTTTCTTGCCGGAATCGGCGAGCGCTACAGCTGTTGCGCACGAGAGCGATGTTTTGCCGACGCCGCCCTTGCCGGTGAAGAACAGATTGGGCGTCGGGTTTTCAAGGACCTGCATACCGGTTCAGCCGCAGCAGCTGGAAGCTTCCGCTTCCTCAGGTTTGCTTTCGCCGCAGCACGAAGACGCGCCAGCAGCAGCAATTTCGATGCCGACTTTTTCGCCCAATTCGGCGCGGTTCAGATAGGCGCCCTTGGAGACAATCTCATCGTCCAGCAACACCATCGGCAGGCAATCCATGCCGTCAGTATCCAAGGCGTTCTTGACGATGGCGTTTTCGACGAAGGCGCCCGGTTGGCTGCCCATGTTGAAACGCGCCACTTCGTGACCACCCTTCATCAAGGCATCAATGGCCGTTGCGAATTGTGTCATGGCGTCGCTCGTACCCGGGTCGCAGACACCGGTGGAGCAGCAGCCAGGGGGGTCATAAATGCTGATACGGGGCATGGGTCACCTCTTCGTAAAAAATATTTCTATAAAAGTCGAAATGAGAGGCTGTTTATCTCACAGGCCGATGGTGCGCGTCCAGCTTTTTCGAGTCATTTTCGGTTTCGGGCATGCCTTCATGTCTCGGCCGCATGCCGAAGAGGCGGTTGATCATGCGCCAGAGCAATTGACGTGAGCAATTGACGTGTGTATTCGAATTGGACAAAGCCGGTAGTTGCTTATACACCATCGATTATGAAATCCACCAATATCACCCGCGTTGTGCATTTGGTCGACGAGCAGGAACGATGGCGCCGTCAGGGGCATCGCGGCGGTGTGGTATGGATGACGGGGTTGCCGGCTTCAGGCAAGAAATCCATCGCATATGAACTGGAAACGCGCCTCTTCGAGGCTGAATTTGAAGCCTATGCCTTTGATAGTGCCCGAATCCGGTTGGGTTTGAGTTCGAACTTAGGCTTTGATCGTGAGGATCGCCGAGAAAATATCCGACGCGCCGGGGAATTGGCGGCCATCATGGCGCGGTCGGGTCTCGTTGTGATTGCGGCTTTTATTTCTCCCTATCAACGCGACCGAGAAGCTGCCCGATCGGCGGCGGATAACTTCCATGAGGTGTTTTTGGACGTGCCGCCGGACGTCTGCGAAGCGCGTGACGATCAAGGCCGTTACGCCCGTGCCCGAACTGGCGAGCTGGCCGATTTCACCGGCGTGTCGGCACCCTATGAGCGACCGACGTCACCGGAACTGGTTCTCGACGGCGCAGCCTTGTCTCAGACGGCATGCGTCGATCAATTGGTCGCCTATGTGGAGCGGCATTTCCGTTTTCCCTAAATTCGCGGCCTCCCTCATCTTTCCCCATCGCCGCCGCCGCTCTACACTCTACGTTCAAATTACACGGGAGAGGAATTGCGATGAATAGCACGGCAACGGCGGTTGGAACTGATATCGACATTGACGGTGACGAGATTGTCGAGGGCATTGTCAAATGGCTGGAGATGGAAAGCCCGACGCTTGATGTCGAGGCCGTCAACGCCATGGTCGATACCGCGCAGGCTGATTTCGAAGCAGCCGGCCTGACGACGCGGCGCACACCTGGTGAGGACGGCTACGGCGATCTGCTCGAAGGCTTCGGACCCGGCGCCGGCCCTAGTGAGGCGCGCGGCAATGAGCCCGGCATCTTGGTGTTGTCGCATATCGACACCGTGCACCCGATCGGCACGAAATCCGATGGCAACCCGATCCGCCGCGAGGGCGATAAGCTCTATGGCCCGGGTGTCTACGATATGAAGGCCGGCGCCTACATGGCGTTTGATGCGTACCGACGGCTATTGAGCGCGGGTGGCAAAACCCAACTGCCGGTGCGTTTCATGTTCATCCCCGAAGAAGAGCGCGGCAGCCCCTATTCGCGCAAGTACATCAAGCAAGCCGCGGGCAACACCAAGTTCGCGCTGGTGACTGAGCCGGCGCGCGATGGCGGCAAGGTGGTGATTGCGCGCAAGGGCAGCGCGCGCTTCAAGCTGAAAATCATCGGCCGGCCTTCGCATTCGGGCTCTAAACATGAGGAAGGCCGCAGCGCCATCCGCGAAATGGCGCGCCAAATTTGCGATATCGAAGACATGACCGATTACGACAAGGGCTTGACCTTCAATGCCGGTTTCATCGAAGGCGGTACGGCGCCAAACGTGGTGCCGCAAGAATGCCGCCTCGAACTCGATTGCCGCTTCGTGCGCTTGACGGACGGCGAGGCGGCGGTGGAGACCATCTACAACCTGAAGCCCTACGACCCGGACGTTCGCATCGAAGTCAGCGGTGGCTTGAGCCGCCCACCGATGGAGAAAGAGCGCAACGAAGAGCTGTTTGAGATGGCACGCGGCTATGGCGCGGAGCACGGCCTTGATCTGCAATACACACCGCTGACGGGTGGCGGCTCGGACGGCAACATCATCTGCGCCGAAGGCGTGCCGACGCTGGACGGCTTGGGCGCTGACGGCGAGGGGGCGCATACGTTGTTCGAGAACATCCTGGTGTCGTCGCTGGAGCCGCGTTCGCGCATGTGGATCAAGATGTTCGAAGGGCTGAAATAGTGAACGTTCTAAACCCCGATCAGCAGCAATTTTACCACGAGCATGGCTATCTCGGGCTGCCTGGTCTTGTCAGCGCGGATTGGCTGGAGCGGCTGAATGCTGCGGCTGAGCGCGCCGTCGACGATAGCCGCGAAACCTCAGAAACCAACGCGTGGCTTGACGTGGAAGACGACCATTCGCCCGACAACCCGCGCCTGCGCCGCCTGATGAAACCGCAAGACTACGACCCGGTGTTTTGGGAGTTCGCCAGCCAAGGGCCGTTTGTCGATTTGGCTGAGGATTTGTTGGGGCCGAACATTCGGTTTCATCACGGCAAGCTTAATTTCAAATGGTCCGGTGGCGGCGCCGAAGTGAAGTGGCACCAAGACATCCCGTTTTGGCCGCACACGTCGTACAACGTGCTGACGCTCGGCGTGGCGCTCGACGCGATTGACGATGTCATGGGCCCGATGGGCATTTTGCCGGGTTCGCACAAGGGGCCGATCTATGATCACTACGCTGAAGACGGCCACTGGCAGGGCTACATCCGGGCCACTGAATCCGCCGAACTGGCGCTCGACAGTGTCGATTATCTGCAAGGCCCCGCCGGCACGGTGACCATCCACCACTGCCGCGCCGTGCATGGCTCGCGCCCCAACGCGCACCCGAGCCGCCCCCGGCCTTTGTTGTTGTTCGCCTATTCCAATGCGGCGTCGCTGCCGATCATGCCGTATAACCAAGATAGCGCGCACAACGGCGCCATTGTGCGCGGTCGGCACCCGGATTTCCCGGAAATCGACCCAGAGCCCTGCCCCTTGCCGCCGATGCGGACATCGGGGCCGTACCGCTCCATTTTTGCGTCCCAGCAAGGTGAAGACACAGCCACACGTACATAAGCGCCAAACGTACATAAGCAGGAGAACGCGATATGAGTTTTGAGACAGTTGCGGTTCTGGGGCTCGGCAAGGTCGGTAAGCTTGCCGCAACGTTGCTGCACGAGGCCGGGTTTCAAGTGGTCGGGTTCGATAGCCGTGAACTGCGCGCACCTTTGCCGTTCGCGACCCAACGCCTGGATATCTCATCCGCAGACGCGCTTGCGCCGGCGATGGCGTCGTCGCAGGCCGTGCTGTCGTGTCTGCCGTATCACCTGAACCGCCAGGTCGCCGAGGTGGCGCATGGGCTGGGCATCCATTACTTCGACCTCACCGAAGACGTGCCGACCACCCAGGCGATCCGCGAGTTGGCTGAAACCGCAAGCGGTGTCATGGCGCCGCAATGCGGATTGGCGCCGGGCTTCATCGGTATCGTCGGCGCGGACTTGGCATCGAAGTTCGAGACCGTGCGCGCTATCCGGCTGCGTGTCGGCGCGCTGCCTCAGCACCCCACCGGTATGCTCGGTTACGCCTTCAACTGGTCGCCCGAAGGCGTCGTGAACGAATACTTGAACGACTGCGAGGTGATTGAGGAAGGTGAGCACAAATGGGTGTCGCCCATGGAGTGGGTGGAGACGATTTACGTCGATGGCCGCAAGCTCGAAGCCTTCACCACATCAGGCGGACTCGGCACCATGTGTGAGACCTACCTGGGGCGGGTCGATAACTTGGATTACAAGACCATGCGCTATCCGGGCCATGTGGAGTTGATGAACTTTTTTTTCCACGAACTGCTGATGCGGGACAAGCGCGAAGAGGCGGGGGAAATTCTCACCCATGCGAAACCGCCGGTAGATGACGACGTGGTATTCGTGCATGCCTCAGCAGAGGGCGAGACGGAGGGACGGTTGTTCCGCCACGAGTTTGTCCGCGCCTACATGCCGCAACACATCGCCGGCGAAAACCGCACCGCCATTGCTTGGACGACGTCGGCCTCAGTGGTGGCCGTGATTGAGATGGTGCGTGACGGTGCATTGCCGACGAAGGGTTTTCTCAAGCAAGAGGAAATCCCGCTGACGCCGTTTTTGGCGACACGTACGGGCGGGCTGTATGGGACCCCAAAGCCCTAGATACAGCGCCGAAACCGGCGGTTTCGACCGGAACAACCGAAAAACCGGGGTCAGAAGCCTTTATTTTTCAATGACATCAAAAAAAATCCGGGAAACGAACCCAATTTCCTCAGTAAACAAACGAACGACTTTTTCAACCGGCCCCAACAATCCTGCCGTCAGCAAGTATCGGTCCCGGTCACAATCCTATTCACGATGTCAAATAGCGCGCCGTCATCAGCACACGAGATAGCCGCTGATGATACGGAAAGCAGAATAGCAGAACTTTCAGAAAAGTCAATAAATTCCTATATCGGGAATATGCAGCCATTGGCCCATATGTCAGCTGGTTGATCGTAAGCGGACGCATCGCCGAACTTTGCGAAATTTCGGCTTTTGACCCAGGGCGGACCTCAACAATAAAAGTGGGTCCGGCTTAGCCTCCGAAAGCTTATCGAGAAACCGGCCAGTCACGCGTTTGGTTCGAATATTGCCCGCAATTGAGGTGCAGGGCACAACAATCAAGAAACCCACGATTGGAACTAACGGGGCCCCGCCTGTTATAGAACAACATTAGTCGTGGCAGGGATATAGCGGTGGCAAACGGGGCCCTCATGTCATCCGTCACCGGCGCCATCCGGGCGATCCTCTAGCCATCTCAGTTGGACTTACCAATAGTGAGGCGTACTTTTAGCCGAATTGGGATTCAGATGACGAAG
>JABIPG010000074.1 GCA_018698795.1 Rhodospirillaceae bacterium
CCGATTTCCTCCCCCGATTTCCATCCCCCGACTTCCCCGTAGAGATGGGGGGCGTGTTCCCTAGAGTCGAGCCCGAATAAACTGTTCGTGGAATCCGGGCTAGCTCAAACTACCCCCGAAATTCCCATGAATGTCATAGAGTTAGGTGTACTGTGCTGGGCGCTATTTCATCGACATATACGCCAAAGACAACGGCATTAATTTTTCCAAAACATCACGTTCCGTGTTTGTTGCCTTGATTACTTGATGCCATAGCTCCACGCTGGACAACATTTTTTGATATTTCGCGAAATTGGTTTTGTCAGTCTGCAATTTCGCTTCAATACTAACAATATGTTGTTTGATGCGGTTCTTTAGAAATTCTTTCAAATCGATTGTTCTCTCTCCCCCCATAAGCTCGACCATAGTGATAACTTTTTCGTACGGGCGGTTAGGCCCAACAAAGTATTTCAACCGCAGCATAAATGGCACTGTTCTGAAAACATTGTATTTAACTGCAGGATTGATAATCGGAAGAAGTATGTTCGCCCGAATCATAGCTCTATCCAACGCAGTCAAACCATGCCGGTCTTTCTCATTGATGATTTTTACAAATCTCCTGTCTTCTAAAAGCCTTGCGACAATTTCCGGGTAGCCTAAAGAAACAGCAACCTGTAACGGATTGTGCCCGTTCTTCGCGCGATCTTCGGTGGGAACGTAAGCTTTATCAGCTAGGATCGTATTTATCTGATCCACGCCGGTTATTAAAATTCTATTGTAATCAGCTTGTTTGGTTTTTCCCGTCTCTCCGGCAAAATGGAATTGTTGATGAACCTTTGTTACTATTCTAACGATTGAATAGTGCTCTTTCCCGCTAATAGAATCACTGGAGGCTTTGCTTGCGGGCACACTGAAAATCAAAACAGCAATGATTGCGAAAATAAAAAATCTTTTTGTCATCGATTTGATCTACTTAATGAATTATTCCCAATAAGAATACCATCAATTAGGGATTGGCTAAAGAGCATTCCCAACTGAACCTTATCTCCCTGGAATTCGCGCAATTAGACGACAGTATACTTAATCTCCTTCTCTCGCATTTTAATAGGGGCTTACCTCTTTGTGTTGATAATAGGAACTTATTGACTTTTCGAGATAATATGCTATACAAGCGCTGCATCATTGGTTTGGTCTCGCATTTGGCCGATGACGGCGCGCAATTTGACATTCGAATAGGATATTGGCCGAGACCGATGCTTGCGGGTTAGCGAGTGGATTGGTTTCGGTGCCTACAACATCGTCGTTCCCGCGAAGGCGGGAATGACGGGAAGCAGAAAAGTGTTTCGTCTCATACCTGAGAAAATTGGGTTCGTTCCCCAGATTTTTTTTGATGTTGTTGATTCCAAACACGTTTTCATCCCCAAAAAACGGTGTCGAAACGAAATTGCCGGGGCTGACCATGTCCCCCGTGCCAGCATGCATCTGTGAAATGCGGCCATTAAAAGCGCTTCAGCACAGCTTCTGTCTCTGACACCAAGGCGTCCAGCAGTTCACCTGCCGGCAGGGTCTTGTTCAGCGACGCGGCCTGGCCGGCCCAGAGAGAGACGAAGTCTTCACTTCCCGCGCTCGCACTGGCCTTGCGCATCGGGGCGGTGAGGGTGTTGAGAATCGGGAAGTCGGGGAAGCCGTCTTCGCCGCCCGCCATCTCGCGCATATAGCGGTTTTCCAGCCCGCGTGCGGGGCGGCCTGAAAAGGCGCTGGTCAATTGTGTGTGGCGGGTCTGGCCGTCGCTGGTGTTGTCGCGGGCGCTGTCGAGCGCGTCGCGGTGCACCTGTGGGATCATCGATTCGGGGCAGGGGAGAAACGCCGTGCCCAGTTGTGCGGCTTGTGCGCCCAACGCCAGCGCTGCGGCGATGCCGCGACCGTCGGCAATGCCGCCCGCCGCAATCACCGGCACGCAAACCGCGTCGACGATTTGCGGCACCAGCGCCATGGTGCCGATCCAGCCGTCCTCATAGGGCTCAGCGAACGTGCCGCGATGGCCGCCGGCCTCAAACCCTTGGGCGATGATGGCGTCAATGCCGCCGGCCTCCAATTGTTTGGCTTCACCAACGTTGGTGGCCGATGAGATGGTGAAAATACCGGCGTCCTTCACGGCTTGGAACAGGTTCGCGTCGGGAAGGCCGAAATGGAAGCTCACCACCGGCGGCATTTCCGCCAACACCACGGCCAGGTGGTCTTCGTTGAAGGGCTGCGACGTCACCTCGGCGGCGGGCACATCGCCCAATCCGAGTTCTTCGAAGTAGGGGGCCAGTTGTTGGCGGGTGGCCTCGGCGCGTGCGGCATCCGGGACGGCATCGGTGTGGACGAAGAAATTGATGTTGTAGGCGCCGTTGGTCGAGGTGCGGATGGCCTGACAATCGGCGCGCGTCGCATCGGGCGATTGCAGCGCGACGCCCAAGGACCCCATGCCGCCGGCGCGCGTTACGGCGGCGGCCATCGCTGGCGTCGATGCACCGGCCATGGGGGCCTGGATAATCGGATAGCGGATGCCGAGACGCTCGGTGAGGCGGTTTTGGGTCCAGGGGGTTTGGGTCCAGGGGGTTTGGGTTTGCTCGGACATGCGGGGCTCCTGCCAATGGTGCGGTCGATGAACTGTTGCGGCATTGGCTGGGCTTGGCAAGATTTAACCGTTGGTCCGTATGGCTGGCTTGATATGATGAAAACCAGAGAGAGCGCGATGATAAAAAAGAGTGACCGCTATGGATGAAACCGATGCCTGTTATCTTTCAGCCACCCAGCTGGTTGATCTGTTCCAGTGGAAGACCCTGTCGCCCGTTGAGGTGACCAAAGGCGTGCTCGGGCGCATCAGTGCCATGAACGGGCCGGTCAATGCCTTTTGCCAGGTCGACGAGGACGCGGCGATGGCTCAGGCACGAGAGTCCGAAGCCCGCTGGATGAAGGGCGAGCCCTTGGGGTTGGTGGACGGCGTGCCGGTCTCGATTAAGGATTTGTTGTTGACCGAGGGCTCGGTCACCGGGCGCGGATCGAAAGCCACCATAGGCGCCGCGCCGGAAACGACGGATGCACCCGCTGTCGCCAGAATGCGCCAACAAGGTGCGGTTTTCGTCGGGCGCACCGCAACGCCGGAGTTGGGCTGGAAAGGCATTACCGACAGCCCGCTCACAGGCATCACACGCAACCCCTGGAACACGGATAAAACGCCGGGTGGTTCCAGCGGCGGCGCAGCGGTGGCGGCGGCTTTGGGGATGGGCGCGTTGCATATCGGCACCGACGGCGGCGGCTCAGTCCGTATTCCGGCGGGGTTCACGGGCGTGTTCGCCTTGAAGCCCACTGCCGGGCGCGTACCGGTGCATCCGGCCAGCGCGTTCGGATCGCTCAGCCATGTGGGGCCGATCACCCGCACGGTCGAGGATGCGGCGCTGATGATGAATGTCATGTCGCAGCCCGACCCGCGCGACTGGCTGGCGTTGCCATTCGATCCGTGGGATTTCCGCACCGGGCTTGATTTGGGCGTCCGGCATCTGCGCGTTGCCTATAGCCCGGCCCTTGGGTTTGCCGATGTCGACCCGGAAATCGCCGAGATCGTCGCCGGCGCGGTGCAGGTTTTCGGTGAACTTGGCGCTTCGGTAGAGCTGCAAGATCCGGGTTTCGATGATCCCATCGATTGCTTCAACAAGCATTGGTTTTGGGGGTGTCACAAAATGATTTCAGCTTTCCCCGAAGCGGCACGTGCCGATATGGACCCGGGCATGGTCGAAGTGGCGGAGATCGGCGCGAATTACAGCCTCGATGACTACAGCCGCGCGGTCGATGAACGGGTCGTACTGGGCACGATGATGAATGAGTTTCATGCCGAATACGATTTGCTGGTGACCCCGGCGTTGGCCGTACCGCCCTTCGATGCCGGGCGCGATGTGCCCGAACCCGGACCTGGCCGGCGCTGGACCGATTGGACGCCGTTTACCTATCCGTTCAACCTGACAGGCCAGCCCGCATGTGTTGTGCCGTGTGGGTTTACGGGCAATGGATTGCCGGTGGCGCTACAGATTGTCGGGCCGCGCTATGGTGATGCGCTGGTGTTGCGCGCCGCCACGGCGTTCGAGCAGCTGCACCCGTTCGAGATGCCGAGAGACGTCGCGAGTTAGAGTTTCGGCGCTCTTGTGTGCCAGTCGGTTTCCATCTGGTAGGCGTGCCCGACACGCAACATGGTGGCTTCGTCAAAGGGCCGCGCGACCACTTGAAACGCTGTCGGCAGGCCGTTCGGCGTGAACCCGCAGGGCACCGTAACAGACGGCAGGCCTAAGAAATTTATCGGCCGGGTACAGTGTCCCATTTTGGTGATGAAGTCGGCAAACCCGGGATTGGCGGCAACATCGGTTTCGGCAATGGTCGGGATTTGAGTGATCATCACCGGGCAGTGCAGCACATCGACCTTGTCGAATACCGCTTCGGTGAATTCCGCCAACAGCGGCGCCCGAAGGTTCAATGCCTGAAGATAGCGTGTCGCCGGCGTGGTTAGGCCACTGCTCATGCGCACCCGGGTCTGGTTGCCATAATCTTTGGGGCGGTTTTGCAGCCAGGGCTGGTGAATGGATGCGCCCTCGGTGGCCGTGATCAGGCTGGTGAGGGGATTGGTTACGGCAACGGAGTCCGGGATGCTGACGCCGACCAATTTGGCCCCAGCAGCCTCTAAGACATCCAGGCTGGCACGGACCACATCGGCGACTGCTGGCTCAACAGGGTCGTAGAAATAGCTTTCCGGCACGCCGACCCGCAGGCCTTTGAGGTCAGTGCCTAAGCCGCCTAAATAGTCGGGGACGGCCAGTCGGCTGCTGGTTGGGTCGCGCGGGTCGTGGCCTGCGATGGCTTGAAACATCATGGTGGCGTCTTCGACGGTGCGGGCCAAGGGGCCGAGCGTATCGAGCGATGGCGACAAAGGCATGGCGCCGAAGCGGCTGACGCGGGTGCAGGTCGGTTTGATACCGGTGACACCGTTACAGCATGCGGGAAACCGGATCGAGCCGCCAGTATCGGAGCCCATGGCGCCGAACACCAAGCGTGCCGCCACGGACGCGCCGGAGCCGCTGGACGAGCCGCCGGTGATATGAGCCGTGTTCCAAGGGTTTCTCGGCGTCGGCATGACCTCGTTGTGGCCGGTGACGCCGAGCGCGAATTCAACCATGTTGAGGCGCGCGATATCCAATGCACCGGCACCGTCGAGCCTATCGAGAACGGTTCCCGTTTCATCCGGTACGAAATCGGCGCGGATTTTCGAGCCGCAGCCGGAAATCCGACCGGCCCGGTAGAACATATCCTTGTGGGCCAGAGGCACGCCATGCATGGCGCCCGTGGCGGCGCCCTTTGCCAAGGCGTCATCGGCGGCGCGCGCCTGGGTCATCGCGCCGTCGGGGTCGATGTCGGCAATGGAATCGATCTTTGCAGCGTGGGTATCAATACGTTTAAGGCATGCCTCGGTCAGTTCCACTGACGACAGGTCTTTCGCAGCAATGGCCTTTGCTGCCGCTGCCAGGGTGAAATGCGTGATGTCGTCACTCATCGCCAAGCCCTTCCGGCGCCAGGTGATGCAGCATCTTGCTGAACGATGATGGCTCGGTATCGAAGACCAACTTATCCAGGTTGTCCTGAACCAAATGACCGAGGCCGGCGCTTGCGCGGGATGGGTCGGCCAACTCTTCGGATGCATCAATACCTTGATAGGTATTTAGCCAAGCCGCTAACGGAGAGGCGAGGGGTGAGGTGTCGGTCATTTTGGTCTCCTTCGCGATCATGTTAAGTTGCCCAGCGCAGGGACGAAAGAGCGGAGAATAAGAAATGAACATTACTGACGATATTTTGGTGTTTTGGTTCGGTGACGCCGACGTGACGCAAGATTGCGATGCGCGGGCAGCCTGGTTCAAGGTGGACCCTGAGTTTGATGCGGAAATCGACAATCGGTTTGCCCAGCACGCCCGTGCGGCGGCGGACGGCGCGTATGACAATTGGGCCGAGACGCCACCCGGCAGTATGGCCTTGTGCATCTTGCTCGATCAATTCCCGCGCAATCTCCATCGCGGCAACGCCAACGCCTTCGCCACTGACGCCAAGGCACGCCAAATTGCGTCGGCGGCGATAGAGAAAGGTCACGACCAGGAGATCGCACCGGCCAAGCGCTCATTTCTGTACCTGCCGTTTATGCACAGCGAGAACATTGAAGACCAAATCAGAAGTGTCGAATTGTATCGGGCGCTCGGCAACGAGAGCAATTTCCGTTACGCACTCGAACATCACTATGTCATTTCTAGGTTTGGCCGATTCCCGACCCGTAATGCCGCGCTAGGGCGCGAAACGACGCCTGAAGAAGCAACGTTTCTGCAAGGTTTCGATGCGTTCTGATTAATACGACATGACGATGTCGGCTTTCGATACGGCATCCTTAACCGTGAACGCAGCTTCACTGAAGTCGGGAGGACTTAGAAATACCGTTGCACCATTTGAGAAGGCATATCCTTCAAGCGGGAAGCCAATAAAATTGGTGTCGAAATCGTTGTTGCCGTTTTCGTCGTGATACACAGCAATAGCGTAGCTGCCGGGCGCTAAATCTCGAAAGATGTGCTTTGATTGGTACTGGCGGATTGGCGTCTCGCGCTCGAGCAACATGCCGTCGCTGTCGGGAAACGCATCGGGGGTGTTGTAGAGCGCAATATGTACATCGCCGTGGTCGTTGCGTAGCCCGGAGACCGTGACGATAAGGTCGGCGGCGGTTGCGATATTCTCGGCCATACTCAGTACCAGAACCATCAACGCGGTCGGTACAAAACGCATAGCCTGGGGCTTAGATTTCGATATTGAGATAAAATCCGCGCGGCACGTTTTCACGGGGCGTCTGATCATTGGCCTGATCATTGGAAAGAACTTGATTGAGGCGCCGCAAGCCTTGCCGCTCATGTTCGGTTTGGCTTTGATCAACTGTGGCGGCTCGCGCTTGCACTTCGCGCACGGATGAAGATCCATAGCCATCTGAGCGCCGGGCCAGGCCCGCCGCTTTGCCGTTCAAGGATGTCATGCCGTCAGTCATGAGCACAATGTAGGCTGCAAAGATTAAGGGAATCTGAAAGCGTGAACGGGAATAGCCGGTCAGGTTGTGGGGTGTTGATAAAAGACGGGGCCATCGTCTTCGCGGAACCGCTTTAGGCCCCACGAAACACTGGGAAATGCTAGATCATCCCATGGGATGTCGTCCCAGGACATGAAACAAACCTCGGCGCTTTCGGGGCCGGCGGCAAAGGATGGCGTTTCCATTTCGGCTTTGTGGATAACGTAAACCTGGCTAATGCGCGGGATCTCATAAATGCCCAACAGCCCCGTAATCCGGATCTGCGCGTTGGCTTCTTCCCAGGCTTCTCGGGCAGCACCGTCGGCCATGGTTTCATTGAGTTCCATAAAACCGGCAGGAAAGGTCCAGTACCCTTTGCGCGGCTCTATGGCGCGCCGGCACATGAGAAATTGATCTTCCCAAGTGCAGACGGCTCCGACGATGACCTTGGGGTTTTCATAGGCGATGTACCCACAATCCACACAGGTCAACCGGGGGCGGTCGTCGCCATCGGGAATTGTATGGACCGAAGGGCCGGATTTGGTTGTCGAGCTCATGCGTTCAATGTGGCGATACGTGAAAGAAATGTAAAGTGGCCGGAACCTCCCTAGTCCTTGTAAAGCCCTGGAAAATCGTGCCAATCTAAGGGTTTGGGATATGATCACCTAACTCGGAACAAGAACCTCGACGGAAGCAATGGCGCAAGACCCTGACTACGAACATCAGTTCCTTGATCTGAAGGGCGAAGGCATGGATGACCGGACGTTCCTCGGGCGCTCCAGCTTGTCCACGCGGATGAGCTTGTTTGTGCTGATTGGGGTGTTCGCCATCGTCGCGCTTGCCGGCATTTTTATTTACGTCGATCAGCGTTTGGCCGGTGCTATCAACGATGCCCGTCATGCGCGTGATATCGGTGTGTTGACGGGACGGGTCGAGGCTGGGATTGCACGCGCCCGGTCTTTGGAGAAGGTTTTTATTCTCGACAAACAGCCGGCACTGGCAGAAACCTTTGCCATCGAAATTGATGCGGTCGAGGCTGCACTCGATGGGCTCGGCCAGTTTCCTGAAGCGGCATCACTGCGCCAGCATATCGCCACCTTGCGAGATGGCATCGCCCAGTACGATCAGCAGTTCGGTGAGTTCGTTCGCGCCGAAGAGGCGTTGGGCTTAACTACCGAGACCGGGTTGAGCCAACGCCTACGGACGACCTCACAATCGCTTGTGCGCGGGTTCGCGGAATCCAAGGTTGCCAATTTGGCCGATCAGATCATCCGCATCGATCGTGAAGGTCAAGAGACCTTGCGCTCGACGTCTGAGCGTGGCGCCGCGGAAATCAAGGAGCGTTACCGGGCGCTGTTGGCATTTTTGGATAAATCCAAGTTGTCTCAGAAACGAAAAAGTCAGTTGGGCGAAATGATCAAGGCCCATGAAACCGATATGCTGACGATGCTGAATTCACGTTTCGCGCTTGAGAAAGAGCGCGGGCGGTTCAGCGAAATCACCTCATACATGGATCCGAGCTTGGGCGGTTTGATTGCCTTCAGCGGCGATATTGCGACAGGCGCAGCACGGCGTTTGGATCGTGCACAGGCATTTAGCCGCTATATGATTGGCGGCGCGACGGTGGCAATTGTGTTGTGGTTTATGTTCGCGGGCATGATTTTACTGCGTAGTGTATTCGGCCCGGTGCGCGGTCTTGCGGAGGCCGCAGTCAGGTTAGCTGGCGGTGATCGTGGTGCTCCCATACCGGCGCGCGGCAACATCGACGCCACGGGCCAGATCGCGCGGGCACTCGACAAGTGGGCCGACGATTTGGTCGACGTAGATATGATTAGGCGCCAGCTCGAGCAAACCCAGGCAAAAATGGAACATGTGGCACAGGAGGCTGAGCGCAAAGCGCAAGCCGCGGCCGAGTCTGCGAAGGCTGCCATGTTGGCCGAGATCGAAGCGCCCGAAGCGCCAGCACCGCCGCCCGCGCCGGAACCCCATGCCGATCCACAGGCCGAACCACAGGCAGAGGCCACAGATGAAGCCCGTCCTTCGGCGCCTCCACCACCCATGTATGAGAACGTCGGCGGCCCGATTTCGTCGGTCAGCCAGCAATTGACCCATTTCAGCGAGTACGTGTCGGCCGCAGCCCACGATGTCGAACGTACCGAAGCCTTAGTGCGCTCGCTAGGCGAGGCAGCATCACAGATCGAGACCCTGAGTGGCTTAGTGACAGCGGTTCGCGATCAGGTGAACTTGTTGGCGTTCCGATCTTCCCCGCGAGACTATGGTAGCGGTGGTGAAAACCTCATTCCGTTCAATACCGATGATAGGCAAGGGTCCGGTTCGGGCGGAATGGATGATCCGGTCGCCGCCGGTCGCTTAGATGCGATCCGTGAGACAACGGAACGCGCTGAGCGCGCGTTGCAGGGGGTGCGGCTGTCGGTGGACAATGTGTCGAGCGTCGCCCAAGACATCGCCTCGACGGCGTCACGGCAAGCCATGGACGCAACCAACAAATTGCTGGCTCAGTCTCAATATCTGCAGAATATGCTGGATGATATCATGACTCGCATCCATCCCTCGCCGCTGGGGCGCTTGTCGGCCCCAGAGCCACGCGATCAACAACCCCAGCCGCCCTCATGGCAGGGCACGCCGCCCAGGCGTCGTTAAGAGGGCGTTTTTAGAGCTCGTGACATTAAGTGGAGCCGATGGCGATTTAATCTGTGTTTTGTAAGGCTGCAATGCCCGGAAGCGTGCGACCTTCCAGCCATTCCAGAAATGCACCACCAGCAGTTGATACGTAGGAAAATGCATCCACGGCGCCGGCGTTTGCCAGTGCGGCCACGGTATCGCCGCCCCCGGCGACCGATAGCAACGACCCATCGACTGTAAGCTTGGCGGCTTCGAGGGCGACAGCATTTGTGCCCATGTCGAAGGGCGAAATTTCGAAAGCACCCAGCGGGCCATTCCAGACAATCGTCTTGCAGCCGGTGAGGCGCTGCTTCAGATCATCAATGCTGGCCGGTCCCACATCCAAGATCATGCTACCCGAGGGCACGGCCTCAACCGGGACGGTTTCGTTGGCGGCGCCTTCGGCGAACTCTTCAGCGACGACGGCGTCAATGGGCAATACCACTTCACAGCCGGCAGCAGCGGCTTTCTCCATGATGTCGCGGGCTTGATCGGCCATGTCTGGCTCACAGAGTGACTTGCCCACATCGATACCCTGCGCATGCAGGAAAGTGTTGGCCATGCCGCCGCCGATCACCAATTGGTCGACGCGCTCGATCAAGTGGCCGAGCACCGCCATTTTGGTGGAAATTTTAGCGCCACCGACCACGGCAGCCACGGGATGGGCCGGATTTTCGAGCGCTTCGGCGAGGGCCGTCAGTTCCGCCTGCATCAGCCGTCCGGCCGCTGTCGGCAGACGTTTGGCGATGGCCTCGGTCGATGCGTGGGCGCGATGGGCGCAGGAAAAGGCATCGTTGACGTAGAAGTCAGCAAGAGCCGCCAACTGGTCGGCGAAGGCTCCGTCGTTTTTTTCCTCGGCTGCGTGGAAGCGCAGATTCTCCAGCATCACGATTTCGCCGTCATTGGCCGCCGAAATGGCTTTCTCGGCTCCATCTCCGATGCAGTCACTGGCGAACACGACGCGTTTACCGGAAGCTTTTTCCAGCGCGGCGGCGACTGGTTTTAACGACATCTCCGGCACCACTTGGCCTTTGGGCCGACCGAAATGCGACATGACAATAACCTTGGCGCCTTTCTCGATAAGATCGGAGATCGTCGGCAAGGAGCGGTCGATGCGCGTGGTATCGCTGATATTGCCGTCCCGCATGGGGACATTGAGGTCGGCGCGAACCAGAACCTTACGGCCCCGGACGTCCAGGTCGTCGATGGTATTAAACGTAGACATATGCTTTTCCCTTCGCTGCGTTGAGTGATGACACTCTCTGCTGGCGAAACGGTTATAAAAGCGCGGGCCCTGGCTGGCCAGACCCTATTGACGGATTTATTGCGCGGCCACGATGCCGCCTGCCCCTAGCATAGCGGTTCCGGCTGCGCGGTTGAACCAGCGAAGGTGTTGTGATGACCCGAGCAGGTTTCGGGCGCGCGATGCCAGCACGGCATATCCGGTCAAGATGATTGCGATATCGAAGACCATCAGTCCCAACACCAGCGCCCCATCGGCCAGTGTGATGGTGCCGATATCGATAAATAGCGGTAGCAGGGCAGCATAGAAAATGATCGCCTTTGGATTGCTCATGGTCAGGGTAAAACCAGAGAGGGCTGCTTTCATCAGATCGCCCTTGGACTTCACCTCAACCGTGGCCGGCTGGACCTCAGTGACCCAGAACCGATAACCCAAATAAATGAGATACGCCGCGCCTAGATAGCGAAGCGCCGTAAAAAACCCCTCGAAATGGGTGGCTAAGGCTGCGAGGCCCGTCAAACAAAGCAACACTAGGGCGATCTCGGCGATGACGATACCTAATACGTTGGCCAGGGCCGGGCGCAGCCCCTGTGCCATGGACCGCGCAACGGTCGCGGCAACGCCGGGTCCCGGTGTCACTTTGACAATCACGCTTGCCGCCACCAACTGCAACAAAGCATCAATCGGTATTGTGAAGATCAACAAGTCGCTCATTGCAGGGCGCGAATGCGGGCTTCGGCTTCTTTTGCCTTCTTCGTTTCCCCCAACACCCGGTAGGCCTGGGCCAGGCGTTTCCAGCCCGCAAGGTCATTGGGTTTTTCTTCCAGGCGGTCGGCCAAACGTTGCACCATGCCCTTGATCATTTCCGTGCGGTCACCAGCCGACATTTGACTGGCGGCTTTCATATCTTCGCGTGATGGCCCCGGTGAGGAAGGGGGCGCGGAAGTGGTGGCCGTATTTGGTTTGCTTGGCTTTCCTGGTCCCAAAAGTTTGGCCGCCAAAGATGGTTTGAGCGTAGCGGGATCAACTTTAATATCCTGAGCTGCGCGACGAATGCTCTCGCCAACGGTGGCGCGCCATGGAGCGTCGTGCGGCGAAACCGCCAAAAGGTCGGTCCAACCTTGCAGCGCATCTTTCAGTTTGCCGGCCTGGGCATCAGCGAGCGCCAGGTAGTAGCGTGCCCTGGGGCTGCGTGCATCGCGCGATAGGACACCGTTGAGTATGGTGCGGGCTTCGGCGCCGACCCGATTGTCATTGGTGATCACCAGGGCTTCGGCCAACTCGGTCGCGACAGCGGGGTCTTCCGGCGCCAGATCGGCGGCTCTGCGCAGTGCGGCCACGGCGTCTTCTTCGCGTTCCATGGTCAAGTAGGTGCGACCGAGCAAAAGCCAACCTTGCAGATTGTTCGGGTTCTCTTCCATGCGCTGGGCAAGTTTTTCGATCAGCCCGGCCATTTCTCCCGCTTCTTTAAGGCGTTGCTGGCGGGCTTGTTCAGCGGCAATATCACGCGCGGCATAGGGTGTATTTGGATATTCCGGTGAGCCCAAATGCGCATAGAGGGCAAAAGAAAGCGCCGGAACGGCCATCGTTACAATCACCGCAGCGATGGCGTTCGCCCCACGTGGCGCAGACGCGGCGGCCTTCGAGCTTTCTGCGCTGTCGGCAATGGCTAGAATCCGGCGCTCAACTTCGCCACGCGCAGATTGCGCTTCCGTTTCACTGATGAGGCCGCGCGCCAAATCCCGGTCCAACTCGGAAAGCTGATCCTTGTAGACGGCAATGTCGTAGTTGAGGCGCTCCGCCGGTTCACCGGAGCGACGGCGATACAGCGCCCAAAGCAGGCTGCTCACGACGACTGCGGTAACGATGGCAACCGATGTCCAAAGGGTGGTCATGCGGGATCATCCTTCAGAAGATTGTCCAGGCGTTTACGTTCGTCGTCGCTGAGTTGGGTTTGTGTGCTCGCTGGTAGAACGACGGTCCGTTGCCGACGGAAAAACGCCAAGCCACCGAACAGTGCTAACCCCGCAATCAACAGCGGCCCCAGCCACAAGGCCAGAGTGGCCATTTTGAATGGCGGTTTGAGCAATACAAAGTCGCCATAGCGCGACACCACATAATCCAACACTTGTTGATTGCTGTCGCCGGCGGTCAGGCGTTCACGTACCAAGAGGCGTAGGTCCCGCGCCAGGGTCGCGTCTGAATCGTCGATTGATTGATTTTGGCAGACGACGCACCGGAGTCCCTTGGACAACTCGCGGGCGCGCGATTCCAAAACCGGATCGGACAGTATTTCACGTGGATCGACGGCGCCCGCCGGTTGGGTGATCATGAATACCATAAAAGCGAACATCAACCGGACCATGTCAGGATGCTCCCGCTTGCCGAAGTTTTTGGATCAGCGGCCACAATATGTCGTCCCACACCGTTTGATTGACCGGACCTATATGCTTGTAGCGTACGATACCCTCGCGATCGACTAGGAAGGTCTCCGGCGCACCGGTCACCCCGAAGGAAATGGCGGCTTTAGAGCGCGGGTCGTCGCCAACCAAGGTATACGGGTCACCAAATCGCTTTAGCCATGCGGGCCCAGCTTCGGGGTCTTCCTCGCGCCAGTCGATGCCATGAATGGGCGCTAGGCCGGCCTTCTTTATCTCCATCAAAAACGGATGCTCTACCCGGCAAGCCACACACCAGGACCCGAAAATATTGACTAGCGATACACTGCCTGGCAGGTCGGTGTTGGCGAAGCCCTTGTCGCCCCGATGTTTGATTGCCGGCAGGTCGAAACCCGGCACGGGCTGGCCATCGAGCATATTGGGCAATTTGCGGGGGTCCAATGTCAGGCCGACGCCAAAATAGCCAGCCAGAACCATGAACAGCAACAAGGGAAGTAAAAACATCGGGCGTTTGATCACGGGGCCAGGCTCCTACGCCGGTGATGCTTGGCTGATAGCTGCTTTGGCGCTACGCCGTGGCGCGCCCACCCGGTAGCGGCGGTCGGTGAGGCTCAATGCGGCTGCGAAGATCATGACCAATGTGCCAATCCACATCCACACCACCAGCGGGTTGAAGTACAGCCGCGTGACATAAGCACCGTCTGTTCCCTCCGCGTCGCCGATGACGGCATAAAGATCACCGCTAAACAATGTATGGATGGCGGCTTCTGTCGTTGGCATGCCGCCGACGGGGTAATTTCGTTTCTCGGCAACCATGGTAATTACGGCATCGTCGCCATGGCGTACTTCGAAAGTGCCGTTGACGGTTGTATAATTCGGCCCCTCGGCTTCGGCGGCACCTTTGAAGGTGAACGCGTAGCCCGAAACGGTGACCGTCTGGCCCGGTTTCATGGTTTGGATGCTTTCTTCGGTCCAGCCGCCGGCGCCGGCCATGCCGGCAATAGCGATGGCCAGCCCGAAGTGTCCGAGAACCATGCCCCAACTGGCGCGCGGCATGCGGGCCAGGCGGCCAAATGCGCCGCTAGGCGCCGTAAACAACCGCAATCTGCCGGCCAACTCGGCCAATGTGCCGACACCAAGCCATACGGCCAATCCCATGGCTAACGTAGCGAAAATCGGACCGTCCGATTGCCAAGCCCAGGTTGCTGCTGTCGCGGCTAAGGCCAACACGAAAGCGACCTTCAAGCGACCGAAAGCTGCGCCGATGTCTCCACGCTTCCAGTTCAGCAACGGGCCGAAAGCCATGGCGGCGATCATCGGGATCATCAGCGGAATGAAGACGGCATTGAAGAACGGCGGTCCAACGGAAACCTTGGCGCCGCCTACGGCATCGAGGAATAACGGATACAGCGTGCCCAGCAACACGGCTGCTGCTGCTGTGGTCATGACCAAATTGTTGAACAGCAACGCGCCTTCGCGCGAGATCGGTTGAAACAATCCGGTGCTGGTTAATTTCGGCCCACGCCAGGCATACAGCGCCAATGATCCGCCAATGACAACGATCAGCAAAGCCAAGATGAACACGCCACGTGTTGGGTCGGTGGCGAAGGCATGGACGGATGTGAGAACGCCGGAGCGTACCAGGAACGTTCCCAGCAAGCTGAGCGAGAACGTGATGATGGCGAGCAGGATGGTCCAGCCTTTGAGCGAATCGCGTTTTTCCACCACGGTGGCGGAATGCAGCAATGCGGTCCCGGCCAGCCAAGGCATGAACGATGCGTTCTCAACCGGATCCCAAAACCACCAACCGCCCCAGCCAAGTTCGTAATAGGCCCACCAGGACCCGAGCGCGATACCGCCCGTGAGGAAACCCCAAGCGGCCAACGTCCAGGGTCGCACCCAGCGCGCCCAGGCGGCATCGACCCGGCCTTCAATTAGCGCCGCAATGGCGAATGAGAAGGCCATGGAGAAACCCACGTAGCCCAGATAAAGCATAGGTGGATGGAACGCGAGGCCAGGGTCTTGCAAAAGCGGATTGAGTTCACGTCCGTTCAGGGGCACCGGGAACAATCGCTCGAACGGGTTTGAGGTGAACAGCATGAACAAATAAAAGCCGACGGCAATCATGGCCTGCACGCTGAGCACCCGGGCGCGCAGCGCCGGCGGCAGATTACGCCCGAACGCTGCGACAGCGGCACCGAATATGGCCAGGATCAACACCCAGAGCAGCAACGAACCCTCGTGGTTGCCCCAAACGCCGGAGACTTTGTACAGCATCGGCATGGCAGTGTTGGAGTTCGTCGCGACGTTGACAACGCTGAAATCCGACGTGACATAGAGATGCGTCAAGCAGCCGAACGAAACCGCCACCAGCAGAAACTGGAAGATCGCCGCCGGACGCGCCAAGCCCATCCAGGCGGCATCGTTGCGGGCTGCGCCGATTAGCGGAAACGTTGCCTGAACCAGCGCTATTGCGAGCGCCAAAATGAGGGTGAAGTGGCCGAGTTCCGCTGTCACTCGACTTTCCCTTTGCTCTTGTCTTTGCCTTGCCATTGGCCGGACTTCTTGAGTGCATCGGCGACCTCGGGCGGCATGTAGTTTTCATCGTGCTTGGCCAGCACTTCCTCGGCCTCAAACACATTACCTTGCAAGCGGCCTTCGGTAACCACGCCTTGGCCTTCGCGGAACAGGTCGGGCAGCACGCCTTTGTAGCGTACATCAATGGTATTGGCGGTATCAGTGACTTTGAACATGGTGATGCCGCCACCCGGCTTCTCGACGCTGTTTTCCGCAACCAAACCGCCAAGCCGCAAGCGCTGCTCCGAGCTCGGTTTCTTTTCGACCAGGTCTGTCGGACTGAAGAAGAAGACGATGTTGTCTTCGAGCGCGGTCAAAATCAAACCGGCGGCAGCCCCCAACAGGCAAAGCGCGATGACGACGAATGTCAGGCGTTTATGTTTACGTTTCATTTGTTGTTTCCGGTGTTGTTTCCGGGACGGGTTCCGATTTGCGCCGGGAGCGAGGGTTTAAGGCAGCCAATTCATCGTCGGAGGCATGTTGGAACCGGCGCCCGGCAATAAACAGGCCGACCAGCACCACGGCCACGATGCCATAGGCCGGCCAGATGTAACCGGCATGCCCGCCCATGTTCAGAAATTCAGAAATTGCCGCCATATCAATCGGCCCCTTCTTTGGCTGGGCCGCTGACGGCTGTGGGCTCGCCGCCATGGACTTGGCGCATGCGCAGCGCGCGCACTTTCATGGCGCTGATTTCGCCGCGGATACGGATCAGCATCAACCAAATGTAATAAGCCTTGAACGCCAGCGCCATCAGCAACAACGGTGTTAACATGCTGGCATGAATGGCTGGGCCGCTCATCTTCACAACACTGGCCGGTTGATGCAGGGTATTCCACCATTCGACGGAAAATTTGATGATCGGAACGTTGATGAACCCGACAAGCGCCAAAATGGCTGATGCCTTGGCGCCGCGTTCGGCATCATCGAAGGCGTCTTGCAGGGCCATATATCCGAGGTACAAGAAAAACAAGATCAGCACGGACGTGAGCCTTGCGTCCCAAACCCACCAGGTGCCCCACATGGGCTTGCCCCAAAGTGAACCCGTGACCAGCGCCAGGAAGGTAAATCCCGCGCCAATAGGGGCCGTGGCCCGTGCCGCAAGCCCGGCCAAAGGGTGTTTCCAGATAAGTGCTACGCCGCTGGCTACCGCGAGCGCCGTATAGCAAAACAATGCCATCCAGGCGGCCGGCACGTGGATATACATGATCCTGACGGTCTCACCTTGCTGATAGTCACCCGGGGAGGCGAGCAAGGCGAAATACAGCCCCGTAAGCGTCAAAATAATCGTAAGCCCAGCAGCCCACGGCTGAATGATATCAGCGAGGCGGAGAAAGCGGGTTGGATTGGCAAATCTGTGTAGCATGGTTCCGGCGTTGTACAGGGTTAATGAGTGGAATTCCAGATTCCTTCGACTGTAAGGTCAGTAAGTTATGTGGGGTGTTATTGCCTTGACGCAAATCAATATTCGACCAGAAATCTAACTTCGAAGGGCTTGGCGCAGTGCGGCGGCCGAGGCCCAGAGCGACAATGGCAGGACGCCAACCAACAACCCACTGAGGATTAGCAAGTGCGCGCGCCACGCCAAACCGTTGAGTGCCGCGTCTACGGCGCTGACGCCAAAGATCAGGATCGGGATATAGAGCGGCAAAATCAGCAATGACAACAGCACGCCGCCGCGCCGAGCACCCAAGATCAGTGCCGCCCCGATAGCACCGATCAGGCTGAGTGCCGGTGTGCCGATGCCGAGCGTAAGTACCAGTACACCAAACCCGCCGCCGTCCATGTTCATCAGTACTGCCAGCAAGGGAGCTGCGATAATCAAAGGCAATCCCGTGGTCAGCCAATGTGCGGTCACTTTCGCTGCAACAGTCAGTTCCAGCGCTAACGGTTGCATGATCAACAATTCCAGGCTGCCATCGTCGAAATCGGCCTGGAACAGGCGCTCCAGCGACAGCATGGATGCCAGCAACGCCGAAACCCAAATAACACCAGCGCTGATGCGGGCCAGTACGTTGGGCTCTGGCCCGACGCCGAACGGAAACAGCACCACGGCGAGGACGAAGAACATCACAACCATAAGGCTGTCCATGCCCTGGCGCATAGCCAAACGCAGGTCGCGGCGGACGATCTCAATAAATGCTGTCATCAAACGCCATCTCTACATGAAATTCGTCGAGGTTGAGGGTCACCGCGTCATCAAGACCAAGCGCCGTATGAGTTGAGGCGACGACCATGCCGCCGGTTTTCCGGTGATCGGCCAAGGCTTGCTCAAACCGCGCAACAGTGGCGACATCCAAGGCCGTCGTCGGCTCATCGAGCAGCCAGAGCGGCGCAGGTGCAGCCAAAACTCGCGCCAGATTGACCCGTCGTTTTTGGCCAGCGGACAAAAACCGCCCGGGGACGTCGCGCAAATGAGAGATATCAAATGCATCAAGCGCCGAGTCGAGTTGTGCGTGAGTGCCGCGCATGGCGGCCCAGAAAGAGACATTTTCGGCGACTGTCAGGACAGGTTTGACCGCGTCATGGTGGCCGACGTAATGCAGCCATTGAAAATGGCTTTCAGGTTCATCGTGGATGGTGCCATCATGCCACCTCAGGCTACCGTCCAAGGGTTGCAACAGGCCGGCCATGATTCTGAGAAGCGTCGATTTGCCACTGCCGTTCGGCCCCTTGAGCAACAAAGCGCCGCCCGGAGCCAGGCCAAAGGACAAGCCCGCGAAGACCATGCGGCCGCCGCGAAAACAGGCCAGATCGGTTCCGGAGAACTGGGTGCTCATTTTTTCCCTGCGATCCTTCAATTGTGTGCCGAGAACCTAAACCAAAGCGTCGGATGAAAAAAGCGGCCGGGACGAACCCGGCCGCGAGTTTCGGCAAAGGGATGCCGATAAGGGGACCAGAGAGGGGGAATCCCTGGCATAGACGAGGAGGTCTATGAGGAGGATTAAAGCCTGTAAATGTGGCAAGAATATGGGCGCAGTTTGATGATTTGCGGGCAGCGGCACGCAGGGTAGCTAAAATTTTACCGCCGGATCGGTGATTTCCTGCATCTTTTCGACATTTATCTCACGCTCACGCGGCAGGCAAAGAATGTTGCGCGAAATCAGATTGCCGAAAACATTGTCCCGATTTTGAAAGAAATTATCTGGGTTAAACAACGATGGAAGGTGCCAATAAACCCGATACTCAAGCTCGAACAAATGCGCCAATAAAAGTTCCGCTCGTTCGCGGCGGTCGTTCTCCATGTAGAGAACCGGACGGAATTTCTTAATGGTTTTAGCGCCACCAACCAGCACCTCGTGCTCCATGCCCTCCACGTCGACTTTCATGACATCGCATCTGTTGAAATTCAGCCCGTCGAGGGTGTGGCAAAGAACGGGCTCGCCTCGTTCAACATCGATAAGCGAAAGGCCGCCGAAGTTGCCGCCTTTTTCATAATTGACGACCGGCACGTGGATGTTGCCGTTCTCAGCGCCAACTGCCGCATGGTAGGTGTGGACATTCATCAGGCCATTTAGCGCGACATTAGCGCACAACAGCTGAAAGATGTGACGCTGCGGTTCAAACGCAGCGACGGCGCCCTCAAGGCCCACTTTCTTGGCCATGTAAACGGTGTGGGCACCCATATTCGCGCCGATATCAAGGGCGACCATGCCGGGTTTCAACAATTGATCGAGAATCGCGGTTTCCGCCTCGACATATTCTCCGTAGAGATCGAGTGAGCGTCCCACATAGGTGTCGCCAATGTTGTACGCCATGGGGCCATGGCGGCAGTTTTTTACGCGGACCTGAGCGTTTGAGAGAATGGGCGAAGTTGATGTTGGTTGGCCGTCAGCCATAGATCAATCGAATTTTCGGATATCGTCGATCACTTTGCCGTCGTTGGGAAGACTGCCGGGTTGCGCGTAACCGACCTCTCCCTTGAGCTTGCAAACCGCTTGTATGGATGCACCGATATCGCCGGCCAATCCATCGCTGCCGCCAGCCACGCCGGTTGGGTCGTCAACCTCGCAAGACAGTGTCATCACATCCGAGCCATCGCGATGATCAACCACCAACCGGGCTTTCAATATCTCGGGATGGCGTTTGACGATCTCGGCGACCTGCGAAGGATGCACGAACATGCCCTTGACCTTGGTGGTCTGGTCGGCGCGCCCCATCCATCCCTTGAGCCGTATATTCGTGCGGCCACATGGACTTTCGCCCGAAAGAACGGCTGATAGGTCACCTGTGCCAAAGCGGATCAGTGGATACTCAGGCCGGAACGACGTGGCGACAACCTCACCGACTTCTCCCACTGCTACGGGATCATTAGTGCCGGGGCGGACGATCTCGACGAGCAATCCTTCGTCGACGATCAAGCCTTCTCTGGCTTGGGTTTCATAGGCGATGGAGCCCAGATCGGCGGTGCCGTACATTTGCAGGCAGTTAACACCGCGATCCTCGATTTCCGCACGCAATGCCGGGAAAAGCGCCTCGCCACCAACAGAGGATTTCGTCAGGCTGGAGACATCCAGGCCCATCTCATCGGCCCGCTCGAGCAGGATTTTCAAGAATGATGGCGTGCCGGCGTAGCCCGAAGGCCGCATGTCGGCCATGGCACGGACCTGCAATTCGGTATTGCCGACCCCAGCAGGAAACACCGCGCACCCGATTTCAGCTGCCCCCGTCTCAAACATGAAACCGGCCGGCGTGAAATGGTAAGAGAAGGTGTTGTGCACGACGTCTTCGGCTCGGAATCCTGCCGCATAAAGCGCGCGAGCTGTCCCCCACCAATCTTCGCCAAACCCTTCCGGGTCGTAGATCGGGCCAGGGGATTGATAAATGCGTTTGAGCTTTCCCGCTGATCGGGTGGTCAATCCCCCAAGTGGTGGGGACTTCTTTTGGAGCTCAATGAGGTCTGATTTCCGCGTTACTGGAATCTTCGTCAATGCATCTCGATTGGTGATGTCGCCGGGCTCAATATTGGACAGAAGATCGGTGAAATACGGCGCATTCGACTTTGCATTCGCGATTTGACCCGGAAGCGCCGCCATCAACGCCGCTTCGCGAGCGTCTGCGGTTCGTGTTTCCAGGTCGTCGTAATAGTCCGGCGATTCAGGCATGGGAAACGTGCTCAGAGCCAACGCTTGCGACGGCGATAGTGTTTGACGTCGCGGAAGCTTTTGCGGCCACCGGAGCTAAGTCCCAAATAGAACTCTTTCACGTCCTCGTTCTCCCGCAAAGACGCGGCTTCGCCTTCCATGACGATGCGACCGTTCTCCAGGATGTAGCCAAATTCTGCATAGCGCAGCGCCACCATGGTATTTTGTTCGGCCAAAAGGAAGCTCACGCCTTCTTTTTTGTTCAGATCGCTAACGATCGTGAAAATTTCTTCCACCAACTGAGGTGCCAAGCCCATGGAGGGCTCGTCCAGCAAGATCACGGTCGGGTTGGCCATCAAGGCGCGGCCAATGGCGGTCATCTGCTGCTCGCCGCCGGATGTATATCCGGCAAGGCTGGTGCGGCGTTCTTTCAAGCGCGGGAAATAGTGATAGACCTTTTCGAGCGATTGCGCGATTGCTGCGCGGCCGTCACGGCGGGTATAGGCGCCGGTCAGCAGGTTTTCCTCGACGGTCAGATGTTCGAAACAGTGGCGGCCTTCCATCACCTGGATGATGCCGCGCCGGACCATTTCGTTGGTGGTCATGTTATCGACACGTTCGCCCATGGCTTCGATGGAGCCTTTGGTCACCTCACCGCGCTCGGCGCGCAGTAGGTTTGAAATAGCCTTCAGGGTGGTCGTCTTGCCGGCGCCGTTAGCGCCCAACAGAGCGACAATACCGCCCTTGTGCAATTCGAGCGACACGCCCTTCAACACCAAGATCACATGGTCGTAAATGACTTCGATGTTGTTGACGTTGAGAAGGGGGGCGGCTTTTGCCGCCCCCGCC
>JABIPG010000265.1 GCA_018698795.1 Rhodospirillaceae bacterium
CCGGCCCCTTTCGGAATGATCAGAATGTGAGGCTGGGTCAGAGAACCGGGTGCGTTGAACTGGCTTTCCAACCACCATCGTCCGCCACCAACCAACATAGCGGTGAGGACACACAATATGACGAACGTGACGGCAACAATCCGCACCGCGCGACGCTGCGGTTTTTTCGCCGGCTTTGCGTCCGGGTTATTCGGGGGCCTTGAAGACAAGTGACGCGTTGGTGCCGCCGAACCCGAATGAATTCGAAAGCACGGCCCGGACCTTGCGTTCTTTCGGTGTATGCGGCACCAAATCAATGTCGCAACCGTCCGACGGATTGTCCAAATTCAGTGTTGGCGGCAACACGCCTTCGTTCATGGCCAGGATGGAGAAAATTGCCTCCACGGCGCCGGCTGCACCCAGCAGATGCCCAATCGCCGATTTCGTCGACGACATGGAAATGTTGTATGCGTGATCACCGAATACGCGCTTCACTGCACCCAACTCGATCTCGTCACCCAGCGGTGTCGAAGTACCATGCGCGTTGACGTAATCGATGTCTTCGGGATTCATACCAGCGCGTTTCAGCGCTGCTTTCATACAGCGGAAAGCACCGTCACCATTGGCCGCGGGTGCTGTAATATGGTGCGCATCACCCGACATACCGTAGCCGACAACTTCGCCGTAAATTTTAGCGCCGCGCTTCTTAGCGTGTTCATATTCTTCAAGCACGACAACGCCAGCACCGTCACCCATAACAAATCCATCGCGGTCCTTGTCCCAAGGGCGAGATGCCTGCTCAGGCGTATCGTTAAAGTTGGTGGATAGCGCGCGCGCGGCACAGAAACCGGCGACACCAAGCGTACAGATCGCAGCTTCCGCACCACCGGCCACCATCACATCGGCGTCGTCCCACATAATGATTCGCGCCGCATCACCGATGGCGTGTGCGCCGGTCGAACACGCCGTCACGACAGCATGGTTAGGACCTTTAAAGCCATTGCGGATGGACACGTGACCGGACACCAGGTTGATCAAGCTTGCCGGAATAAAAAACGGGCTCAAACGGCGAGCGCGGCCTTCTTCGACCGTAATGGCACCACCGGCGATTTCCGATAGGCCGCCGATGCCGGACCCAATGAGCACGCCTGTACGCCAGGCGTCCTCGTCTGTATCACAAACCCAACCCGAATCTTTGACCGCCTGCTCAGCCGCCGTCAGCCCATAGACGATGAAATCATCCATGCGCCGGCGATCCTTAGGCGTTACCCAATCATCGGCGTGGAATAGGCCGTCTTCAGTCGGGCCTATTGGCACTTGGCCGCCGATCTTCGCCGGCAGATCCGAGACGTCAAAACTCTCAATCTTCCGAATGCCCGAGCGGGAGGCGAGAATACCGTCCCAATTGTTTTTGACGCCGACGCCAAGCGACGACACCATACCCATTCCGGTCACAACGACGCGTCTCATGTCCACTCGCTATTCCACAAGGTTGTTACGTACCAGCGCGCATCTCAAACAAAAACGCCGGCGATCACCTTTCAAAGGCCCGCCGGCGCAAATGCGGGGCTTCCGTTAGCCCTGTTGAGATTCGATAAACTCAATGGCGTTCTTGATGGTCGAGATACCTTCAGCGGCATCATCCGGAATTTCACAACCGAACTCTTCCTCGAAGGCCATCACCAGCTCCACCGTGTCCAGGCTATCGGCGCCCAAATCCTCGATGAAATTGGCATTCTCGACGACCTTGTCCTCGTCCACGCCCAGGTGCTCAATGACGATCTTTTTCACCCGATCGGCAACATCACTCATATCGGTTTCCCCGTATCCTAAGTAATTGATAAAACTCGTTTGCTGCTTCGCCTATGCCGCCAATCCAATAAATGGAAAGCGGCGTGAAGCGGAGGTTAGGTAACACACTTTTCTAGCCTTGGCCAGTGGCGAAAAAAGCCGGCATTTCTCCACGAACGCCGCTCAAATCATTGCCATGCCACCGTTGACATGAAGTGTTTGGCCGGTGACGTAAGCGGCTTCATCACTGGCCAAGTAAACGCAGGCAGCCGCAATATCTTCCACCGTTCCCATGCGTCCGGCGGGAATTCCGGTCATCAGGCTTTCTTTCTGGCCATCGGAAAGAGCGTCGGTCATCGCAGTGGTAATAAAGCCCGGCGCCACGCAGTTAACCGTAACCCCTCGACTGGCAACCTCCTGCGCGAGTGACTTGGACATACCGATCATGCCCGCCTTTGATGCAGCATAGTTGGCTTGCCCGGCATTACCAGTGACGCCGACGATCGAAGTAATGCTGATGATTCGCCCCCAACGGCTTTTCATCATTCCGCGCATGACCGCCTTCGAAAGTCTAAACGTCGCGGTCAAATTGACGTCGATGACCTTCTGCCAATCCTCATCTTTGATACGCATGGCCAAGTTGTCGCGGGTTAATCCAGCGTTGTTGACGAGAATGTCGACACTCCCCATGGCCTCGATGGCATCCTTGATGAGTTGATCGGCACCTTCTGGTGTCGAAAGGTCCGCCGGCACAACATGGCTCCCCTCACCCAATTGAGCCGCCACGGCCTCTAGCGCATCGACGCGTGTTCCCGACAAAGCGACATTTGCGCCGCAGGCCTTCAAGCATTGCGCAATAGCGCCGCCGATTCCACCTGACGCTCCCGTGACCAAAGCGTTCTTGCCATTCAAATCAAACATCAAAAATAATCTCCAAATTCACAATTGGACCGCATCGGCGCTTAACTTGACACATCTTGCGATCTGCTGAAAAAGTCGAATGCAGTAATAATGGATATACGATGAGTCTGAAACAATCCATCGAACAATCTCAGAAATTCTTGGTTGAAGGCCGTGATATTCCATGGCTGCTGAACACTTGGGCCGAGCGCACCCCGGACAAGGCCTTTTTGGTCTGGGAGCCGTTTGATGGCGAGATGCAGACCTGGACATATGCAGAGCTCGCTCATGATGTGGAGGCCTTGGCGGCCGGCTTGTCCGCACGCGGCATTAAATTCGGCGATTTCGTTCTCATCCACCTAGATAACAGCCCGGAATTCGTCATATCGTGGTTTGCGTGCGCCAGACTGGGCGCTGTGGCTGTGGCCACCAACACGCGCTCCGTGGCCCGCGACATGAGCTACTTCGCCAACCATGTCGGTGCGGTGGCTGCCATTACCCAACCGGCTTATGCAAAAATGGTGCATGGAAGCGCACCGAAACTGAAATTTATCGCCGTCACCGACAACGATTCGGGTGTACCGGCCGAGGTGCCGGAAATTGTACCGCATACTTCATTCGCCGAGTTGCTGATCATTGAGGGCGGCGCGCCGCAGCGACCCGTAGACCCTATGGCGAATCTAGGCATTCAGTTTACGTCGGGCACAACGTCGAGGCCGAAAGCGGTGCTGTGGACCCATGCCAACGGCATCTGGGGGGCGTTGCGCAATGCGGCGCATATGCACCTGGGGACCGAAGACATTACCCTGATCGTGCTGCCGCTGTTCCACACCAATGCCCAAGCGTATTCGATGCTCGGCACGCTCTGGGTTGGCGGCACAATGGTGGTGCAACCCAAATTCTCGGCCTCGCGGTTTTGGGATGTGGCACGCAAACACAAATGCACCTGGGCATCGATGGTGCTGTTTTGCGTCAAGGTCTTGCTGAGCCGCGATCCGCCGCCGGATCATCATTTTCGCTTTTGGGGGTGTTCGGGCCATCATCCGCCCGCCGAGGCCGCTTACGGCATCAAGACCATGGGTTGGTGGGGGATGACCGAAACCATCACCCACGGCATCGTCGGCGATATCTACCAACCAGGACCGCCCCTTTGTATCGGCCGGGTCGCTCAGGGCTATGACGTCGAAATCCGCCATCGTGACGGCACCCTAATCAAACCCGGCGAACAAGGATTGCTGTTTATTCGTGGTGTGCGCGGCGTCAGCCTTTTTAAGGAGTATTTCCGTAATCCCGAGGCCAACGCCAGCGCCTTCGACGATGACGGCTGGTTCGAGACCGGCGACGTGATCAGCATGGACAAAATGGGCAACTTGTTTTTCTCCGACCGCGACAAAGACATGCTGCGGGTCGGATCGGAGAACGTTGCCGCATCGGAAATAGAGGCCGTTATACTGGCGACCGGGTGGGTGCACGATTGTGCCGTGGTCGGCCAAAAACACCACCTGCTGGACGAGGTGCCGATAGCATTCGTCGTCGCCAAGTCCGATGCACCCGAGAACTTGAGCCAACGTATCATTGAGGTTTGCGGAGAAAAGCTTGCCGACTTCAAGGTCGTCCGCGACGTCATCGCCTTGGATGACATGCCACGTGGGACGTTAGACAAAATCGACAAGAAAGAGTTGCGCTCACAGCTAGTGGCGATAGAGGCTTAGGCGACAGCTTCGCCGTCTATCAAGCACGAGAGCGCCAAATACGTCGCCAGTATATTGGCGCGTAGCCAGCCACACAGGAAATCAATAAACCCGCGGAAATCGAAGGCAGTCGGGTTGGCTTGAAAAGTAACCCGGTAGCCCAAGATTTGCTTTTTTTAGTTGTTTTGGGACGCCTCGTGGTGTTCGCAGTGCGAAGAGTTCTTCGCTGCGAGGATCTGTCCAATCTCTTCGACATGCCCGTGAAAACGCTCGGCCAAGAGATCGATTGCTCCTTCCAGCACTGATTCATTGGCTGAAACCACCTCTGCTTCTGTGTGAAAGCCGTTCATCAAAACGAAAAGATTTCGACGATCCGAATCAATTTCATGATGTCCGGTCTGGAAGTTATCGTACCAATGGAAGCCTGTCATGCCGCCCCCCCCTTTTGTTAATTCGTCACGCTACGTGGAAGAATAGCGATATCGTTACCCTTGAACGTTAAACCCGCGTTAATATCAACGCGGCCCCTATACATCAATAAACTTAACCATACGAACTATATCTTATGAACTATGCCTCTACAAGCGAAAAAACAAACCGCTTCGTGACCATCGACAATGTGCGGGTCCCGCGCTTCTTGTATGGAACAGCGTGGAAGGAAGGCCGCACAGAGAGCCTGGCGACATTGGCGCTTGGCATGGGGTTTCGCGGCATCGACACGGCCAACCAGCGCAAGCATTACGTCGAGGCTGCGGTCGGCAAAGCCGTAACTGGCGCAGTCGAGCGCGGCATGCTGAACCGCGAGCAGATATTCTTGCAAACCAAGTTTACCCACGTCCGTGGCCAGGATCATCGCCTGCCTTACGATGCAAGCGCCCCTATCCCCGAACAGGTGCGCCAATCCTTCACCAGGTCGCTGGAACATCTGGGCGTTGAGCGAATCGATAGCTACGTCTTGCACGGCCCCACCGCCCGCGACGGGCTCGCAAATGCCGATTGGGCCGCATGGCGTGCGATGGAGCAGTTGTACAAAGAAGGCGGCACCCGCTTCTTGGGCATCAGCAATGTCTCTTTGGCTCAGCTCAAGACGCTTTGCGATAGCGCCGACGTGCAACCGCGGTTCGTTCAAAATCGATGCTACGCCAGTCGTGCATGGGACCGCCCTATGCGCGATTTCTGCGCACAAAACGGCATCGTTTATCAGGGCTTCTCACTACTCACGGCGAACAGGCAATTGACCACTCACTCAGAAATGATTTCCATCGCCAAACGCTACGGTCGTGATATCAGTGAGATCATTTTCCGGTTCGCCCTTGATGTCGATATGATTGCACTTACCGGCACCAGCGACGCCAAGCACATGCGCACCGATTTGGACATTTTCGCATTTCAACTCGATCCGACAGATGTCGAGCGGATCGAAAACTTAGGCGTCAGCTAAAAACGCTTCCACGTCCGCTGGTGTTCCAATGCTGCGTGCGCCCAATTCACGATCGATACGCCTAGCGAGACCCGACAACACCTTGCCTGCGCCAACTTCCACCAGTTCGGTAACACCGGCATCTTTCATGGCAATCACACATTCGCGCCAACGCACCCGACCGGTCACCTGCTCGACCAACAGTTTGCGCGCTTGGATCGCATCTGAGACCGGACTGGCTATCACATTCGCAACCACCGGCACCACCGGATCGATCATATTGACCCCGGCCAACGCCTGCGCCATGACATCCGCCGCCGGTGCCATCAGCGAACAATGGAACGGCGCACTAACCGGCAACAGAAGTGCGCGTTTGGCGCCTTTTTCCTTGGCCAACTCCACAGCGCGCTCCACCGAAGCTTTGGAGCCAGAAACAACCACTTGCCCAGGCGCGTTGTCGTTGGCGAAGTCGCATACGCCGTCACCGGCCGCTTCTGACGCCACCGCGATGGCGTCTTCTGGGGTCAGCCCCATAAGCGCGGCCATCGCACCCTCGCCGACCGGCACGGCCTCTTGCATTGCGCGACCGCGGGTTTTTAACAATCGCGCCGTATCGGCGAGCGAAAACACACCGGCTGCCGCGAGCGCAGAATATTCGCCTAGGGAATGCCCGGCCACATGACTGGCACTGTTGGTCAATTCAAACCCGCCCTCGGACTGCAATACACGAATAACAGCCATACTAACCGCCATCAGTGCCGGTTGGGCGTTTTCCGTCAGCGTCAGGTCGCCTTCGGGTCCGTTGAACATCAAGCCGGAAAGGTCCTGGCTTAAAGCATCGTCAATCTCTTGAAATACGTTGCGGGCGGCAGGAAACGCTTCCGCCAATTCCTTGCCCATTCCCACCGCCTGGGATCCCTGCCCCGGAAATACAAACGCTCGCGTCATCGCCGCCCCTCATCTCAAGAAAGCATCATCAAAATCAAATATCCAAGGCAGTGATAGCCGCTGGGTTTGTGGTGTCAAGCGCGGTGCGCGGCTCGCTTGTTCTTAGCGGCAAGGCACAGCACGCGGGCGGAACTCACTGTTTCCATCCATATAGAAATCCACCCGCTCAACAATGCCGGCACCGATTTTCTTCGCCAGATGTTGCATAGCCCACGCATTTGCTTTCGCCAAATCCTGGCCCGACGCCTTACCGCGCTCTGGATGGGCGTGCGCCAAGGCCATGTTAAACGCGTCTTTCAACGCCGGTATGCGCGTACAAACTCTCCGATAGGCGTCCTTGTTCGCGACCACGACAGACGCTTGATAGTACGAATAGGATTTCTGCATACGTGTGGTTGAGATGGTGCGGAACATGGGCCGAAAGTGGATCGTTTTAGGATACAGCGGCGCTGCCTCTGCAGGTTTGCTCGGTTGAGCGGGCTTGGCAACCGGCGTTTCCGTTTTCTCGATGGGCTTCGTCACTTCGGCGACCGGCGCAGGCTCTGGTGTATACGAAGGCCCAGATTGTCCCCCAAAATACAATGCCACGCCAATTATCACCACGACCAGAACGGTAAGCCCACCGGCAATCATCATGAGTGGCTTGCCGGCGCCGAACATCTGACGCAAGACTTCCTCATCACGCCGCTCATCGTCACCCGTTTTACGTTTGAATTTGCGCCGCCCCTTGTTGGCCGCGTATGCAGCCGCTTTCAGCAAGCGCTCTTGTTTGATGCTGCGCAGCATGCGGATAACATCGGCTCTCGCTGATTCAAGCTCGCCATTGTTTTCCGCCGCCGCAATCAGCTCTCTCAACACTTTATGCTGGCGCTCGCGTTCGGCTTCATCGTTTTTACGCGTGAACAACTGATCGATGATTACCATCGCGCAGGCACGCAGCCCATCCAGCGACTTCGCCTGCTCCACCAAAGTGATCAGGCCGCTACCGGGTCGTTCGAAAATGGTTTCCCAATCGACCGTACCATCCGCATTTTTCGGACGGGCTAAGTTTTCAGTCACGAGCTTGTCCATAATGTTCATCAATCACGTCTGAGGGTCGCCATTCAACAAAATCCCAATATTCAACGCATTAAGATCAGGCAGATAATCATATATCATTAGAGTTATGCAATCTATGCCTTTATATCAGGTTCTGCAATGCTGTTCTTTACGGCGGCGTTGAGGCTTGCGCGTGGGGTGCGAAAGTGTATAGTGCGCCGCCTTAAGACTTCCTGCTGGTGCGCAATTTTGCATCGGCTATGCCGTGGCCAATGGTGGTACACGGATGAGATAATCCGTAGGAAGGAGATATCTACGTGCCTAAGTACGAAAGCGTGTTCATTGCACGCCAGGACATTTCTGCCGCCCAGGTGGATGGCCTCTCAGAAACCTTCGAAAAAGTTATTACCGATGCCGGTGGCTCCATCGCCAAGCGCGAAAATTGGGGCCTGCGCACCATGGCCTATAAGATCAAGAAGAACCGCAAGGGCCACTATGTGCTCATGAACATCGACGGCCCCGCGCCGGCGCTGCATGAAATGGAGCGCCAAATGCGAATCAACGAAGACATATTGCGTTATATGTCGCTTCGCGTTGATGAGTTCGAGGAAGGCCCGTCGGCAATCACCCGCAACAAAGACCGTGACGACCGCCCGCGCCGTGGCGGTGACCGCGGCCCGCGCCGTGATTTCGGTGGCGATCGGCCCAACAAGCCCGATGATGCCCCCAAACCCAATGATGCCCCCGCAGCCGCACCGGCTGTTGACGCCGCACCAGCTGCGGAAGAAACATCCGAAAGCAAAGGAGATGAGGCATGACCAAGCCATCGTTTTTCAGGCGTCGTAAAAGTTGTCCGTTTGCCGGCCCCAACGCGCCGACGATCGATTACAAAGACTTGAAATTGCTGGGCCGTTTTATCTCCGAGCGCGGCAAGATCGTGCCGAGCCGGATTACCGCCGTTTCCGCCAAAAAGCAGCGCGAGTTGTCGCAGGCGATCAAACGCGCCCGATACATGGCCTTAATGCCCTACTGCGACCAGTAGGAGGGTGTTGAAACCGGCAACGGAACTGGACAATGCCTCGTGAGGCTCTTGCCGCTGTTTGTGCTGGATTAGCCAGCGCTGTCGCCACCATGGCGTTCCTCAGCGGCACGTTCTTTGCCTTGGGGTTTGTCTACATGGCTCCGCTGCCGATGTTGATGGCAGGATTGGCCTATGGCCATCGTGCCGCTGTTATCGCCGCCCTGGCCGGGATATTGGCCATGGGCTGGTTCGGTGGCCCGGCTACGGCCGGTGTATTTATGATTGTCCATGCCCTGCCGACATGGATGGTCGTCAAGATGGCGCTCATGGCCCGTTCCGGGTCTGGCGGCGCCGACGGCACCCTCGCCGCCCATTGGATGGCGCCGGGTGACGTTATTTCGGTAATGGCGGCATTTGCTGCCGGGTTGCTGGTTATTGCATCCCAGGTAGTGGGTGACGCCGGACTAAGCGGTTTTGTCGCTGAACATTTGGGCCTTGTCCTCGGACAGATGGCACCAGATTTAGAGGCAACGAATCGCGCGCGGATTGCCAGCGCAATGACACCGCTGTTTCCCGGTGCGGTGGCCACGAGCTGGCTGGTGATGGTGGCGATCAACACCACCGTCGCACAAGGAGGCCTAGTTCGCCTGGGCTTCAACCGGCGACCCAGCCCCAGCTACTTGGGGCTCGAATTGCCCGGTTGGCTATCTTGGCCTTTGGTCGGCGCGGCAGCGTTGGCATTGGCCGGAACGGGAGAGTGGGAGTACATGGGGCGGAACCTCGCCATGGTTCTGGCACTGCCGTACTTCTTCTTAGGGCTCGCGGTGTTTCACACCCTGGCCCGACGAGTGGCCGCCACCAAGCCGTTATTGGTGGTGTTCTACTTGGTGATCGTGATCTCAGTTTGGGCTGCATTGGTCGTTGCTGGGATCGGGGTTATCGAAAAGTGGTTTGGTCTGCGCGGACGTATTGCGTCTCCAGGCCCCGGAAACATCTCCGGAGACGACCACGAAAGGGAATAGATTTTTCGCGCCGAGGCGCTGAGCCGAGCTGGCCAAAGGAGTACGAACAATGCAAGTGATCTTGTTGGAACGAGTGGAAAAGTTGGGACAAATGGGCGACGAAGTGTCGGTCAAACCTGGCTACGCCCGAAATTACCTGTTGCCGCGCGGCAAAGCGCTCAGGGCAACTGCTGACAATTCGGCCCGGTTTGAAACCCAAAAGGCCCAGTTGGAAGCCCAGAACCTGGAACGCCGTTCGGAAGCCGAGGCTGTCGCCGCCAAAATGGAGGGCGCAAGCGTCATTCTGGTGCGCCAAGCCGGTGAATCGGGCCAGCTCTATGGTTCCGTCAACGCCCGCGACGTCGCCGAGCACTTGATTGAAGCCGGCTTCACCATTGGCCGTGATCAGGTTCGCCTCGACCGCCCGATCAAAATGCTTGGTCTGCACGATGTCGCCGTATCCTTGCACCCGGAAGTATCCGTGACGGTTTCCGCTAATGTTGCACGTTCGACCGATGAGGCGGAAGTCCAAGCCTCGACCGGCAAGGCCGTCTTGAGCCAGGCGGAAGAAGAAGCCCGCGCCGAGGCCGAGGAAAACGAAGCCGCACTCGCCGCCGCCGTCGAGGCTGTCGCCGAGCACGCCGAGGAAATCTTCGAAGACGGCGCCGCTGAGGAAGCCGTGGCCGAAGCCGAAACGGTGTCGGACGAAGTTCACGAGACTGCCGTCGCCGAAGAAGAGGCCGTCGCAGCCCGGGATGCCGCTGCCGAGGCAGCCGCTGCCGCTGCGGCTGCAGCTGCTGAAGACGAACCGGCTGCCGAGAATGCCGACGACACTTCGGAAGAAAAAGCCGAATAGTTCCCGTCCGATTGCCGGACGATCAGGCGGCGCGCCCTTTCATCGGGGCGCGCCGTTTTGTTTTGGGGTGAATCGAGCGAACAAACCACTGTCCTCGGATCATTGATGATCGATACGGGAGATGGATTCGATAGAGCAAGCCAAATCAGCCAAGCAGATGGCGACTGTAAATACCGCCTGATCTATGTCTTATTTTCGGCACTACCAGTGGATACAGTGGGAACTTGATTTCGCGCACTTTTCCAAATTGACGCGGGAAGCTCGGGAGTATCACGAGAAAGCGTGTCCATTTGTTGACGGACGTAGTTTATTTCCGAATCCTTGACTCCTTTCCCCCCTTCCTGTCTTGCCAAAAGCTGATCAATGTATCGTTTGGCAGCATTATATTCAGCAGCAGCGGATTGATGCTTGGACGACAACTCTCCCCATTTGAAAAACGTTTGCAGGGCTCCAAGAGCGGCAGCCAATACGCTCATTACGCCAACACCAACCTGAATCAATTGGAAACTAATATTTCCCCCGAAAACCTGAAACGATGTGGCAGAATTCACCTCCTCGCTTAGAGCCGCAAAGACGCTCGTACCAACGATCGTTGAGAGAACGATTGCCGGCATTCCCAACCGATAGTTCATCTGCTTGTACTTGCTCGCCGCATCGTAATTGCCTATGGCGCTGCGCAAGCAATTTCGCCGCCAATGTGCGAGCAGGCGTCGATTGGGATCAAGTGAAGTTGTCATCATATTTTCTCCATCTAACCATTTAGAGACGTTCCGCGCGGTTCCAGCGGTTCCTGGGGCAATGTACCTCCTCCTTCCATCTGGCTTTTTATTGGGAATTCCGGGGACAGTGGATTCCGAGGTCAGTATATTAATTCCCGTATGCAGACTTCCGTAGGTGATTTAATTTGATTCATCCGATATAGGAATATTTTGCCTTTACAGGAATGATACTATAGAGGTTCTGCATCATCGGCTTGCACGCTCGCTTGGCCGGTGACGGCACGCTATTTGACATTCGAATAGGTATGACACCGGCGCCGATGCTCCCAATGTGGGGAGAGGGTTGGCGTTGGTTATGGTAATCGTTGGCCTCCTCTTCGCCACGCCGCTCCGACACGTCATGCCCGGACTTGATCTGGGTATCCGCGTCTTTGCCACAACCGGCTGCGCCGGTTTGTAGTCGTGGGTACGCGGGTCAAGCCCGCGCATGACGGCGTTATAGGATGTCGCCAACATATTCTTTGGCGTTGTGCGTCGATCAACCCCGCCAGCCCCGGATCGTTGGAACGAGTGAAAATTGGGTTCGTTCCCCAGATTTTTTTTAGTTACGAATAAAATCAATAGCTTCCAACCCGCGTTTTTGCGCTGCACGTACGTGCTATACGGGAATTCTATGGGCGGTGACGGCGTGGCGCAATCGTGGTTTAACCAAAAGACCGATTCGGCCCTTTTGGGCGGGGGGCAATGTTTGTGCGTTTATCCACAGGCTTTGCCCGCAATCCACAGGGCCGGGGGTTTACAAGGGTTTCATCCCCGCATGAATCACTTGTCCCGCGTTTCCGCCCTATCGCCGTTCACGGATCGTTTATACTATCCGTCGCCATGGCAAGCCCCCTTCCCCCCCCTCTCGAGTTCGACGGCAACGCCGCGTTTGATGATTCCGCCGATCTTGCCGCGCCAGACTCCATGTCGCCGACGCCGTTTCGGCGCCTGCCGCACAATATCGAAGCCGAGAAGGCGCTGTTAGGCGCGATCTTCGCCAACAACCGCGCTTATGAGATGGTTTCGGACTATCTCGCCCCCATGCATTTCGCACTGGCGCAGCATGGCAGGATATTCGAAGCCTGCTCGAAATTGCTGGAGCGCGGCCAGATTGCCGACAACATCACCCTGCAGCGCTATTTCGAGCAAGATGAAAGCATCGCTGAGATCGGCGGCCCGGCTTACCTGGATGAAATTACTTCATCCGCTGTCACCGTGATCAACGCCCAGGAATATGGGCGCATCGTCTATGATCTCTATTTGAAACGCGAGTTGATCAATATTGGCGAAGACTTGGTCAACCGCGCGTACAAAGGTGACGTCGAAGACACCGCCACCACCCAGATCGAAATCGCCGAGCAAGGCCTTTACGACCTTGCGACATCAGGCACCTACGAAGGCGGTTTCCTGGCATTCAAAGACTCCATCCTGAAAGCCATCGAAGTCGCCGAAGCGGCGCATAAACGCGAAGGCAGGTTGGCAGGCGTTGGCAGTGGTTTCCGCGATTTTGACCGGCTCATGGGTGGATTGCATCCGTCAGATCTGATCATCCTTGCTGGCCGACCAGCCATGGGCAAAACGGCGCTCGCGACCAACATCGCGTACAACGCCGCCAAGGATTACCTGGAGGCAAACGGCGAAGAAGGCGCCGTCGTCGGATTCTTCTCGCTGGAAATGTCATGCGAACAGTTGGCTGCACGTATTCTGTCCGAGCAATCCAACATTCCGTCCGATCGCATGCGTAAAGGCGAGCTCACCAACGACGAATTCACCCGCCTGGTGCAAGCCAGCCAAGCGTTGCACCAAGTTCCTGTATTCATCGACGATACGCCGGCGCTGACCGTCAGCGCATTACGCACCCGCGCGCGACGTCTCAAACGCCAGCACAAACTCGGCCTGATCGTCGTCGATTACCTGCAACTCATTTCGGGCTCACCGGGAGGACGCAGCGACAACCGCGTGCAGGAGGTCTCGGAGATTACGCGTGGCCTCAAAACACTGGCCAAGGAACTGCACGTACCGGTGATTGCACTCTCACAGCTCTCTCGTCAGGTGGAAAATCGCGAAGACAAGCGTCCGCAACTGGCAGATTTGCGCGAATCGGGTTCTATCGAACAAGACGCCGACGTGGTTACCTTCATTTATCGCGATGAATATTATCTGGAAAAGGCAGAGCCCAAACAACGCGCCGACGAAAGCGCCGATAAATTTGCCCAACGCATTGCCAACTGGGAAGAACGTATGGCCCGCGTCCACAATATCGCCGAGGTCATCATCGCTAAGCAGCGCCACGGCCCGATCGGCACCGTGAAGCTCATGTTCGACGGCCAGTTCACGCGCTTCGGAGACTTGGATATCCAACACGACGATGGTCATCAAGGGTATTGACGGGCCGCCGCCGTTGCCGCAAGGGTTTGCGGTCATGACAGAATATGTTGTCCCCGAACATTTGGCCGGCGCCATCGTCACGGTCGATCTTGACGCCATTGTCAGCAATTACCAGCTGTTGCGCGACTCCGCCAAGGGCGCCATCACGGCTGCGGTGGTTAAGGCGGACGCTTACGGGCTCGGCATGGCACGCGTCGCGCCTGCGTTGGCGGCTGCGGGCTGTGAAGTGTTTTTCGTTGCCCACGTCAGCGAGGGCATCCAGTTGCGAGAACTCTTGCCCGACACCGAAATCCATATTCTCAATGGTTTGTTGAGCGGCGCAGAAGCGGCATATGGTGATCATCGTTTGATTCCCGTGCTGGGTAGCTTGAACGAAGTCGACCGATGGATCGCGCAATGCGGCGATACGCCGCTGGCCTGCGATATCCATATCGATACAGGCATGTTGCGGCTCGGTTTACCAGCGGACGAGCTCAATGAATTGGCTGCCGATCCGGCCCGCCTACAGTGCCTTGATGTCCAACTCGTCATGTCCCACTTTGCATCCGCCGATGTCGAGAATACGAACCAAAGCGCCCGGCAATTGATGGCTTTCCGGGCTTCCAGGGAAAAACTGCCCATGGGGCGCACCAATCTTGCGAACTCCGCCGGTATTTTCCTGGGCGCAGAATACCGCGGCGACGTGGTCCGACCGGGCATCGCGCTTTATGGCTGCAACCCCACGCCGTGGACCGAGAATCCGATGCGTCCGGTGATTACTCTTTCTGCCCAAATCCTTCAGGTGCGACACGTAGCGCCCGGCGAGACCGTCAGCTATGGCGCAACGCATGCGGTTGATAAACCGAGCAAAATCGCTACCGTGGCAACAGGATATGCGGATGGGTATTTGCGTTCGTTATCGGACACCGGATACGGCTTTATCAGCGGCATTCGGGTGCCGGTTCTCGGACGTGTTACGATGGATATGATCATGCTGGATGTGAGCGAAATCGCCGAAGACAAATGCCGTCCTGGCATGTGGGTCGAATTGATCGGCTCGCATGTGACGGTTGATGATGTCGCCGCCGCAGCCGGGACCATCGGCCACGAGATTATGACCTCTATCGGCGCACGCTACCATCGCCGCTATATCGGTGGAGAAAACTAACACCATGACCGATCCCGCCGACAGCGCTTCCATCTTACATCCGATCCGTTTTCTGCAAGCGGTGGGACGCGTGTTTATTGCATTCCTCGCCACTGCCGGTCGGCTGACCTTGTTCACGATTGAGGGCACATCGCATTGCTTCCGAGCACCTTGGTACTTTCGTATCATCGGTCGCCAGATGGTGGAAATCGGCTACTACTCACTGCCCGTCGTCGGCTTGACCGCCGTCTTCGCGGGTATGGTGCTGGCGTTGCAGACATACATAGGCGCATCGCGTTTCTCGGCCGAAGGGGCCATCGCCAACATCGTCGTCGTCGCGCTTACGCGTGAACTGGGGCCTGTGCTGGCCGGTCTTATGGTGGCGGGACGCATCGGTGCGGCCATGGCCGCCGAAATCGGCACCATGCGGGTCACGGAACAGATCGACGCGCTGACGACCTTGTCCACCAACCCGATGAAATACCTCGTTGCCCCCAGACTTATCGCCGGCGTCACCATGCTGCCGTTACTGGTGTTCGTGGCCGATATCATCGGGGTCTTCGGTGGGTATCTGGTCGCCGTCTACAAACTCGGTTTCAACCCGACCAATTACCTGAAGGACACCTGGAACTTCATGGAAGCGTCGGACGTCATCTCAGGGTTGGTCAAAGCCTCGGTGTTCGGCTTCTTGATCACACTCATGGGCTGCTATCACGGTTACAACTCCAAGGGCGGCGCGCAGGGCGTCGGGCAAGCCACCACCAACGCCGTGGTTTCGGCCTCGATCCTCATTTTGTGCTTCGATTACATCCTCACCGAAATTTTCTTTGCCAAATGACCGCCAAGATATCGCTTAAAGACGTGCACAAGGCCTTTGGGCCGAAGCGCGTTCTCGCCGGTGTCAATTTGGATGTCGCTGAAGGCGAATCGGTGGTGATCATCGGCGGGTCCGGGACCGGTAAATCGGTCACCATCAAGTGCATTCTGGGCCTGTTGACGCCGGACCAAGGCACCATCGAGATCGATGGCCAAGACGTCTTGACCCTGAGCCCCACCGAACGCGAACGCATGAACGATCAGATTGGGGTTATGTTCCAAGGTGCGGCGCTGTTCGACAGCCTGCCCGTCTGGGAAAACGTTGCCTTCGGCCTTCTCGCACAGAAGAAAGTTAACCGGGCAGAGGCCCGTGATCTGGCATTGGAAAAACTGGCGCTTGTCGGCATGGGCAAAAACGTCTGCGACTTATCGCCAGCGGATTTGTCATTCGGCATGCAAAAGCGTGTCGGCTTGGCCCGCGCCATCGCCCACGACCCGGCCATCATTTTTTTCGACGAACCCACCACCGGCCTCGACCCGATTATGGCCGACGTGATCAATGATCTAATCATCGCCGTCAACGACAAGGTCGGCGCCACGGCACTCACCATCACCCACGACATGCAGTCCGCACGCAAAATCGGCGACAAGGTCGCCATGCTCTACGACGGCAAAATCGCCTGGTCCGGTGCGGTGGATGATATCGAAAATGCCGATAACGAATATCTCGACCAGTTCATCCACGGTCGCACCGACGGTCCGATCAAGATGGCGCTGAGGGCCTGATGAAAGTCGCGGGATCGATCTAGGTTCTCGAGGATACGCGTTACCAATGTATCAACCGATTTCGGCGATATGTTGGTTCGGACAGGGAATGAGGTTGAGGGTGGCTCTAATAGTGTCGCCATACGGCTAGACGAGGAAAAGTTTGATAAAATGGACGCGGCCACAGTTAATTTCATTGGCAAGATACGCACGCCCTACAAAACGACAACCGATTGCCCCGGCCAAGCCCGACCGGAGAACGGCACAGCACGGATTGAATTGAACGAAGAAATGCTGCCTGCCTTAAAAGGCATCGAGACAAAACGCCATCTTCAAATCTTGTATTGGCTCGATAAAGCGGATCGAAGCATTCTTCAGTGCGTTCCACGCTGGGCTGAGAATGGAGAAGAATATGGTGTGTTCTCTTTACGGTCACCAGTCCGCCCCAATCCCATCGCACTCAGCACCGTGAAACTCCTTAGCGTCGAAGGAACGGTGTTGATTGTCAGTGCCCTCGACTGCCTGGACGAGACGCCAGTACTCGACATCAAGCCATACATTGATCAACTGAAATAAAATCTCGGCTAGTCCTTGGGGGGAAGGAGATCAGTTAGCGCATTGTAGTCTCCCGCCCCTACGCGATCTCGGCAACCGCTCCTGCCCTGGCCCTATCGATGGCGCTGGCCGCAATTTCGGCGGGGCTTCTGGGCACGTGCGGGCTTTTATCCTGCATGTCGCCCGAGCCTGAGACGGGCGCAAGTCATGATAATCTTGTGATTAATGTTGAACGTCATGGCGTAGCGGCATCTGCGTGCCAGTGTTTCGCGGGTGGCAGCGAGGAAATCAGCACGAACCCGATCTGTACCGGCGCATCTGAGCGGTTTTCCCAGCCGTGCCATGTGCCTCTCTGTACCATGACGTCGCCTGCCTGCATGGCCACTTCCTCGCCATCATCGAGCAACATCACCGCATCACCTTTCATGACGATGGCATAATCGATGCTGTCTGTGCGGTGCATGAAGGCCTGTTTGCCCGGCAACACCTCTAACACCCGGAACGCCGAACCGCCCGGCGGCGGCGAGATGCCCATTTTGCGATTGGAAGGATCATCAAAACTATCGACGCCGGCGGGAGTCTCCTCCGAAACCCACATAAGCGCCCCGGAATTGCCCGACGGCATGACGATGACATTGTCCATCTCGCGATCATCGACCACCACGGCCTTGCCCTCTGCGTTATGCCCAGTGACAACCCGACGCACCATCAATGCCATGATACTCTCCCCTTATTTCTGATTTTACCCATCTCCGGGTCTCGCCTAAATTGTTGCCCATGAAGAACGAGCAAGAGCCTACCCCCTACCGCCATATCGGCAAGCCCCTACGGCGCAAGGAAGATCACCGCCTGCTCACCGGCCAGGGAGAGTTCAGCGACGACTTCAACGCGCCCAATCAGGTGTACGCAGCCTTCGTTCGCTCCCCCTACCCGCACGCTGATATTATCCGTATTGATAAATCCGCGGCGCTCCAATTGCCCGGCGTGCTAGCGGTGCTGGATGGCGCTGACGTATTGGCCGACGGCTTAAACCCAATCCCGCACAACCCCATTCCCTCCACAAAGAACGACATCCGCTTAACCGGCCCTGATGGCGGCGATATTTTCATCGGTCCGCACTTGCCGCTACCCACTGATAAAGTCCGGCATGTGGGCGAAGCTGTGGCCATGGTCGTTGCAGAGACGCGCCACCAAGTATTGGATGCGGTCGAGGCCGTGGATGTCACGTACCGCGAACTCCCACATGAGCATGACTCGCGCCGAGCGCTCGGAGCCCGCGCCCCAGCTGTCTGGGACGAAGTGCCCGGCAATGTCACCGTCGACACAACTTTTGGCGACGTCGCCGCTACCGATGCCGCGTTTACCAACGCCACTCATGTGGTCCGTATGGAATTCCATATCGATCGGGTTACCGGTGTGCCGCTGGAACCACGTGCCGCACTGGCATTACCGGACGCTGGCGGCTTTACGCTGTATGCCGGCAGCGGCGGTGCGGTTCGGCAAAAGCGCGAGATGCTGTCGGTGCTGGGACTGGAGGCCCGGCAACTGCGCGTTATCTCCAAAGACGTCGGCGGCAACTTCGGCACCCGAAACCGGGTCTATGTGGAGTTTCCGCTGGTGCTGTGGGCGGCAAGGCGCCTTGGCCGGCCGGTCAAATTCACCGCCAGCCGCAGCGAAGCGTTTTTGAGCGACTACCAGGGCCGGGATTTGGCGACAACCGTTGAATTGGCACTGGACGGCGACGGTACCTTCCTGGCGCTCCGTGCGGACAATATTTCCAACGTCGGCGCGCGCATTGTGTCGTTGTCACCTTTGGGCAAAGGCACCGCATTGGTCACTGGCCCTTACCACATTCCCACCGCCAGCGTGCGGGCGCGTGCCGTCTTCACCAATACCATGCCGACCCAGGCTTATCGCTCTTCGGGGCGGCCCGAGGTAACCTTTGCACTGGAGAGGTTGATTGATGAAGCCGCCAACCGGTGCGGGTTCGATGCGGTGGATTTACGCCGCAAAAATCTGATCGCTGCTTCAGCCATGCCCTACCGCAACCCCATCGGCGCGCTCTACGACAGCGGTGAGTATGAAAAATCCATGGATATAGCCATGCGGATGGCCGATTGGGATGGATTCGCGGCGCGGCAGGCCGACGCAGCGGGACGCGGAAAATTGTTAGGTCGTGGGCTCGCTAATTACGTTGAATCATCGACCGGCGCACCGCGTGAACGCGCGGTGATCTCAATCCACCCCGACAAGGCCATCGTTGATGTCGTCATCGGCACCCAACCCAGCGGCCAAGGCCACGAAACCAGCTTTGCGCAGGTGGCCGCCGAATATCTGGGGCTGCCAGCCGATCAGGTGAACATCGTGCTGGGCGATACCAAACGCGTACATGTCGGCGGGGGGTCGCACTCGGGCCGCTCCATGCGCATGGCGGGCACGGTGATTGCACTGGCGGTGGAAGAATTGATCGACAAAGGGAGAACAGCAGCGGCGCCGTTGCTCGACGCCGTTGTTGAGCACATCGATTTCACCGACGGACTGTTCCGCGCCACGGAATCCAACCGCACCATCGACTTGTTCGACCTCGCCCGTGAGGTTGGGCCCGAGACCCTGGGCGTCGTTCGCGACAACGATTTCAACGACCAAGTGTTCCCCAATGGCTGCCATGTCTGTGAGATAGAGGTCGATCCCGAGACCGGTGTGCCGACCATCACCCGTCACGTCGCCGTCGATGATGTGGGCCGCGCCATCAATCCATTGATCGTCGACGGCCAAACGCATGGCGGCATCGTGCAGGGGGTCGGCCAAGCGTTATGGGAGCTTTGCGTCACTGACCCCGAGAGCGGCCAGCCGCTGGCGGGGTCGTTTATGGATTACGGCATGCCACGCGCCGACGCATTCCCGATGTTCGAGACGGCGCTCAACGAAGTGCCGTCGCCCACCAACCCGCTCGGCATCAAGGCCGGTGGCGAAGGCGGCACCACGCCGGCGCTGGCGGTCATCACCAGCGCGATTGTCGATGCGCTGAGGCCACTCGGCGTTTCCGATATCAAAATGCCCGCCACCTCCCACACCATCTGGAAAGCCATCCAAGCCGCCAAGGAGACCAACACACCATGACCCCGCTCAATCTGATTTGTTTTCCAGGCGCCCCAAACCTGCCGATTTTTGCTGCCGATGAACTTGGGATATTCAAGAAATATGATATCGAAATCGACCTCACTACCACGCCCAGTTCCATCTTCCAGATCGAGAATTTGATGGCCGGCGAGTTTCAGATTGCGGGGACGGCTTTCGATAACATCGTCGCTTATCAAGAGGGCCAAGGTGCGGTGGAAATCGCCGCGAAGCCCGACTTGTTCGCATTCATGGGTGCCACTCAGATTGAGTTATCCCTGGTCGTGGCGCCGGAAATCGAGAGCTTCGATGACTTAAAAGGCAAATCCTTAGCACTCGACGCTTTGGCTACCGGTTTCGCATTTATTCTCTATCGCATGTTGGAAAATGCCGGATTGTCACTGGACGACTGCCCCATGATACCCGTGGGTGCGACGCCGGATCGCTGGGCCAGTGTGCAATCGGGCGAACATGCGGGCACCCTGACCATCGAGCCCTTCACCGCCATGGCCCGCGCGCAGGGCTTCCACGTGTTGGAAAGCAGCCTCGCTACCGTGGAGCATTACCAAGGTGGTGTTTTCGCGACGCGCCGTTCGTGGGCATCGAATAACGAGGCGGCGCTCATGGGTTACATCTCCGGATATCTGGACGGTCTCCGGTGGGTCCTCAACCCCGACAACGGCGAACAAGCCAAGGAGATCTTGCTCCGCAACATGCCGGCGATCAATCCCAAGGCGGTCAACAACGTCATGGCTAAACTATTGTCATCAAAAACTGGTCTGACACCAAATGGCGCCTTGTTACCCGCCGGCATCGATACCGTTCTCCAGTTGCGAAGCCACTATGCCCAGCCGGCAAAAGTATTGGGCGATCCCGACCGATACGTGGATTTATCGTATCTGGAGGCGAGCCGGCAAAGCTGAAGACATTGTGGGCTTCGGGCTCTCTCAATTCATGCGAGCGGTGTACGGATAGCGCCGATCTGAATGGCGTCGCTTTGGTGCAGAGTCGAAGAATCTTCTCTTTTCCTTTTCCTGTGCAACGCGTTACTTTTTGATGTCACCGAAAGCCCCGATGGGCCGCAACGAAACGGAGACCTCATGCTGCGCAGGCTGGATTCACGAGACCTGTCCAAACTGTTTCAAGCCCTGCAAAGCAAGGGCTATGAAGTCGTCGGCCCTACCGAGATCGATGGCGCCGTTTGTTACGCGCCGATAGATGGCCCCAAAGATTTGCCACGTGGCCGCATCGAAGAACAAGGTCCCGGACGGTACCGTCTGACCGAGAGCGGGAACGGCGCTTATTTCGACCATGTGGTTGGGCCGCACGCCTGGAAGCGTTATCTCAATCCGCCCGAGCAGAAACTGTTTTCTGCCACCGGCGGCGATGCGGCGTTATCTATACATGCGCTAGATGAGGTGCCGCCGAAGCGGGCGTTTTTAGGTGTTCGGTCTTGTGATCTGGCGGCGATCGAAATCCTCGACAAAGTATTCGAGAACGGTACCTTTTCCGATGCTGGTTATGTTTCACGTCGAGCGTCATCGCTGGTCATCGCCGTCAATTGCGGTCGTGCCGGAGACACCTGTTTTTGCGTTTCCATGGAAACGGGTCCACGAGCGAAAGCCGGCTTTGACATAGCCATGACCGAATTGGTGGATACCGACAGCAATTGTTTCGTCATTGAGGCCGGCACCGACATCGGCAAAGAAATACTAAAACAACTCGATTTGCAGCCGGTGACGGAGAGCGAGACCCGGGCCGCAGAACGGCGGATATCTGAGGCGGCGCAAAACATGGGACGTGAAATGATCGCCGACGCAGCTGATGTCTTGAAACGCAACCTTGATAGCCCTTACTGGGATACTATCGCCGAACGCTGCCTCAACTGTGCAAATTGCACCATGGCTTGCCCGACCTGTTTTTGCTCGACCGTTGAGGATACGACGGACTTGAGTGGCGAACACGCGGAGCGTTGGCGTAAATGGGATTCGTGTTTCACTGTGGATTTCAGCTACATCCACGGTGGTAGCCTGCGCCAATCTGGCGGCGCGCGTTACCGGCAATGGGCAACGCACAAACTATCACACTGGCATGACCAATTCGGAAGTTCCGGCTGTGTCGGCTGTGGCCGCTGTATTACCTGGTGTCCGGTCGGCATAGATATCACCGAAGAGGCACGCAACATCAAAGATCTAGAGCGGAAAGGATGAGGCCATGGAGATCGAAGGGCTCGGAAAACTACTCAAGGATCACCCATTTTTTGCCGATTGGAGTGATGATTACCGCGAACTTATCGCCGGCTGCGCCGCCAACCACCGCTTTGCCGCCGGCGAGTATATCGCCCGCGCTGGAAAACCGGCAGAAAAGTTCTATCTGATCCGCCACGGCACGGTAGCATTGGAGACGCCGGTTCCGGGAAACCCGCCGTTGCTCTTGGAAACGCTACATGAAGGAGACGTGTTCGGTTGGAGTTGGTTGGTCCCGCCGTATCAGTGGACCTACGACGTCAAATCCACGGATCTGTGCCGCGTCCTCAGCATGGACGCCACTTGTCTGCGCGCAAAATGCGAAGCTGACCATTCACTGGGATACCAGTTATTCAAGCGCTTCATCCCGATCATCGCAGCACGCATGCATGCCTCGCAAATGCGGCTACTTGATCTTTACGGACCGAAAACCTGAGGAGCTGTCTCATCGAAACCGTCATCGACAATGCCCCCTCGGGTCCCAACTCGACCGCTATCTTGGACCCCATGACCCCACGTCCGTTCCGCATTATTCGGCGACGGCGGGAACTCGCTGATACTTTCAGCCTGGAACTAGAGGCCGAGGACGGCGCACCTTTCGCCTTCAGTCCGGGCCAGTTCAACATGCTGTACGTCTTCGGTGCCGGCGAAGTGCCCATCAGCATCAGCTCCGATCCAGCAACCCCTCCCCTTGTCCATACTATCCGCACCGTTGGCTCCGTCACCGAGCGGCTTCAGAGCCTCAAAAAAGGAGACCGCATCGGTCTGCGCGGCCCGTTCGGATCGGCCTGGCCGGTAGCGGACATGCGCGGCCATGATGTGCTGATCATCGCTGGCGGTATAGGACTGGCCCCACTGCGTCCTTCAATCCATCATATTCTCGCAAATCGCGCCGATTATGGTCGCGTCGCAATTCTCTACGGTGCCCGCTCGCCTAGCGACATCTTGTTTGAAAAATATCTGATGAAGTGGCGTTCGCGTTTTGACACCTATGTCGACGTTACAGTCGACCGCGCCGATGCCCGCTGGGGCGGCAAGGTCGGCGTGGTGCCAAAACTAATCGACCTGGCAACATTCTCTCCCGAAGATACCGTCGCGTTAATTTGTGGGCCAGAGATCATGATGCAGTTCTGCGTGCGCTCACTGTTGGCCGCGAACGTCGCACGGGAGAACATCTACCTGTCGATGGAACGCTCGATGAAATGTGCAGTCGGTTTTTGCGGGCATTGCCAGTTC
>JABIPG010000136.1 GCA_018698795.1 Rhodospirillaceae bacterium
CGCCGCAAATTGGCGATCAGTTAGCGTTGTTCTAGAGCAAGTTTTGATTAGGTGATGTCTTGCGGCTCTTGTTCGGAAGTTTCAGAAGCTGCGTCCGCTGACTTGGCATCGCCCGGTGCTTGTCCGCTGATTTTTTTCGGGTTCGCGGGCATTATTTTATTCGGTTGAGGCGCGGCACGCTCGATTTCGCGGATGTTTTCGATGCCCTGGCGGATATCGGTCATCAGGAAATCCGCCCGTCGTGCCGGCCCGCCGGTGCGGCGGTTCGGAAATTTCGCTTTCCAGGCATCCATCTTGACCGACAACGAACATAATTCGCCGCCGATGGTGGTGTGATAGCTTTCGATCAACGCCTCCACTTCGCGGAATTTTTCAGCCGAAATGTTTTCCCACATATGCCGGGTTGATTCCTCGAAAGTCTCGAAACGTGAGGCCAGTGCGCGCAGCAACCCATCAACTGTGAGCCGCATCCTGCGACAGGTTTTCATCAGATTTTGATTGCCTATCAACTGCGGGTGCTCCTCAATTTCCTCAATAGAGCGCCGGAAATCCTTAATCGTCGGCTTAATCTGATCCAGGCATTGTTTGAAATAGGACAGCGATAGAAAGATATCGCCGTAATCTTCCAGGAACTTAGGCAATTCATTCAATTCGATACCTAGCTTATCCGCCATCATCCGCATTTTATCGCGCGCGCGTTCGACATCCGGATCTTTGAAAAGCCCGACCACGTCCTCGAAATTCTGGATATCCACGTCATTGCTGCCGTAAATTTCCATGATCAAGGGATGCGTGAATTCCTTCATATATGCCGTCAGCTCCTTGATCCGCTGATCAGAGAGCCGCAAAGCCTCAACGTCGTTCACTTCAATGCCAAGTTCGCGCATGGCGACCCTGAGGCTGAACACATCATAGGAATGCAGCTCCCCCAAGGCCCGCAGGATAACCATATCGGTCCGCGATCCGCCGGAAGCCGGGCCGAACTCCTTTTCCGCCTCGCCGACATCCAACTGTCCGCTGCCCGACTGTCTGCCGTGAAAGACCTCGACGACACTCTCAAGATGAGTGTTCATGATCAGCCGTGCATGTCGCAGCGACTCGTTTTCAAATGGGATAATATTGAGCGTTAAGGTATGCAGAGAATTGCGGTCGAAATCCTCCTCTTCTTCCAACATGGCGGCAATCTTGCCGTTTTCGCTGAAAGGCATTTTCTTGTTACTTTTCGGTTGATCGTCACCCATCTATTCGTTCTTCGGACTGATGGCATAAGTTTATCTCGGCGTTCATATAATTATACCATTCATTTCTCCGGCTCGCCAGCCGCCAGCCATTCGGCGTATTCCGCCTTGGCGGCGTCATTGGGTGGATAGATGCCGGGCACCGCGCGGCCCTGGGCAACCCGCAGCTTGGCGAAGCGCTCATAGCGTTCCTGCTCGATCCCGTCTCGCCCGACCTCAGCGGCCAGGGCTTGCGGAATGACAATCACGCCATCGCCATCGGCAACGATAATATCGCCTGGCATCACCGCCACGCCACCGCAGCCAATTGGGCATTGCAGGTCACCGGCGGAATGGAAGGTGACGCTGGCCGGTGATGCCGGGCCTGCGGCATATATCGGGAAATCGGCGGCGAGGCATTCCTCGGCATCGCGGATGCCGCCATCGGAGACCAGACCTGTGCAGCCACGCACTTTAAGCCGTTCAATCAGAATATCACCCAGCACCGCGACATCACCACGCCCGCGCCCATCAACCACCAGCACCGCACCGGCGGGCACTTCCTCGATAGCGCGCCGGGGCGCGAAATCAGGTTTCCCGAGCACATCGGGCGTCGATAAATCCTCTCGCATGGGGATGTAGCGCAGTGTATAGGCCTCACCGACAATCGGCTTGGTAGGCGCGTTTAGCGGCCTGACACCGGCCATGGCGACATTGCGAATGCCGCGTTTCAATAACTGCATGCTCACCGTGGCGACGGAAAGTTGTTCGAGATTGCTTTTGGTTTCGGCGTCCATTTTTTATCCCTTTGTTTTGACCCTGGCTGCTTTGAGGGGGAGTATAGCAGCGCCAAATAAAGAGGGGAGTCCCGTGGCGAAAAGACAACGGCGCGGCCTGCGCAAACCATCCAAGCCCACCGCCGCCGGCGATGACGACCCGCAGGTGCTGTTCGACCACGCCGCTACTTTGCATGAACGCGGTGCGCTCATTGAGGCCGAAGCACTGTGCCGCCGCATCCTCAGCCAACACCCGGATCATGCCTGGGCGCTGAATTTGATGGGTGTCATCCATTGCCAAACCGAGCGCGGCGCCGACGGCATCAAGTTGCTGGCAACCGCCCTGCAGTCTGATCCGAATGAGGCCACCTTCTACAATAATTTCGGCACCGGCCTGACCGGCTTGGGCCGCCACGCCGATGCTGTCACCGCGCTCACGCGTGCGCTCGAACTCAACACTGAATACGCCGCCGCACATAACAACATCGGCGCCCCCTTAAAAGCACTTGGCAAACCCGACACCGCCGCCGAGCACTACCGCGCCTGTGTGCGGATCAGGCCAGATTTCGGTGAGGCCTGGGCCAACCTTGCCAACGTGCTGCTCGATCTCGGCCACATTGATGATGCCGAGGCCGCCGCGCACCAAGCCATCCAACACGCACCAGATTATCCCGCTGCACACAATAACCTCGGCACAATTCTACACCGCCGTGCACTCTATGGTGACGCCGAGTCCGCGTTGCGCCGTGCGCTTGAGCTGCAACCGGATTACCCCGATGCGCTGTGTAATTTAGGCGAAGTGCTGAAGGAGTCGGGCCGCGCCGCCGAAGCCATGCCAGCCTATGAGAAAGCCTGTGCCCTCGCACCCGATGAGCCGGACAAGGGCTCTAACTTGTTATTCGCACTGTGTTGCCTGGATGACGCCAGCCCCGCATCAATTGCAGATCGGCACCGCCAATGGGGGGAAAGCCTCAGCCCTGACGCAACTGAATTTCCAAACCATGACCGAAGCGCCAACCGCCGCCTGAAGATCGGCTACGTGTCCTCCGATTTTCGCCGCCATTCGGTCGCGTATTTTCTGCAATCGATATTGGAGCACCATGACAAAGCCGCGTTTGAGATCTTCGCCTACGCCAATATGCTCGGTGGCGACGAGGTGACGGCGCAGTTGCGCGGCCATGTCGATCAGTGGCGCGACATCGTGGGGCTAGATGACCAACAACTGGCGGCGCAGGTCCGGGCGGATAACATCGATATCCTGGTCGACCTCGCCGGCCACACGCGCGGCAACCGTCTTAGTGCTTTTGCGCTTAAACCAGCACCTCTGCAGATCACCTATTTGGGCTACCCCGCGACCACGGGGCTGACGGCAATCAATGCCCGATTGACCGACGCATGGGCCGATCCACCCGGCATGACCGAAGCTTTCCATTCAGAGCAG
>JABIPG010000192.1 GCA_018698795.1 Rhodospirillaceae bacterium
GTCCCAGACTTGATGCCATGCCCCCAACGAGTAGCCGTGCCAGGGCGATTGCGGCATCAGGCGCGGCAAGTCCAGTTCCTCCCAGATGTCTTTGGCGCGCTCCATGTATTCGCGGCCAGGCAACGCCAGCGGCGGCATGGGTGATTTCATGGTGGCATCAACCAATAGTGTGGAATCCTCCTCGCCCGCGTGCTCGCGCTTCGGCCCGTGCCCTTGGCCCCGGTGCGGCACCAGTTGCATGTCCTTGATCGGGTTGGAGCGGTACGCCATGGCCCACAGGATGGCGTCGGGGCTGTCGACATCGATGTCATCGTTGACGGCAATACAGATTTTGCCGCAATCGCCCTTGAAAAACGCCGCGCCATTGAGCGCTCGCCAGATTTCCGTCGGCAGCGCACCGGTTTCCATAGTCACCACTGTAACCCGCAATAGTCCCGTCAATGGCTCGTGCAGAGAGACCTTCTTGACGCCCTTGATGCTCATGGTGTCGCGCAGATGGCGCAAGAACAAAGGCTCGTAGGCAACGCGTTTGATGACGCTCGATTCGCTGGGCGCCACTTGGCTGATGTAGGATGGCACAACGGCATCTTTGCGCCGGGTCACCGCCGTCACCCGCATCGGCATGTTGTATTCTTCCAGCGCGATGTGGCCGTGTGATTCGCCGAAAGGCCCTTCGGGCTCGACATGGGTGGTGTCGATATAACCCTCAATCACCACCTCGGCCTCTGCCGGCACCAGCAGATCGACTGTCTTTGCCCTGACCACATTGATCGGTCCGCCCGCCAAACCGCCGGCGACGGTGAATTCATCAACACCGATCGGCAGCTTCTGCGGGCCCATGAACGCCACATAGGGCGGGCAACCCAGAACGATGGCCACCGGCATCTCATTGTCGCCGCGCGCTTGGTGTTTCAAATAATGCTGATACCCACCCGCGCCACCAACCCGCGTCGCCATGCGCACGACAACCCGATCCGGTGCTTTCAGCGCACCGCGATAGGTGCCCATGTTCTGCACCCCGGTATCGGGGTCTTTGGTGATGACGTTTGTGGCGCTGAGCGTCGGGGCGCTGTCGAACCCCGGCGTTGAGACCGGGATCGGTAGAATATCCACACCGTGGCCTTCTTCAGACAGAATCTCGCCGGTTTCAATGATCTCGTGACAAACCGCCGTCTCCACTTCGATCGGCGCGATCGGGTTGGCGATGGCGTCATCCCATTTTTGCTGAATGTCCTCTAACGCACAGCCCATGCCAGTGACGTAAACCTCGCGGTTGGCGGCCATGCCGCCGACAACTACGGGAATCTCGTATTTGCGGCCTTTGCCGTCGCGGATGTTGGTAAATAAGAAAGCCTTGCGATCGACTTCTTTCATGCCGCCAACGAACTGCCAGCGCACCAACGGATGCATCTCGCTGTCCTTGTCGATCTCACGATCAATTCGAACCAACAGATCTTTGTCCTCCAGCGCCTTAATGTGCGCGTGAAGATCGTTGTAGGTTGCGTCCTTATTCATGCCCTTAAAACTCCCACCGATCATGCGGCATGCAGTGTATGGCAACCGATATTAACGTCAAACCACTGGACGCATCGCCGTATAAGAGCTTAGCGCAGACCATCTACCCCCTCCACATCTTCAACGGCTAGCCCGCCCATACGATTGTGAATGCGCGGGCCTTTGCTCATTGCCAGCGCAAACAGCAATTCGTCGGCGCGCGGCCCATCGGGCACGCCCACTTCCATGGCGTCGAAATGACTGCGCACATAGGCCGCATTGATATGGCCGAGCGGCACGTCGATGCGTGTCCCTGGACCGCCCACTTTCATGGCCGACGGCACGATGGCTTTCGCCTCGCCCAGCCGTTCGCGCATGGCATAGCCGCCGGGCACATGCCAAAGAGCGGTATGTTCCAGCTCGCCGGCTTCACCCGCGAGCGCCGCCTTGCCGTAACCATCGATCCCATCAAGCCCGCCCATGACTCCGATCAGCTTGTCGGTCATCATCAACCCCAGCGGCTTCAGATCATCCATGGCGCTTTGCAGATCATCTTGATACTTGCCTGCAAACGGGTTTTTCACCAATGCCACGATGGCGGCCCGCAGGCGCGGCTGGTCTGGTGTGGGGCCGTTTTCGTGTTGAATTTCTTCAATGAAAACCAGTGTTTTTCTCAACGTGAACTCAGGCATCGATAGGTATCCTCTGTTTAACTTGAAGGGTTTCGGTAGCGCCCACTTGGCGCAATTCATCATTCAGCATGAGCAACGCGCCGGCGATGTGGCCGCCGTCGCGGAGCACCTCAGCAAACTCGGTGCCGCGCGCAAGCGCCCGCTCTATCTCCGCTGCCGACAAAATGCCGACATCGGTTGTCACCTCACGCGCACCCAGGTCGCTGTCGGGGGCCAGTTCGCACGCCGGTTGGCGGATGATGGCAACATGGCCCGGAAGGTCGACTGCGTTGGCGACCAACGTCGCCGCCACATCCGCCGCCGCCGCCGTCTCAGCCACAACGCTGACAGCATCGGCGATGCCCAACGAATGGCTGCGTCCGCGCCACCCCGATGTGGCGATGCCGCGATACGGCGCTTCGGCGCTGACGGTTATTTTTCCCGTCATTGGGGGGGCCAACGCGGCCTCGACCTGCTCTCCATCGGTCAGATAAAACGCCGCGTCGCCACCGTTGTTGACGTAAGCTTTTTCAAGCCGGCCGGCAGATACCATGACGGACAAAATTTCGTCGGCGACCGCTCCCGCAACCGCGGCCATGGGCGTAACGAACACATCTGAAAAAGGCGAAACCGCATCATGCATACGGCGCGCAACTGCGCCCTTGAATATGTGCGTATCATCACGCGGGCTGCGCAGCATCGGCAATTCATCGACGAGTTCCTGCAACAGATTTTGAAATCGTTGCGCCGCCTGTCTGTAAGCTGCCTCACGGTCAGCTCCCCATGCTTCGACAATCAGATCAATAGGGCCGTGATGCAAATGCATGCGTCGGCCATCGGGCAACATGGCGGCCTGGGCCGTTTGCATTCTAGAGCTTATTTCGAAAATACGGAGCCGCTGAGACGCAGTATTCCGTGACGTGGCTAGGAAGCCCGCGCGTTGCGATGCTGGCGCATCGCGAGGGTGGGCTGACGACGTCCATGGCGCGCAATACCGCGCCTTTGGTGGTCAAAGCAGTCCTTTGGCATCGTCGTCGACGCTTGCCGATGCCCCACATCGCCTGCGCGCCGTCTCCTAACCAAAGGACTGCTTTGACCATCTCAGTGACTCTGTATTCTCGAAACATGCTCTAGTCTTCACCAGGGTGTGGGAACGCGTTTCCGGCGGGCGGGTGCAGCGCGCGCGCGTCGGCACCGTATTCACCACCATTGCGGAGGATATCACTAAGTGTGCGCACCGCCCCGTCGTGGCCGCCGAGTGCGCGATAATCATCGCGGCGCAGGGTAAATTCGATCGGAGCGACAATGGCCGGTGTCGGTACGGAGCCAAACGACCCGCTCGGCGTTTCGGTGACGTCCACCATCATCGTAATGCCGCCGCCGGGCCAAACATAAGCCGGTGCACCGCCGCAACTGACCCGGGTGTGCAGTTGCTGGACGGAGCGTGTTAGCTTGACGGGGTTTTGCGTCACCCCAGAGCGCAGCGAGCCACCCGCACCGCCCATGAACAGCACCGTACACAGCGCCGGCTCACAATTCTCAGCAATCAGTTCGACCGTGGGCTCAAGTGTTGTCGGAAGTTCATGCTTCACCGGCTCTAAGGCCTCATTCAGAATGTAATAGCCGTACTGCTCGCCGGTGGTGGAAACCATCAAGATGGTCAGTCCCGGCTTCGCACCCTTTTTCGGATTCCATGCGCCCAAGATCAGCAACGGGTCTTCAATGTCCGTGCCACCCCAGCCGAGCCCGGGCTCCGCCACCTGGAAATAACGCCCGGGCGTCGAGCGCCGTCCCTTGATATCGATACCGGTATCGGGCCAATCCAAAACCTTGCCCGCTTGGTGCTCGGAGACCACGCCGGTGATATGATCATCAACCACCACCACCTCGTCGACCAACCCGTTCCACTGCGAGGCGAACATACCGATGGTCGCCGAGCCGCAGCCGACGCGCATGCGGTGCTCAAGGTTTCCATCAATGATCGGGGCTTTGCCGGCTTCCACCACAATCGACGAGCCGCCGTCGATCGTGAGTTCCACCGCGTGTTTGTTGCAAAGCTCCATCAGGGTTTCGCACGTCACGCGGCCTTCTTTTTTGGAGCCGCCCGTAAGGTGATGGACACCGCCCAATGACAGCATCTGCGAGCCGTATTCCCCGGTGGTCACATGTCCGACGGCCTCTCCGTTAGCGCGGACGGTGGCAGCCTCCGGGCCCAAGTGCCGGTCGGTATCGACCTTAATCTTGGCACCGCAATACGAGAATATCGCCTCCGAGACGACGGTGACGAAATCCGCGTCATCAATCTCGCGGCTGACAATGAAGGGGGCTGGCTTGTAATCAGGGTAGGTGGTGCCAGCGCCGACAGCCGTGACGAACACCTCATCGCCATTGAACACGCGACCATCCCAATCGGATTGCAGGAACGGTACAATCTCGCCGCCGGCCTCGATGGTGCGATCCAGAATGGTCAGCGGGTCACAGCGAATGATCTGTCCATCTTCGTTGGCGTACCGGTCACAGGCGCCAGCCTTACCGTCTGCGATGTAGCACATCACCGGACAAGCGTCGCACCGTACTTTTTCGAGATCGCTCATGGGTTTTCCTCCGCCTCTTGAATGGCCGCCAACACCCGGTGCGGCAGCGCCGGCAGGCGTCTGATACGTGCACCCGTGGCATGGCGAATGGCGTTCAGGATCGCCGGCGCTGTCGGGATCAAGACATGTTCACCCAACCCCTTGGCCCCCATGGGGCCTTCCGGGTCGGCCTTCTCAATCAAAATCGATTGAATTTCCGGCATGTCGCCGATGGTCGGGATCAAGTAGTCGTGCAGGTTTTCAGTAACGCCGGGCACGTATTCTTCCATCAAGGCCATGCCCAGCCCCTGGGCGATACCACCCTCAATCTGCCCTTCCGCCAACATCGGATTGATGGCGCGCCCGACATCATGCGCCGCCGTGATGCGCCGCACCACGACCTTGCCCAATTTGACGTCCACCTCAACCTCGGCCAACTGCGCGCCGTAGCCGTAAACCGCATAAGGCGTGCCCTGGCCGTTTTCATCAAGCGCGGTGGTCGGCGGATCATACGTTTCCTCCGCCGCCAACGCGTAACCGTTTTCATCGGGAGCCAGCTCGGACAGGTCGATCTCGGAAATCTCGGTCCCTTCCGTGATGATCAAGCGATGCCTCTGAATATCGATATCCGCGTCCGGGCCGCGGTTGCTCATGCGCAGGATGGTTTGGCGCAGCGACAATCCAGCCAGTTCCGCCGCCTTGCCGGTGACATATGTTTGGCGCGAACCCGATGTCTTACCGCAATCGGGCGTGAGCGCGGTATCGGCGCTGATCAGCTCAATCTTTCTCAGTGCGATACCCAGCGCATCGGCGCAAATTTGTGGTATCACCGTATTCGAGCCTTGGCCGATATCGACCGCCCCCTGGTGCAAGCAAAGCCGCCCATCAGAGGTGATGCCGAGACGAATGGTTGACGGATTGGGGATCGATGTGTTGCCGCACCCATACCAGCACGACGCCACCCCGATGCCGCGTTTGAAATATGCATTGTCGGCGTTGAACTGATCCGCATCTACCACGGCGTCGTGCCAGCGCGGCGCCAAGGCGTCCAAGCATTCACCAATGCCGACCCCAAAAAGCCGTTGCCCGAATGCCGTTCGGTCGCCGTCCCGCAAGGCGTTCATGCGCCGAAATTCCAACCGGTCAACACCGCAGGCCGCGGCAAGCTCGTCATAAAGTGTCTCTTGGATAACAGCGGCCTGCGGCACGCCGAAACCGCGAAATGCACCCGAGACCGGCCCATGGGTATGAACCGCCTGTGCCCTGCCATCGTAATTGGGGGTGCGGTATGGTCCCGGTGCATGGAGCGGCACACGGCCCGCCACCGTCGGCCCCCAACTGGCGTAGGCTCCAGTATTGAAATCGCCGCTCATGGACATCGCCAGCACATGCCCATCTGCGTCCGCGCCAATGCGCGCCTGAAGGTTAGCGGGATGGCGTTTGGTGGTGGAAATCATGGATTCGCTTCGCGTATAGACCATGCGGCAGGGTTTCCCGGTTTTCAGGGTCACCAGGCCAATCAACGGCTGCAGTGAGACGTCGATTTTCGAGCCAAATCCACCGCCCGTTGCTGCAGGCACGATCCGGACATTCTCCTTACTTAGTCCCAGGATCGCAGCTGTTTCGTCGCGATTCATGATCGGTGCTTGTGTGCAGACCTGGATCACCAGTACGTCACCATCCATCCATGCCGCGCCGGCTTCGGGCTCGATATAGGCATGTTCTACGTAGGCGGTTTCCATATGCCCCTCGACCACATGCGCCGCGGCGGCGAGAGCGTCTTCCGTGCCGCCCTGACGGACCTTACCGACGACCAAGACATTGCCGGGACGCTGATCGTGAACCGGCACATCGGCATCAAGCGCCGCCGATGTCTCCAGGTACGCCTCATCTGGTTCCCATCGGATAGGAAAATCGAGAATATCTAGGCCGTTGATCGTTTCGGCATTGCCCGCCACCAGCGCAACGGCCTCGCCCCGAAACCGCACAGACACCTCGGCCAATGCCGGTTGATCGGCATAGGGCGGGATAACGCCGAAGCAATTGTCGCCGGGGATGTCCGCAGCGGTAAATACGGCCTCAACGCCGGAATGTTGGGCACGCCAAGCCTCGACATCTCCGATCGAGAACGCAGCCTTGTGGTGCGGCGAGCGAACGACGCGGACAAGCAGCGCATCTTTAGGCCAATAATCAGCGCCGAACACCTCAGCACCCGTGACCTTCGGCCCACCATCTAGTCGCTCGACACGCGCGCCCACGGCATCTCCGGCGCCGGGAAGTTCGGCCGACGATGCGGGATTAGCGGCGGTGCAAACCGCATCAATGATTTTGCTGTAACCCGTACACCGACACAAAACGCCGCCCAAGGCGTCTTCAACCTCGGTGCGCGACGGGGTTGCGTTTCTCTCCAGCAGTGCGGATGCGGCCATCAGCATCCCCGGCGAGCAGATACCGCATTGCGCCGCACCGTGGCGCAAAAACGAGTCCTGCAACGCCGACATTCGACCCGATGCAAGCCCCTCAACCGTCACGACGGATTTGCCTTCCACCTGCGCCACAGGCGTCAAACAGGCACAAACAGGCTCGCCATCGACCAACACAGTGCACGCCCCGCAATCCCCAGCGTTGCACCCGACCTTGGTGCCACGCAGGTTCAAGTCTTCGCGCAACACTTCGCTCAAACGCCGCGACGGAGATATGGCCAATGTGGCGTGCTCGCCGTTGACCGTCATTTCAAGTGACTTTTCCGAGTGGCTCATGCGACCACCGCCCGCACAGCGCGGCGCACCAGTTCGGCGGCGGCATGGGATCGATAACCCGCCTCGGCTCGTGTATCCGTGATTGGGTTTAGGCTGCTGGCGACCAGCTCATCGGATATTTCGGCAGCCAATTCCGCGTCCCATGGCTGTCCAATCAGTTCGCGTTCCACATCGGCATTACGTTGCGCCTTGGCGCTGCACGCGCCGACGGCAACGGCAGCCGTCTCGATCTTGCCACCGGCCTCTGTCAACCGCACTGCAACCATGGCGATGGAAATCACCAGATACTTGCGCGCGCCCAGTTTAACGAACGCCGAATGGCCGCTCGCGGCGCTCTTCGGGATCACGATTGCGCTCAGGATTTCGCCGGGTTTCAAGGCGGTCTCGCGCGGCCCAAGCAGGAATTCGTCCAAAGCCAACCTGCGCCGGCCCGTCTTTGATGTCACCTCGATCTCGGCATCCAAGGTCAGCAGGCATGGCACCCCGTCCGCCGCCGGTGACGCGTTGCAGATATTGCCGCCGATTGTGCCCGCGTTCTGGATTTGCACGGACCCGACCTCGCGTGCCGCCTGTTTGAGGCCATCGAAAGCGGGCGGCAAGTCGGCGCGGATGATGTCGGTCCACGTCGTCGCTCCACCGAGGCGCCAATGATCCGCTTCCTCCGAGATCCCTCGCAGGCCTGCAATTGCGGTAATATCAAGAACGGCGCCGCCCAGAGACGGGCCCGCCTCGGCAGGATAGATATCCGTACACCCAGCCGCGATGCGCGCGTCATTGTCCGCTAGCCAATCAACGGCGTCTTTCAAGTCCGTCGGTCGGAAGTAGTCCACGATTTGCAGCTCCTTGAGCCCTCCATTGAGGATATTTGTTTGTATACAAATAAATTTTGACCTATTGAAAAATTACTGTCAACATTCATGCGGTTCAAACGGAAACGATATGGTCAACGGCTGATGCTCGCGCCCAAATCAAAAACCTCGACGCCCTACGCCTTGGCCAGCCAGGTGGGTTTCATCCTGCGTCGTGCCACTCAGCGGCATTTGACGATTTTCTCCGAACGGATATCCGATCTGACGCCGACCCAGTTTGCGGCGCTGGCGATGCTAAACCAATTGGGCCCGGTCTCTCAAAATGAACTGGGCCGCCGGACCGCCATGGACGGCGCGACGATCAAGGGCGTCATCGACCGCCTGCGCAAACGAGACTTGGTCTCCTCGGCGCCGGATCCCAGCGATCAGCGCCGTATTATCGTCTCTCTATCGCCGACTGGGCTGGATATGGTTGAAGGCTACATCAACAACGCCGAAGCCATCACTGCGGACACTTTGGCCCCGCTAAGCGAAAAAGAGCAGAAAACTTTTCTTGAATTATTGTGGAAGTTGACGTGAACGATACGCCCACCAAACCATCCGACTCGCGTCAGATCGTCGGCGTCGATGTCGGCGGCACCTTCACCGACCTGATTTTGCTCGACCAGCAAACGGCTGAAGTGCGCTTAGCCAAGGTGCCCAGCACTATCGACAATCAGGCCTACGGCGTGCTTGCAGCTTTGGATCATGCCGATGCACCGATCCTGTCGATTGACTTGATCATTCACGGCACCACGACAACCACCAATGCCGTTTTGGAGCGAAAGCTCAGCCGCACGGGGCTGATCACCACCAAGGGGTTTCGCGACATCCTGGAACTCGGCCGACGCACACGCCCGCAAGCCTACGGAATGACCGGCACGTTTCGACCGATCATTCCGCGTGATTTGCGTCTGGAAGTCGATGAACGCATGGATGCCGCCGGCGAAGTCGTCGTGCCGCTGGACGGCTCTGCGGTCAAATCCGCCGCGCAGAAACTATTGGATGGCGGATGTGAGTCTATCGTCATTCATTTCCTGCACGCCTACGCCAACCCCATGCACGAACAGCACGCCGCCGACATTGTTCGGGGGATCTGGCCCAACGACTACATCACCATGGGGCATTCGTTGCTGTCGGAGAGCCGCGAGTTCGAGCGCGGCGTAACGGCAGCCGTGAACGCCTCGGTGCAACCGTTGCTGGAGCGCTATATCCGCCGGCTCGTCGATGAACTGGCCGGCAAGGGTTACGGCGGCGAAGTGCTGATCATGAACGGTAACGGCGGCATGGTGTCTTCCGATCTGGTGGCGCGAGAAGCGGCAAAAACTGTCATGTCGGGCCCGGCATCGGGCGTCATGGCGGCCGCATACACGGGACGAAAAACCGGCGTCGTCGATCTTTTGACCTACGACATGGGTGGCACATCAACCGATGTAGCGTTGATCCGAGGGGCGGAACCGGCGGTCTCGAACGAAATCGAGGTCGAGTACGCCATGCCGATCCATGTGCCGATGGTAGACGTACGCACGGTCGGTGCCGGCGGTGGATCCATTGCCAGGGTCAATGCCGGCAATCTGCTGGAGGTCGGCCCCGAAAGCGCCGGCGCCGACCCCGGACCCATTTGCTATGGCCGGGGCGGTACTGAGCCCACCATTTCCGATGCTAATCTTTTGCTGGGCCGCCTCAACCCGGAAAAACTCAACTCAGTGGATGCGGCGATTTCTGTTGCCGATGTGGCCGAAATTTTCGAGCGCGATTTAGGCCAACCGCTGGAAACCGACGCCACCGGCGCCGCAGAAGCGGTGATTCGCGTCGCCAACACAAAAATGGCCGGCGCGATCCGCATGGTTTCGTTATCACTGGGGGCTGACCCGCGCGACTTCGCGCTGTTTGCCTTCGGCGGCGCGGGTCCTCTTCACGCCACGGCCTTGGCGCGTGAA
>JABIPG010000161.1 GCA_018698795.1 Rhodospirillaceae bacterium
CGCCGTCAAGCTGAACGCCACCGACATGGACCTCGATATCGTCGAGTCAACAACGGCCCAGGTGTCGACGCCGGGCACCACGACGGTGCCGGCGCATACGCTCTATGATATCGTTCGCAAGCTGCCTGATGGTGCGCAAGTTGATCTTGATGCCGGCGCTAGCGGCGAGTTGACATTGTCGGCCGGGCGTTCGCGCTTTACTTTGCAATCCTTGCCGACGGACGAGTTCCCGGTATTGTCTGGCGGCGAGTTGCCGCATGCATTCACTGTCACCTCGGCGGAATTGCGCGCGCTGATCGACCGTTCTAAATTCGCCATTTCGACCGAGGAGACCCGCTATTACCTGAATGGCATTTATCTGCATAAAGCGGAACGGGATGGCATCAATGTATTGCGCGCCGTTGCCACAGATGGCCACCGCTTGGCCAATGTGGAATCGCCGCTGCCTGCCGGTGCCGAGGACATGCCGGGTGTTATCGTGCCGCGCAAAGCGGTGACCGAACTGCGTAAACTGATTGATGAGTCCGGCGACGAGGTGCGGGTTTCTCTATCGGAGACCAAAATCCGCTTCGCTTTCGATGATGCGGTGCTGACGTCTAAGTTGATCGACGGCACGTTCCCCGATTACGAACGGGTCATCCCTGTCGGCAACGACAAGACCATGGAAGTCGACTGCAAGCCGTTTGCCGATGCCGTTGACCGCGTATCGGCGATTTCCAGTGAAAAGTCGCGCGCCGTCAAGCTGGCATTGACGAACGGCCTCTTGGTGCTTACAGCATCAAGCCCCGAGCATGGTAGCGCCACCGAGGAAGTGGAAGTCGATTATCAGGGTGACGACATCGAGATCGGATTTAACTCGGCCTATTTGATCGATATTACCCGCCAGATTGAAGGCGATAAGGCGCGGTTTTCGATGGCTGACTCGGCTTCGCCGACAATCGTCCGTGAAGTTGATGACGACAGCGCGCTCTACGTTTTGATGCCGATGAGAGTCTAAGTAGGAGCTCGACACTGTTAGCGACTACAGGAGTGGCAACTCAAGATAATGCGCCGCAGGGGATGAACCCTGAGGGCGTAACAACAGACGTGGGCCATCGTCGTTATGCGGTGCGCCGCCTGACGCTCACTGATTTTCGTAGTTATCGGAGCCTGCGGCTTGAGACCGATGCCGATATTCTGGTGCTGACCGGGGTCAATGGCGCCGGTAAGACCAATCTTTTGGAAGCCATATCCATGCTGGTGCCGGGGCGTGGTTTGCGCCGCCCTAAATTGACGGACTTAGCTTGGCGAAATGGCGATGCGGCGGGGCAGGGTTGGGCCGTGGCGGCGCGGGTCGAGACGCCTATTGGGCCTTGCGATGTTGGCACCGGACTGGATGAAAGCGGTGGTGAGCGCCGCACTGTGCGGATTGACGGGGAGACGGTGCGCTCTCAGTCGGCTTTGGCGGACGTTATGAGTGCGCATTGGTTAACACCGCAGATGGACCGATTGTTTCAAGAAGGCGCCTCGGCGCGGCGGCGGTTTTTGGATCGCATTGTGTTCGGTTGGGACCCTGCACATGCCGGGCGCGTTGCTGCCTTTGAGAACGCCATGCGCCAGCGCATTAAACTGCTGCGCGCAGGCGGCGCGCCGGATACGGTTTGGTTGGGCGCGTTGGAAGAAACCATGGCGTCAAAAGGCATTGCTGTGACCGCTGCCAGACTCGATGTGGTTGGGCGTTTGTCGGTGTCGGCGGCCGAAGGATGGGGCCCGTTCCCTGGTGCTGATATTGCTTTGGCCGGCGATTTGGAATCATGGCTTGCCGACGGCCCGGCGCTTGCGGCGGAGGACCGGTTTCGTGCAGCGTTGGCTACAGAGCGTAGCGACGATGCCAGGTCAGGGCGTACCCGCACTGGACCGCAGCGCAGCGATTTGATCGTTCGCCATCGGCCCAAGGATCAGGAAGCCGCACTTTGTTCCACCGGCGAGCAAAAGGCTTTGTTGATCGGGCTGGTGTTGGCCAATGCCCGCACCCGTGCGGCGGAGGAAGGTGGTGTGCCGGCGTTGCTGCTTGATGAAGTGGCGGCGCATTTGGATGAAGCGCGCCGCGAGGCGTTATTCGAGGCGCTGATTGAATTGGGCGGCCAGGTATGGCTGACCGGCACGGATGCCGAACTGTTTCAGCCGCTCAGCGGTCGGGCGGATTTTTATAGCGTTGCCGATGGCGGCGTGACTTGCACAAGTTAGGAAGAACATGAGCGACGAGACTCCCAAAGCCGAGGAAGAAGCCCCAATAGCTTCTGAAACTCCAGATGCTTCTGAAGCGGATGGCGATATTGCCGAGGAATATGGCGCCGACTCGATCAAGGTGCTGCGCGGTTTGGAAGCCGTACGCAAACGGCCGGGTATGTACATCGGTGATACCGATGACGGCTCCGGGCTGCATCACATGGTCTACGAGGTGGTCGATAACGCCATAGACGAGGCGCTTGCCGGGCATTGCGATACGGTATTTGTAGCGATCAACGGTGACGGCTCGGTCAGTGTGCGCGATAACGGTCGTGGCATCCCGGTCGACATCCACGAGGAAGAGGGCGTGTCGGCAGCGGAAGTGATCATGACCCAGCTGCATGCCGGCGGCAAATTCGACCAGAACTCCTATAAGGTCTCCGGCGGCCTGCACGGGGTTGGTGTTTCTGTGGTCAATGCGCTGTCCGATTGGCTTGATCTGCGGATTTGGCGCGATGGCAAGGAACACTACGTGCGTTTTGAAAATGGCGATACGGCAATAGCGTTGAAAGTGGTTGGCGATGCGCCGCTTACCGATGAAGGCGCACCGTTAACGGGCAGTGAAATCACCTTCATGCCGTCGCCTAAAACCTTCACCATGACAGAGTTCGACTTGGGCACACTAGAGCATCGGTTGCGTGAGCTGGCGTTTCTGAATTCTGGCGTGGCGCTGCAACTGATCGACAGCCGCCCGGTTGATCCGATCACCATCGATTTGCATTACGAGGGTGGCCTGAAAGCTTTCGTTGAATATCTGGATCGCTCAAAATCGGCGTTGCATGAAAACACAATCGTCGTCATCAACGAAAAAGACGATATCGTCGTTGAGCTGGCGATGCAGTGGAACGACAGCTATCACGAGACAACGCTGTGCTTCACCAATAACATCCCGCAACGCGACGGCGGCACCCATCTGGCCGGTTTCCGAGGCGCGTTGACGCGGATGATCAACAATTATGCGTCGTCTTCCGGCGTCGCGTCGAAGGCTAAAGTCAACATCACCGGCGATGATTCGCGCGAAGGCATGACCTGCGTATTATCGATCAAGGTGCCGGATCCAAAGTTCTCGTCACAAACCAAGGACAAACTTGTGTCGTCCGAGGTCCGACCGGTTGTTGAAAGCCTGGTTGCGGCGGGTCTCGATCAATGGTTTGAGGAGCACCCGGCGGAAGCAAAGAAGGTGATCATGAAGATTGTCGATGCTGCTGCCGCACGTGAAGCCGCCCGCAAGGCGCGCGAGTTGACGCGGCGCAAGGGGGCGCTGGATATCTCGTCGTTGCCGGGCAAGCTGGCGGATTGCCAGGAGCGCGATCCGGCGAGGTCCGAACTGTTCATCGTCGAGGGTGATTCCGCCGGTGGGTCGGCCAAGCAGGGACGCAACCGCGCCAACCAGGCAATATTGCCGCTACGTGGTAAAATCCTCAACGTCGAGCGCGCGCGTTTTGATAAGATGCTGTCATCGAGTGAAATCGGCACCCTGATTGCAGCACTTGGTACCGGCATCGGGCGAGAGGACTTCAATATCGAGAAGTGCCGTTATCACAAAATTATCATCATGACCGACGCCGATGTTGATGGCAGCCACATCCGCACCTTATTGCTGACGTTCTTTTTCCGGCAAATGCCTGAGGTCGTCGAGCGTGGGTATCTCTATATCGCTCAGCCGCCGTTGTATCGCGCCAAGCGCGGCAAATCGGAAGTCTACCTGAAAGACGACGACGTGCTTGAGGACTATCTGTTCAATGCGGCGATCGATGAGGGTGCTGTGTTTACTACATATGACGGCACGCAAATCGCTGGGGCGGATCTGCGCCAGGCGTTGGATGATGCGCGTGCCGCCAAGGCCGAGATCACCAATGTAGCGCGCTACGTGCCATCGGGCGTTGTTGAGCAAGCTGCAATTTTGAGTGCCTTGGACGCCAGCCTGTTGTCCGATACCGCTCAGGCGGGGCAAGTGGCGGATTTCATCGCTAAGCGCTTAGACGCTTTGGCCGACCCGCTGGAGCGCGGCTGGGAGGGGACGGGCTCGGATGATGGCAGCTTGGCGTTTTCACGCACGCTGCGCGGCGTTACCGAGCGCCATGTCATCGATGTCGCCTTGATCCGCTCACAGGATGCTCGACGCTTGAATGACCGCGCCGGCGAGTTGCAGAAACTCTACACCAAGCACGGTGTGCTGATGGTAAAAGACAATGAGTTCCCGATCACCGGCCCGATCTCGCTGGTTGACCGGATTATGGACTTCGGCCGCAAGGGTATATCCATGCAGCGCTATAAAGGTTTGGGCGAGATGAACCCCGACCAGCTGTGGGAAACGACACTAGATCCCGATGCGCGCACGCTTCTACAGGTCAGGGTCAATCACACTGATGACGCAGAGGATGTATTCTCGACACTGATGGGTGACGTGGTTGAGCCGCGGCGTGATTTCATCCAGCAGAACGCACTGAAGGTGGCTAATCTAGACGTTTAGGTCGGTGGTTTAAGGCTGGCCCTTGCGCAGACGTTGGACCAACGCCGCGTAGCTGCCGTCCGCCTTCATAATTGCCAGCTCGGCATCGAAACGCTGGATGAACGCGGCATTAAAGGCGGACTTCTTCGACAGCAAAAGCGTGAAGTCCATGGTGCCCATTGGTTTCGGGATCACCGCCAGTCGATTTTCTAGTTGAGATGCGGAGATCGCCCGGCGCAGTACCGCCTCCGCCTGCAAGGTCGCGTCGGTGCGGCCTTTGGCGGTCATCCGCAAGCAACTGACAACCTTGGTGGCGATGATGGGTTTTATATTATTTGTCGCAAAAAACCGCTTGCCCCAGCCATTGCCGAGAATGTCGCAAACCCGGTACCGGGACAATGTCGATGCCGCTGGATCAGCCATAAGGTTCTGCCGCGCGGCGCCTGTAGCGGCCACCGCTAACACCATATTGAGTTGATAGACGATGCCTTGGGAACTGCGGGTATAGTTCAGCCGCGCCTTGGTCGGGACCGTCACCATGGCGTCAACGGTCCCGGACTTGACGCTGCTTTGCACCCGCTTCCAAGGATAACTTACATTACGGACCTTCAGTCCCATGCGTTGGCTAAGGATTTCCTCCATTAATTCAGGCAGAATACCGTTTGTCTGGGCGCCTGCGCCAAAGGAATAAGGTGGCCAATCGGCATTATAGGACATAACGATGGTTTCAGCCGCCATGGCGGAAGGGGCTGTGGTCAGTCCGATGAGAAAAACGGCCGCAAGTGAAGCTCTATACAGCTTCGGTTTTTTAGAGCCCATTGTTGACCTCAATGATTAAATAACGCGAAGAAAAGTATGTTACCTGGATTAAATTCGACCGTCTATCCGGCCATTAACCCGATGCTAACCGCAGGCACGCATAACAAGTCATGACTGAACCCTCTTCAGGTATTGCCCGCTGGCTGTGGCCGGTCGCTAAATTCGGTTTGACCGTAGCGGTCTGGGGTTTTATTGCGCTGACGCTTGTGCTCGGTTGGTTTGCGCTTGATTTACCAGACGTCGATAACGCCCTGAATGCCACACGTCGCCCGACTGTCACCTTGCTGGGCGCGGATGGTGCGGTGTTTGCTACACGCGGCGACCTATACGGCGTACCCGTGCGTGTGGTGGATTTGCCCGAAACCCTGCCGCAAGCCATCATCGCCACCGAGGATCGGCGGTTTTATAGTCATTACGGTCTCGATCCCATTGGTATCGCGCGTGCCGCTTGGGCGAATTTGCGTGCTGGCCGCATCGTCCAAGGCGGCAGCACTTTGACACAACAAGCGGCGAAAAATTTATTTCTGACCCCGGAGCGATCTTACAAACGCAAAATCCAAGAGGTTTTATTGGCATTTTGGCTGGAGCAAAAATTTTCCAAAGACCAAATCCTGACGATTTACATGAACCGAGTTTATCTCGGTGCCGGAACGTATGGCGTGGATGCGGCGGCGCGAAAATATTTCGGCAAGGGTGCCGGGGATGTCTCGCTTTATGAAGCCGCCCTGCTGGCGGGATTGCTAAAAGCGCCGAGCCGCTATAATCCGCAGGCCAGCACCGAGCGCTCCGCTGGACGGACGCAACAAGTTTTGAAGAACATGATTGCCGCCGGCTACATCAATGATAAACAAGAAAAGGCGGCGCTTCGTCATCGCGGGCGGCGTTACCGTCCGCCGCCGACAGACGGGCGCTACTTCGCTGACTGGGTGCTGTCTCGGCTGGGGGATTATGTCGCCCTGGGGCATCAGGATTTGATCGTCAGAACCACATTGAACCCAGGATTGCAGCGTGCAGCTGAGCGCCATATCGCCGCCGCGCTTTCAAGTAAGGGCGTAAAATTCAATGTCAGCCAGGGCGCCTTGGTTGGCATGGCCGGAGACGGCGCTGTGCGTGCCTTGGTGGGGGGGCGCAGTCATGGCGAGAGTTCTTTTAACCGCGCAACACAAGCCTCGCGCCAACCCGGCTCGGCGTTCAAACCATTCGTCTATCTGGCTGCACTGGAATCGGGCATGACCCCGGACAGCCCGGTGGATGACGCACCGGTGAATATCGATGGTTGGAAGCCGCGTAATTTTAACGGCAAACATAACGGCGTGATTTCCATGAGCCGCGCCCTGGCGGAATCGGTCAATACCGCCGCTGTGCGCATTGCACAAAAAGCCGGCTTACAGCGCGTTGCCGACACGGCGGCCAGGCTTGGCGTGCCGGGTGATATCAAGCCGCGACCGAGCCTGGCGCTCGGCACCCATGAATTGAGCCTGATTGATCTGACATCGGCCTATGCGCCTTTTGCCAATGGCGGCAACGCAGCATGGCCTTATGCCATTACCGAAATCAAAGATGCCAGTGGTGCGGTGCTCTACGCGCGTCAGGGCTCTGGGCCGGGCCGGGTTGTTGATGCCGGCTATGTGGCGGCAATGAACCAAATGATGTCAGCGGTGATCACCCACGGCACCGGCCGAAAGGCGCGCTTGGCGCGGCCCGCCGC
>JABIPG010000226.1 GCA_018698795.1 Rhodospirillaceae bacterium
AATATCCACAGAATACATCTCCCGCCCTCCGATAATACGAAGGACACAAACTGGCGGAATTTTACTCCGCTACAACTGCGATACGCAGCCGCTTCTGTGGACCATTATTGCTCTGCGTTTTACAGGAACACCGGATTGATCATGTCGGCTCGACGAAACTGCTCATGACTTTCTTGGTCCCGGCCTTCTCGAAATCGATCTCCAGTTTTTCACCATCGATGGTGGTGATGCGGCCGTAACCGAATTTCATGTGAAACACCCGCTCGCCTTCGGAAAAGTCGGTTTTGGCTTCACGCACTTCGGTGCGCCAATCGGTGTCTTCCAAGGTTACGGCGCGCTGCTTGCGCCGGCGCGGCTGCCACCGCGAGCCACCAAAACCACCTTCTCCTTGGCCGCCGAAGCCGCTACCGATGTGGCGGTCGTATATGCCTTGCGCACTTTCCATCTCAATGTTGTCTTGCGGCAACTCATCGACGAAACGCGATGGCGTGGCGCTTTGCCAGTTGCCGTAGATGCGCCGGTTGGCGGCAAACGAGACTTGGGCGCGGTGCCGTGCCCGGGTCAGGCCGACATAGGCCAGACGGCGCTCCTCTTCCAGGCCACCGGTGCCACCGTCATCGAGTGCGCGCTGGTGTGGAAACAATCCTTCTTCCCAGCCCGGCAAGAACACGGATTCGAACTCCAGCCCCTTGGCGCCATGCAGCGTCATCAGGTTGACTTTGTCCTGCACCATGGAATCCTCGTTCTCCATGACCAACGAGACGTGTTCGAGGAACGCGGCCAAGGTATCGAAATCCTCCATGGCGACGACCATCTCTTTCAGGTTGTCGAGCCGACCGGGCGCTTCTGGCGCCTTAGAGGCCTTCCACATCATCATGTAACCCGATTCGTCCAACACTGTTTCCGCCAATTCTGCGTGCGGCACCATCGCCATTAGGCCACGCCAACGGCTGAAGTCTTCTGATAAATCGGCCAGCGTCTTGCGTGCGGCGGGGCGGATTTCGTCGGTATCGAGCAATTTCGCCACGGCGCGGGTTAGCGATATGCGCTCGCTCCGCGCCAAGCCATGCACCACCTGCAAGGTCGCATCGCCGATGCCGCGTTTCGGCAAATTGACGATGCGCTCGAACGCGAGGTCGTCGTCGGGTTGCGCGACGACGCGCAGATAGGCGATGGCATCTCGGATTTCCTGGCGTTCATAAAACCGCGGGCCACCAATAACGCGGTAGGGAACGCCCAGTGTAATCAGGCGTTCTTCGAATTCGCGCATTTGAAAACCGGCCCGCACCAGCACCGCCATTTGATTGAGCGCATGCCCCTTGCCGTGCAGGGCCTCAATCTCGTCGCCGATGATGCGGGCTTCTTCTTCGCCGTCCCACACGCCGCGAACACGCACGCGATCACCGCCGTTCTCCTCGGTCCAGAGCGTCTTGCCCAAGCGTCCTTCGTTATGGGCGATCAGCCCCGATGCGGCGGCCAAGATATGCGGGGTGGAGCGGTAATTGCGTTCCAGGCGCACCACTTTGGCACCTGGGAAATCTTCCTCAAAACGCAAAATGTTGCCGACCTCAGCGCCGCGCCATGAATAGATCGACTGGTCGTCGTCGCCGACGCAGCAGATGTTCTTGTGCCCCTGCGCCAGCATGCGCAGCCACAGATATTGCGCCACGTTGGTGTCTTGGTATTCGTCCACCATGACGAAGCGGAACTGTTGTTGGTATTTCTGCAAAACCTCGGGTTGCTTTTGAAACAACTCCAGGCACAGCAACAGCAAATCACCGAAATCGGCGGCGTTCACTTGTTGCAGGCGCTCTTGGTAATCGCGGTAAAGGTTTAGAATGCGGCCTTCAGCTAAGTCCGCGCCTTCATTCAGGGTCACCTTGTCGGGCGTTAGGCCACGGTCTTTCCAGCGCTGGATGGTGCCGACGATGGTCCGCGCCGGAAACCGTTTGTCATCGATTTCATGGACGTCGATATACTGCTTCACCAGCCGCACTTGATCATCGGCATCGAGAATAGTGAAATTGGGGTTTAGGCCCACAGCCTCGGCATGGTAGCGCAGGATGCGAGCCCCGATGGCGTGAAACGTGCCCACCCACCAGCCCTCAACCGGCGCGCGGACAAGCGAGCCGACGCGTTCTTTCATCTCGCGCGCCGCCTTGTTGGTGAAGGTCACAGCCAGCAATTGCCACGGCTGGGCGCGGCCCTGCATCAGGATATGAGCCAAGCGGGTGGTCAACACCCGCGTCTTGCCGGTGCCGGCGCCGGCCAACACCAAAACGGGACCGTCGATGGCCTCCACGGCCTCGCGCTGGGTCTCGTTCAGGCCGTCGAGATAACCGGCAGGCCGAACCGGGGCGGTCGGTGTCGACGGCAAATCTTCAGATGGGTCCATGAGATCGAAGGGATCTTGCATGGTTTCTTATATAACACGTTCCGTACGGATGGCACGCACCGGCGATACGGGTGCTTGGGAAACCTGAAATGCCTGCCGATCGAGATAACATCGCCGTGACTTTGGGCTTTTTAACGCCCGATTGAGTCCCCAAATGATATACTCGGGACATAGCTCGGAGTTAGGTCCATGCAAAGTTTGTTTCGAAACGTCCAGTATTTTGCCGTTGTGTTGGTTGTTGCGATCCTGGGTGGGAACGGCTCCGCGCCCTCCCAAGCTGGCGAGCCGACGATAGGCGAAATCTTAAACGCTGTGGTCGAGATCCACGCGGAAATTCGGCCCGATGCCCGTTCTCTTGGCACCTTAGGCGATACACGCTCGGGCAGCGGCGTGCTGATCGGCGACGGCGGTCTGATTTTAACCATTGGCTACATCATCATGGAAGCGGAGCGGATTCGCGTGCGCCCACGCGGTGGCCCGACCATGGAAGCCGACGTCGTGGCCTACGATCATGACACCGGATTTGGTTTGTTGCGTGCACGCCAAACTATCGACGCGGCACCGTTGGAACTAGGAAGTTCAAAAGCACTCGATGAGAGGGCGCGGCTTTTGGTGGTGTCGGTAGGCGATCAGCGACCCGTATCTCCGGTGCAGGTGGTGTCGCGGCGCGCATTCGCGGGCAGTTGGGAGTACCTGCTTGAACGCGCCATCTATACCATGCCGCCGCATCAAGAGTTCGGTGGCGCGGCGCTGGTCGATCAATCAGGCAAGCTGGTGGGCATCGGGTCGTTGATGGTCCACGATGCTCCCGGGCCGGATATAGATGGTTTCGGCAATATGTTCGTGCCCGTTGAACTGCTCAAGCCGGTTCTCGACTCGCTTGTCAAAACAGGTCGTAGCGAAGGTTCGGTCGGTCCCTGGCTCGGGGTCTATACTCGAGAGGTCGAAGGCCAATTGCTAATCTTGAGGTTGGCGGCGGGCGGACCCGGAGAAGTCGCTGGCCTGCATCCTGGCGAAGTGATCCTAGGTGTTGGCGGCAAGAAGATAACCGGCATGACCGATTTCTTCCGCAAAGTACGGGCCCAGGGCGACGCGGGCGCGGAAGTGTCGCTCGACGTTTTGACCCTGAAATCGGCGGATATGTCGGTGCGCAAGGTTGCGGTAAAATCGCGTGATCGACACTCTTGGTTGCGGCTGAAAGAGTGAGCCCGTTCTAACCCGTCTCGCCGCGTTCTTCGTGGCGGGCTTTGACGAGCGCACGGCTGTAAGCGGTCATGACGTCGCGTTGGTGAATACACCCCTGGTAAACCAGCGTCAGGTCGGTGTCGACGACTGCGATGTGTTCTTCGCCGGTATCGGCCATCAGGTGCAAGGCGGCATCCAGGCTATCTGATTGGGTCAGGAACGGTGGATGCAGGCGAGCGACATCGCCGGCTTTGATTAGGTCGTCGACGCCATGATCGAAGGCGACTTCGCTGAGGTCCGCCAGCGTGATGGTACCGATCAGCCGGCCATTGTTATCGACCACGAACAGCTCACCGAAGGGCGTTTTCTGCAATCGTGTGCGCAGTTCCTGCAGGCCTGTGGCTGGCGTTACGGTCATGCCGTCGTCCTTCAACACCCTGTCCAAGGGGATGGAGCGCATGACCTCGGTTTCAAACCCGCTTTTGACATCAATGCCGCGGTCGAGCAATTGAACGGAGAAGAACGACCGCCCGTGGAAATGGTGTGTGATCTCAGAGGCAATGACGACGGCGATCATCACCGCCAATGTCAGTGCATAGTTGCTGGTCATCTCAAAGATGATCAGGGTGGTGGAGATCGGCGCGCCGAGAACGGCCGCTGCCACCGCACCCATGCCGACAACCGTATAGACGCTGACCTCTGACGACATGTCGGGGAATACGCCGGTGGCAATGACGCCAAACGCACCCCCGACCATGGCGCCGATGACCAATGCCGGGCTAAACACGCCGCCGCCGAACCCAAATCCCAGACACATCGCCGTGGCCAGAATTTTCGCGATACCGATGATGATCAGCATCCACAGGCTGAATTTTACCAGCATGGCCGTTTCCGTTGCGGCATAGCCGACGCCCAGGATGTCCGGCAGGTACATTGCCGCCACGCCTAGCCCTAAGCCGGCGATCGCGGGTTTCAGCCACAGTGGTACCGGCAGCATGCGCGATAGCTTCGCCGACAGGCCGATGGCTTTCATGAAAACGATGGCGGCAACGCCTGATACGACACCCAACAGCGCAAAGGCCGGCATCTCCCAAAGCGAGGTGATAATGCCGATATCGATGGAAAAGGCGGGGAAATCCCCAAACCAGGCGCGCGACACGGCGGTGCCGGCAACGCTGGCAATAACAATGGGGGCAAAAGCTTTCAGCGCGTAATGACCGATAACCACTTCGTTGGCGAACAGCGCGCCTGCGATGGGTGCGTTGAACGAACCCGCAACGGCGGCGGCCACACCGCAGCCGAGCAACGTACGGGTCAAGGACCGCGACAGATGCAAGCGCCGACCGATCCAACTGCTTAGGCTGGCGCCCAAATGCACTGCCGGTCCCTCACGTCCGACAGATCCGCCGACGCCGATGGATAATGCATTCACCAGTGCCGCCGTGAAGCCGATGCGCGACGACATGCGTCCGCCCAATAACGCGTTAGCCTCAATCACATCGGCGAGGCCCTGCGGGCGGCGCTCGGGCATCCATTTGTAAGCCAACAGGCCGACGAGCAATCCGCCGAGTGTGGTCGCCAAAAGCACCCGCCATCCCGGCAGCGCAGCGGCGATGGGGGCTAGGTGTTCGCTGTCGGTGCCGTAAATGCTATCAAAACCGTAGAAGATGCCTTGGATGAAATCGATAGACTCCCGGAAACCCACCACCGCCATGCCGACTACCGCGCCGACCAGCAGCGCCAATACGGACAGCACCATATGGTCGTTTCGCAGCAATTGTCGGAGCCGCGTCGAAAGGCGAGCGTAACTGATCCGAGACTCAGGCATTTAGAGCCTACTTCGAGAATATGGAGCCGCTGAGACGCGATATTTCGTGACGTGGCGAGGAAGGCCGCGCTTGGCGAAGCCCCGCACCGCCGACACGCAGCCGCCTAACCAAAGAGCTGTTTCGACCATCTCAGTGACTCCGCATTCTCGAAATATTCTCTAAGTCACGGATGATAAAGGGTGTTTATGAAGAATGTCTTGCGGTTTTTCGCCTGCAGCGGGGTTTTGGTCCGGCTTTTTGTGCGTGCCCATGCTGTCACCGTGTGTCGTCGAGAAAACAGGAGTGCTCTTATCCTGTCTCAGCGATGTCGGAAAGCCCCGTGTGATTGATGCTGGTTTCCGAAGCGACGCGGTTGCGGCCTGAGTTTTTGGCTAAATACATCGCTTCGTCGGCGCGCCGGATCAGTTCTCTCAACGGCTCTCCGGCGACATAATGGCCAGCGCCGATGGAGACGGTAATTCGACCTAGGTCCTGATTTGTCTGTTTATTGACGACTTTTTTACTGCCGATGGCTTGGCGAATTTGCTCAGCCAACGTCACCGCGCTTTGTAGATCGGTCTCGGGCAATATGACAGAAAACTCCTCGCCACCGTACCGGGCCGGGATATCGCGGCCCTTGACGCATTCCTTTACCGTTGCGGCCAGCAACTTCAACACCTGATCACCAACCTGGTGGCCGAAATTGTCGTTGAATTGCTTGAAATGATCGATGTCGAGCATCAACAGGCAGAGATCCGATGGGGGTTCTTGGCTGTCGGTGGCCAGGCGCATCAATTCGTGGTCGAACATCTTGCGATTTGCGATGCCGGTTAGTGCATCAGTGAAGGCTTCATGGCGCATGGTGTCGAGGTCGTCACGCAATTGCCGGATTTCACCGACCGAGTCTTCCAGTTGGTTCTCCAGCGTGCTGTTGCGGCTGCGCATCTCGGCTGTGGCATTGGCCACTTGTGCCAGGGCCACACGCAAATCCCCTTCGCCGCCCGATTGTAGCGCGCCCGTGAATTCTGCCAGTGCCGTGCCGAAGTTTTGCGTGTTGCCGTCGGCTTCGTTCAAGGCCACCATCAATCGCTGCAATTGGTCGTCCAGAAGCGTGGCGGCTTCGCTGACTTGAATGCCCTCGGCCATGATGGAAAAGAATTGGGCGTAGAGTTCGTCGGTGTGCTGGCCGGTAAATCCGTCGCCGCTGTCGATCAAATCGTCGATGGTCTTTTGCAGGTCCGGGTTGCGTCCGGAAACATAGTTGAACCAAATCTCAAAGTTTTGAGGGTGCGGCGGAATGCCATGTGCCTGCATGAGAGACATCGCTTGCTGCGCCGTATCGGCGGCTTGTATATGGTTTTCTGCGTACGTCACGGGTTTATCCAGTTCAATCTCAATCGTTTGTGCCTACGTCGGCCTTGCCCGGGCGGTTCTCGGATTTGCGATTTGTCCCGTATTCTATTTTCGCCGAATGCCGATGGTGCGGCCAGCCTGGGTCGGGCGTGGCAGCGCCGCGTGGCGTTTTTGCAACTCGAGCAATCGGGCCCGGATGGCTTCCGGCATGGGGGCGGAACGTCGTTCCGTCATGTCCATGTGCAAAATCATCAGTTCGTTGGTGGCGATGATTTCTCCATCGTGATTACCCGCTTTATACATGCGGTGAAAGATGTGCAGGCGTTTGCTGTCGGCGTCGAGGATTTGGGTGCTGACGGCCACTTCGTCACCCTCCATCACCTCGTTTTCATAGGTGACATGCGCTTCGACCACGAAAACTGAGCCTTCGTGAGTCTCGCGGTAGGCTTCGTCCAGGCCGATATGGTCGAGAAATTCGTCGGTGGCATGATCGAAGACCAAGACGTAATAGGCGACGTTCATGTGGCCGTTGTAGTCGACCCATTCGGGCAAAACGGTCTCGCGGTGCAGGTCTAAAGGGCCGGCCTGAGTATCCATGATCTTGCGGTTCATCGTAGTTGTTAGCGTGGCGGGCATCCTAACATGGGCGCAGGGCAATGCATGTGCCCTTGATCACAGACGATTCCGGCAACAAGATGGTCTCGAAAGGTCGTGGCTGCCATGACGGATCTACTCATCGTCGACAATTTGCACTGTCTCGGGCTGGAGGCGGTTAGTCTCCGGGTATCGGCGGGAACGTGCATTGCCGTCACTGGTGCGTCGGGCAGTGGCAAGACGCTTTTGCTCCGCGCCATTGCCGACCTTGATGAAAATGTCGGCGACATCCAACTCGACGGCCAAACGCGGGCAGACGTCCCGGCGCCGCAATGGCGTCAGCGGGTCGGCTATGTACCGGCGGAATCGGGCTGGTGGCGCGATCGCGTCGGCGATCATTTTCCCGAACCTGATCGTGTGGCCGGTTTGCTGAATCGATTGCACTTGCCGAACGAGTGCATGGATTGGCCGGTGGCGCGGCTGTCCACAGGCGAACGGCAACGGCTGGCCTTGATCCGCACGTTGGCGCAGACGCCGCAGGTGTTGTTGTTGGATGAGCCGACATCGGGGCTCGATCCGGATACGACGCTGCGGGTCGAGGCGATCTTGCGCGAAAACTTGGCCAGCGGTGCGGCGATCATCGTGGTCAGTCACGATGAAGCGCAGGCGGCGCGCATGGCGACGGTTCGATATCGCATGGTTTCCGGCCGATTGCGCCTTGTGGGGGATGCGTGAATTTCATCACTCTCGACTATGTCGATCTGTCGCTAGCGGCGGCATTGCTGATCGTCAATGCCGGGCTGTCGATTGTGTTTCGATTGGGGCTGGAGCGCAGATTGCTCATCGCTGCCGTACGCATGGTGGTGCAACTCACGTTGGTGGGATTGGTGCTAAAGGCTTTGTTCGCCGCCGCCTCACCATGGCTGACGACCTTGGCCGCGCTGATGATGGTCGCCTTTGCCGGGCGCGAGGCCATGGCCCGCCAAGATCGCGGTTTCACGGGGTATTGGGCTTACGGTATTGGCACGTCGGCCATGTGTGCGGCCGCGCTGCTGGTGACGCTGTTTGCTGTGACCACGCAGTTTGAAACCCGGCCTTGGTACGATGCCCGTTATGCGTTGCCGCTATTGGGGATGATCCTTGGCAATACCATGAATGGCGTCAGCCTGGCGCTTGATCGCTTGGTCGCCGAAGCGCACGGCGGGCGTGTCGCCATTGAGGCGCGTCTGGCATTGGGCGCAGAGGCCGGCATCGCCCTCGAAGAAGCCACCCGCACCGCCATTCGAGCCGGCATGATTCCAACCATCAACGCCATGTCCGCGACCGGGCTTGTGGCGCTGCCGGGAATGATGACGGGGCAAATTCTTGCCGGTGTCGATCCGGTGGAGGCGGTGAAGTATCAGCTGCTGGTGATGTTTTTGATTGGCGGCGGTACCGCTTTGGGCGTTTTTGCCGCCGTGATGATGGGCGCGCGCCGCCTGACCGATAGCCGCCACCGCTTACGCCTGGACCGGCTGAGCGCGCAAAGGCGGCAATGATCGTTGCCGCTCCGGAAGGCGCGGTGTAAAAGCGGGCAACAATTGTAAAAGATTTTAGTTTTTTGCATGAATGTCGATACCGCCCCGGAGATTGCCGTTGTCGTTCCCGCCCACAATGAGGCGGAGAACGTCGGCCCGTTGATCGACGAAATCGCCACGGCCCTCAAGGGCCGGTCGTTCGAGATGGTTTTCGTCAATGATGGCAGCACGGACGCAACCGCCAAGGCGTTGGCGGTGTCCGGCACACGACACCCGGAACTCCGCGTGGTGCGCCACAAGCGTGCTTGCGGTCAAAGCACGGCCATTGTGTCGGGGGTACGGGCGGCGCGGGCGGGCATCATCGTTACCATGGACGGCGATGGCCAGAACGACCCCGCCGATGCGCCGGCGCTTATAGATACATACAAAGACAATGGCGGGGGTGATTTTTTGTTGATCGCCGGACACCGGGTCAATCGCCGCGACACCTGGCTAAAGCGAGTTTCGTCAAAAGTCGCCAACGGCGTTCGTGGCGGGCTTTTGCGTGATGCGACGCCGGATACCGGCTGTGGGCTTAAGGTTTTCTCGCGCCAGGCCTTTCTGCACATGCCGGCCTTCAATCACATGCATCGTTTCTTGCCGGCATTGATGATCCGCGCGGGCGGGCAGGTGCAATCCGTGCCGGTCAATCATCGGCCTCGTATGCTGGGCGTATCCAAGTATGGATTGTGGAACCGCCTGTGGGTTGGGATTGTGGATATTTTCGGCGTGATTTGGCTGATCCGCCGTGCCGCCAATCCCGAACTGGATGAAAGCTCCAATTCGGAAGGCAAGCGTTCATGAGCGCGCGCGGGCTGGTGCGGGGACTGGCCTTTTTGGCCTCGCTGGTGGCGATTGGTTTCTTGATCCAGGCCATGCAGTTGGATTCGTTCCTGGATAAGGCTTGGATCGACACAGAGATTCGCGGTCGCGGCCTGACGGGGGAATTGCTGCTTGTTGGCATTGGTGCAGTGTTTGTTGCCGTCGGCTTGCCGCGTCAGATCATCAGTTTTCTCGCTGGCTATGGGTTTGGGCTTGCGGAAGGCCTGGCCATTGCCCTGGCGGCGACCACGATTGGTTGCGTCATCACTTTCTTCTATGCGCGTTTCATGGGGCGCGATCTGGTGGCGCGTAAGTTCCCGGGCAAAATCCGGCGTATTGATGCATTCCTGGCCGACAATCCTTTTACCATGACCTTGTTGATCCGATTTTTACCGGCGGGATCGAATCTGCTGACCAACCTGGCGGCGGGCGTCTCTAGTGTCAGTGCGGTGGCTTTTATTGCGGGTTCGGCATTTGGGTACATTCCGCAGACCGCGATATTCGCGCTGGTCGGTAGCGGCATCAGCGTCGACCCGGTGTGGCGTATCGGGCTGAGTATTGTGTTGTTTTTGGCTTCGGGTGTGCTCGGCATTCACCTTTACCGCAAGTACCGTCATGGCAAGAGCCTGAACGGAGAGGCCGTTGCTGAAAGCCACTGACATGTCGGCGGATACCAACCGCTCTATTTGGCTGACCGCATTCTTGTGGTTGGCCGTTGTCGTCGTGGCGCTTGCCGTGAGGCCTGCGCTGCCCGTCGATGAGACCCGCTATCTGGCCGTTGCCTGGGACATGTGGCGCGAGCGGCACTACCTGGTGCCGCACCTGAACGGCGAGACCTACAGCCATAAGCCGCCGCTGTTGTTTTGGCTGATGACGGCCGGCTGGCATGTGTTCGGCGTCAACGACTGGTGGCCGCGCCTTGTAGCGCCGTTGTTCGGACTGGGCTCGTTGATGCTGACGCTGCGTTTGGCAGAACGCCTATGGCCGGACAAAGCCAAAATTGCCGAGATGGCGCCTGTATTGCTGTTCGGCGCCTTGTTCTGGACGCTATTTTCGACGCTGACCATGTTCGACATGATGTTGGCGTTCTTCACCTTGGCGGCGTTGTTGGGATTGATGGCGGCGCGTGATGGCGGGTATCGCGGTTTCGTTATTGCAGGCATCGCTATGGGCTTCGGTGTCCTGGCCAAGGGGCCGGCCATTTTTCTGCATGTGTTGCCGGTGGCGTTAAGCGCTCCGTGGTGGCTGCCGGGGATTGTCAAAAGCCGTTGGTATGCGGGGACGGCGCTCGCCGTGTTGATCACCGTTGCCTTTGCATTGGTCTGGGCGGTGCCGGCGGGGATTGCCGGCGGTGAGGCCTACCGCGATGCTATTTTCTGGGGTCAGTCTGCGGGCCGTATTGTCAAATCGTTTGCCCATGCGCGACCGTTTTGGTGGTACGCGGCGGTGCTGCCGGGCTTGGTATTACCGTGGCTGATATGGCCGCCGCTGTGGCGTGCCGCCCGGCGGTTCGGCCAAATCACGCCTGATGGCGGTGTCCGCATGTGTCTGGTCTGGTTCGGCACCGCGTTCGTGGCGTTCTCGTTGATCAGCGGCAAACAATTGCATTACTTGCTACCGGAATTTCCCGCCTTGGCGCTTTTGGCGGCACGCCTGCTCGCCCATGATGATGACACCGACCAAGCGCCATCGCGCTGGGATCTCTGGCTGCCGGGTGGCGTGGCGATGTTGGCCGGCGGTGTGCTGATGGTCGCCCGGTATCTGCCGCTTTCGGGCCGTAGCGCCGATCTGGTCGCGGAATCGCAATCGGTGTGGGGTGTGCTGCTGTTGGCTGCGGGCGCTATGGCTGTGATGTCGCGCGGTCGGACCCGAACAGAACAGATGGCCAGATTGGCGGCAATCTCGGCGTTTGCCGTGTTGGCGCTGCACCTGATGGCAGCGCCGATCCTGGCCAAGCGTTATGATTTGGCACCGCTGGCCCGTTTTCTGGCAGCGGCGCAAGCAAACGGCAAAGAAATCGCCTATTTCGGCAAATACCACGGTCAGTTCCATTTCCTCGGCCGTATGAGCCGGCCGGTCACGACCATCGGACTCAAAAAAGATGACGAAGCTGAGTTCCTGAAGGCACATCCCGGCGGTTTGGTGGCGTCCCGCTATCGGACATTGCCGACCAACGCGGTTCCATTGTTCACACACGTTTACCGTAACTACACCTATGCTGTGTGGTCGGCAGCGGCGATGATTGCCCATCCTGGCCTGGGTGAGCGGCGCTGACATAAAAATTCGGCAAATATATGGCCTCAGGGTTGACAGCCCCTGGCGATCAGCCTACATCCCTGGCACTCACTGGGGGCGAGTGCTAACAATCCCGGTAAATTGTTGATTTCAAGTCAAACATATGGAGGTAGAGACGATGAAGTTTCGTCCGCTGCATGATCGCGTTCTAGTCGAGCGCATAGAGCAGGAAGAAAAAACCGCCGGTGGCATTATTCTGCCGGATACCGCTCAAGAAAAGCCGATGGAAGGCAAAGTCAAAGCCGTCGGTGGTGGCGCCAAAGCCGATGACGGCACGGTGACGCCGCTGGACGTGAAAGCGGGCGACCGCATTCTGTTTGGCAAATGGTCGGGTACGGAAATCAAGGTCGACGGCAAAGATCTGTTGATCATGAAAGAATCCGACATCCTGGGTATCATCGAGTAACGGAGACAAGCAACAATGGCTGCTAAAGACGTTAAATTTTCAACCGACGCCCGCACGCTGATGCTTGAAGGTGTCGACATTCTGGCCAATGCCGTGAAAGTCACGCTCGGCCCGAAAGGTCGCAACGTGGTCCTCGACAAGGCCTTCGGCGCACCGCGCATCACCAAGGACGGCGTGACCGTCGCCAAAGACATCGAACTGTCCGACAAGTTCCAGAACATGGGCGCCCAGATGGTCAAGGAAGTCGCTTCCAAGACCGCCGATGAAGCCGGTGACGGCACCACAACGGCAACCGTGCTGGCTCAGGCCATCGTGCGCGAAGGTGTCAAAGCCGTTGCCGCTGGCATGAACCCGATGGATCTCAAGCGCGGCATCGACCAAGCGGTCGGTGAAGTGATTGGCTCCATCCGCAAATCGTCGAAGAAGGTTTCCACCTCGGGCGAAATCGCTCAGGTTGGTACCATCTCTGCCAATGGCGACGCGGAAGTGGGTGCCATGATCGCTCAGGCCATGGAACGCGTCGGCAACGAAGGCGTGATCACGGTCGAAGAAGCCAAGGGTCTGAACACCGAATTGGATGTCGTCGAAGGCATGCAGTTCGACCGCGGCTACACCTCGCCGTACTTCATCACCAACGCTGAAAAAATGACCTGCGATCTGGAAAATCCTTACATTCTCATCCATGAGAAGAAGCTTTCCGGCCTGCAGCCGTTGCTGCCGGTGCTGGAAACCATCGTCCAGTCCGGTCGTCCGCTGCTGATCATCGCAGAAGACATCGAAGGCGAAGCGCTGGCCACTTTGGTGGTCAACAAGCTGCGTGGTGGCATGAAGGTCTCTGCCGTTAAGGCACCGGGCTTCGGCGATCGCCGCAAAGCGATGCTCGAAGACATCGCCATCTTGACCAATGGTCAGGTGATCTCGGAAGACCTCGGCATTAAGCTCGAGAATGTCACCATCGACATGCTCGGCACCGCCAAAAAGGTCGACATCACTAAAGAAGAGACGACCATCATTGAAGGTGCTGGCAAGAAGAAAGACATCCAGGGCCGCTGTAGCCAAATCCGTGCGCAGGTCGAGGAAACCACCTCGGACTACGACCGCGAAAAACTGCAAGAGCGTCTGGCCAAGTTGGCCGGCGGTGTTGCCGTGATCCGCGTTGGCGGCGCCACTGAAATCGAGGTGAAGGAACGTAAAGACCGCGTCGATGATGCGCTCCACGCGACCCGCGCTGCGGTTGAGGAAGGTGTTGTTGCCGGTGGCGGTTCAGCCCTGCTGTTCGCCACCCGCGCCCTGAAAAAGCTGGAAGGCGAGAACTCGGACCAGAACGTTGGTATCGATATCGTTCGCCGCGCCCTGCAGTCGCCGCTGCGCCAGATCGCCGAAAACGCCGGCGAAGACGGTGCCGTGGTTGCCGGCAAGCTCCTGGAGCAGAGAGAATTGACCCAGGGCTTCAACGCGCAGACCGGTGAGTACACCAACATGATCAAAGCCGGCATCATTGACCCGGCCAAAGTCGTTCGCACGGCATTGCAGGACGCCGCCTCGGTGGCCGGCCTGCTGATTACCACCGAAGCGATGGTGGCTGAGTTGCCTGAGAAGAAAGACGGCGGCATGCCTGGTGGCGCTCCCGATATGGGCGGCATGGGTGGTATGGGCTTCTAAGCCAGTCAACCCAGCCGAAAAGATCAGGGGCCGTCCTTCGGGGCGGCCCCTTTTTCTTTTGGTTTTCCTCGGGACTATTGCTTGTCGTCGGGGACGATATGCTCGGCGTTGGACAGTGCCGCCGTATACAACTGCTTGCTCGATACGCCGGTGCCGCCCAACGGTATGAACGGCGCTTTTTCTTTGTCGCCACGGTCGCGCTGCAAAATCCGGACAATCGTGAACACAAGGAGCGATCCGTTGATTGCGGCGATAAAATAAAACATGCCTTGCGGCCCATAGAACGCCATGGACTGGGCGACCAAGATCGGCCCGACACTGGCACCGATGCCATACGATATCAAAACGCCTGCCGCGACTTGCACCAATTTGTCAGGGTCGGCGAGATCATTGACCTGCGATGACGACAGCGGATAGATCGCAAAGCAGAACCCACCAAAAAAGCCGGCGGCAATGATCAATGTCAGCACCGGTTGGCTGGTAGCCCAGATCACCGCATAGGCCGCGGTTGCTGTCGCTAGCGCTGCAACAGCTAGAACCGTGCGCCGGTCGAACCGGTCAGACATCCGGCCCAGCGGAAATTGCATCACCATGCCGCCAAACAATGCCATCGCCATGAAGGTTGAGACCTGTGAGATTGATAGCCCCGCGTCCTTGGCAAAAACTGCGCCCATACTGTTCAACGACGCGTTGGTCATGCCTGCGCAGATAGTGCCATATACGCCGACCGGCGAGACGGCGAACAACTCGCGGAAATTTGTCCGTTGCGGCGAAGATGGTTTGGGTGCGCTTGAGCGCGTCAGCAAAATCGGCACCAAGGCAAACGAGTAAACCATCGATGCAATGACGAACAATTGAAACTGTGCCGGATCATCGAGCAGCAGCATGAATTGCCCCAGCCCGGCGCCCATATAGTTGGTCATCATATAGAGTGACAAGATACGCCCGCGTGTGCTGTTTGTAGCGCGCTCGTTGACCCAGCTTTCCACCACCATCACCATGCCGGCCATGCAAAACCCGGCCACGACTCGCAAGGCAAACCAAACTATCGGCTCAATGATGAGAACGTGAGCCAGCACCGCGACTGACATGATCGACGCGAAAGCCGCAAAGGCGCGAATATGTCCCACGGTGGCGACGACCCGCGTGGCAAATAATGCGCCCAGCAGAAGGCCAACAGAATAACCGGCCATGATGAAGCCGGTCGTGCCTGTGGAAAAACCTTCCAATCGGCTTCTGATACCAAGCAGTGTGCCCGTCATACCGTTGCCGAGCAGCAACATGCCGAAGCTCAGCAACAGCGAGGAAATTGATTTAATGGCGGTCCACATCGGCGAGCCTTTCTGGGAGCATGCGATGCCGCATCACCACCAAAGCACAAGGTGTTTTCGGTTGTGGCAGGTTCGCGTTCAAAAGCCCATAAAAAAAATCGACTTAGGCTAATTGAGCAAAAGCATGCCTAAGCGTTGGAGGCGACGGTTTGCACGGCTCGGCCCAAACTACCGTGCTCGTCGTACACCGTGACTTCCGCAACGCCGATGCCATGGTGATCAGCGATAAAATTCTCGCCAAAACCGAACCATTGGCCTTCGGGGGGGCGGAACAAATGTAGCGTTGTGTCGGTGTTAAGCATTTTGAACATTCGTGTGTTGTCCCACATGCCGGGCGGTGCATTGCGGATGCGACCCGAAACCACGGTCGTCAGATCACAAATGGCGGCGCACAACTGACCCGGCGACATAGGTTCGCCATCAACCAAGCCAAGCGGCGCGGTAAACCAGATGATCGGGTCGTCGCCGGCGCCACCGTAGCGAACATCGATGGCGAGATGGAAGCCTTGCGGGCCTGTCTCCCGGCGTTCCTGCGACACCAGATCATGGCTGTTCAGCGCCTCGGGGCCGGGGCGCGTTCTGTCGAAAGCCGGAAACAGCGCCTCGTGCTCACCGTGTTCCTTCAAGATCACAGCGCGCGACAGCGCGACCGGCGTGCCATTGTCGGCACGCGACAATTTCGAATCGAGTATCGCCATGCGGCGGCCCTGGCGGGCATAGCTGGTGGAAAGAATGAGCGGTTGGAGCGGGATGGGTTTCAAGATATCCACCGTCATGCGCGCCACGCGCATGCTGGCTTCATCTGCAGCGAGTTCGGCGGCGCGCATGAACAGCGCGTTCGGCGGGCCACCGTGCTGGCTGGTGGCCGACCACGGGCTGCCTGCCCAATGTGTCGGATGGAAGGTGTCACCGTCCAGGGTGTAGATGTGTTCCGCCATCGGTGCCTGCCTAACCCTGCCGCCCGCCGAACAACAAACCACCCGGCAACGCCAACCATCGCCAGACGGCCGCGTTGAGGGTAAGTGCGGAAAGCACGAATGCCGTCGCTGTCGCCATCGCCGCACCTTCAATGCCGTAGATGGGTATAAGCGCCAGATTGAGGCCGATGTTGATGGCGATGTTCATTGTCATCAAAACGCTTTGCCGACCGGGCATGCCCGCCTGCATGAGGATGAAATCCAGTGGCACGAATGCGGCATAGAAACCCAGGCCAAAGGTGAGGATCAACAATACCGGTGCTGCGCCTGCAACCAGACCTTCCGGAAAATAGGGCGCGAGATGCGGGAACACCAAATGCACCGCACCGGCAGCGGCAATAAAGATGACGATGCTGATGACCATGATCCGGCGTCCGAAGCGGCCAAGTGCCGACTTGTCGCCATCACCGATCAATTTTACCAGCACCGGATTGACCACGGTACGGATCACCACCGGCACTTGGTAAAGCCCTTCGATGAACATGGCGGCGAAACTGTAGATGCCCACTGCCGCGTCATCGACGAACACCGCCAGCATCAAAACATCGACACGCACGTAGCTTTCGGCGAGGAAGCCGTTGGGCAGCGCCTTGGCACCGAAATCCAGGTGCCGGCGCAACCATTCGCGCGTGCCGGCCCGCACCTCGCCGTCCATGCGCCAGGGCCGCACCAAGACCAGCAGCGGCACAAAAATGATTGCCTCGGCTACCGTAAAGCCGGCCCCCAGCACATAGGCTGGCCACCCTTGGTAGGCGGTCAGAAAGGCAAAGCCCAGAATGCTCAGAACCCGCACACCCTGCACCAGCGCAAAGGCGCGCATGCGCCGCTCACCGTTGAGGATGCCCATTAATACCTTGTTGATGGCGAAAAACAGCAATCCCGGTGCGGCCATGGCGACACCCAGTCCAACGGGTTGGCTCTGGGCGATGTGGCCGATTAGATCGGCGCACAACCCGACAAGCGCCGCCACGACAATGCCAAATCCCGCCGCCGCGATGACAGCGGTGCGCGCCACGGTTTGGCGCACGCCCGCGTCATTGCTGTGCTGGGCAATGTATTTTTGGGCTGAATCGTGAATGCCGAATACGGCCAACTGCGCACTGACGATATAAACCGCGTAAATCTGATTGAAAACGCCCAGCGCTGCGGTGCCGAAATGCGCCGCGATGAAGAAATTCAAGATCACGCCGGTGCCGGCCATGATCGCAAAGGCGCCATAGTTCCAGGCGGCATCGCCGGCGAGTTTATTGTC
>JABIPG010000094.1 GCA_018698795.1 Rhodospirillaceae bacterium
ATCGTTTATCCCAGTGTCCGTCACAGGGGAGGAGAGTGCTTTGCCACCTTCCTCCCAGATGTCATGGGAATACCAATCCAGGGTCGCCACATTACCTATCACTGGGATGGTAATCGCATCGATATGATCCAGGACGTTTCGGATGGCAATAAGGTCTATGAGGTCGCTATCTAAGCTCTGGATTCAATTGATGCCCTGACCCCTGATTGCTCAAATTCCTCAATATCTGAAAGCCGATATACAACTCGACCACCAATTTTAAGAAATGAAGGGCCTATTCGTTCCCAGCGCCAACGTTCAAGCGTTCTTGGACTAAGCCGCCATCTATTTGCTAGGTCTCTTTGGTCATAGTGAACCATCTTCATTTTTGGTCCTTTCGCAGGGGTGGTTCTGTTCGCGAAATCGATATATGCGTAATGAAAAAACAGTATCAAGTCTAATTGCTGTGTATTTGTGAAATAGATATTCGCCTCTACGCTGGCGAACACTGTGGAGCGAGGAGAGTGTTAAAATCATGACGACTTCCCTCCGCCAGATATCCAGGCGCTGTTCTGCTCCCTTTTGGGAGACTTGATGAAGGCCTTTTGTGGTCAGCCTGCAATCAGTCATCGCCGCCCGGCTGATGGCCCACGGAATCAGCGTATTTCGCCAATTCTTCAGGGTCCATGTAAGCTTCTTCCCATTGCTTGATCTGATCGAAGCCGGCGAAGGTGTGAAAATCGCCGACGGGATGATTCTGGAAATTTTTGAAAAACTCGGCCTCCGCCATGGGGCCCTCGTCGCGCATTTTCACGGCGAAATCATACACCGCCTGCATGGTGACGCGCATGGTGGCGCCGGGCAGAATGGTGACCGCGATACCAAAATCGTTCATCTGCTGTTCGGTGAGGCGCGGCGAAATGCCGGTCTGGTTATAGAATATCGGTCCGTTGACTTCGTTGCAGACGCGCTCGATCTCGCCCAAATCCGTCGGCCCTTCGACAAACGCCAAGTCGGCGCCGGCGTCCAGATAGGCATTGGCGCGGGTGATGGCGTCGTCCAATGATCCGCCATGCGCGCCGCGTGCATCAGTACGCGCGATCAATACGAAGTCGGGGTCGATGTCGTCGCGGGCGTCGGCGGCGGCACGGTATTTGCCGACAGCCTCGTCGATGGGAATGACGCGGCGCCCGGCCACATGCCCGCAGCGTTTCGGCATGATTTGGTCTTCGATATGAATGCCGGCCGCACCCGTTTGGATATATTCGCGCACCGTGCGGATAACGTTGATGGCGTTGCCGTAGCCGTTATCGGAATCGGCGACCAGCGGGACATCGACGGCATTGGCGATGAAGCGCGCATTGGCGTGCATCTCGGTCATGGTCGCGAGCCCCGCATCGGGCATCCCCAACAAAGACAACGATGTGCCGTAGCCGGTCATGTAGACGGCGGGGAACCCGACTTTCTCCAGGATTTTGGCGCTGAGCGCATTGTAGCAACCCGGAATGATCAGGGTTTTGTCCGATTTGAGTAATTCCCGAAGGCGTGTCGATTGCCGCATGTCCCCTCCTGTATATAGCGTGTGATATGGGCGACACAGTAGGCGAGGGCAGGGCTCGGTTCAACCGGCTGCGGGCACCGTTGTCACAGCGATTGGGCAATCTTTGCGGTTGGTCATATCGGATATCGCAGGCGGCCCCACCGTCAGCCAAAGCACCGATTGACCTTCGCTCGCCAGTTGACACACGCGATTCCAAGCGCTCGCGTGATCGTTATCGGCAATGCGCTCGGCGTCCTTGCGCGCGAGATCGAGGATGGCGCCCGGTACGGCGCTGTCGTGCACCATGATATCTCCGCGCTGCATCAGCCGAAGGGCGCGGAAAGTCAAAAGATCAGGGTCACCGGAGCCGGTGCCCAGGATGGAAATCTCCCCCACCGGATCAATGCCGCCGCCGCTGCCAAGCGTCGCAATGGCGCGCTCGACCAAGTCGTCCGCATCTTTCATACGCCCGGCGAGCACATGTCCGGCAATGGGGCCGTCGGCGAATTCCTGCCAGAACCGTCGGCGTGCTTTGCCATCGCCAATGCCGGCATTTACTTGGGGGCGTACGCTGCCCGCATAAGCGGCAAGATCACCCAGATTAGTGGGAATAGCCGACTCGACCGCTGTCTTGACCCGCCTAGCCAGTACCGGTGCCGCGCCTCCCGAAGAAATAGCGGCCGTGATCGGTGCGCGATCGACAATGGCCGGCATGATGAAACTGCAAAGCGCCAAGCTATCGGCGACATTGACCGGAATGCCCGCCGCCTGCGCGAGTTCGGAGACTTGGGTGTTGAGCGCATCATCATCGGTCGCCGCCATGACCAAACGGCAGCCGTTGATGTCATCGGGTTGGAAGGCGCGACCGAGCCACGAAACCTGATCGGAGTCCATCAAATGTGCCACCGGCGAATTGATCGCCGCAGCCGCCAAGTGCACACTGGCGCCGGCACGCAGCACGGCCTCGACACGCCGGGCGGCAATATCGTTAGACCCGACAACCAGCACCTGGGCGCCGGCGAGGTTCAGGAAAATCGGAAATGGTGGGGGCTTGCGGTCAGTCATTTTGGGTGTCTTCAAACATGCCCGTAAGCGTTCCCGTGGCTTCGGCCCAAGCGGTCATCGCATGTCCCCACGCTTTGGCGGTGGCCGGGTCGATGTCGAAAACGGTAAAGCGCGAACGTTCGCGGATACGCACCCGCATCATCTTCACGCCGTCTTCCAGCGCCACATCGTGTAGCTGGATTTCCTGGCCGAACGGCGCCGCCAGTTCGGTTATTGGTGTTGTCGTCTCGCCGCTCATCGGGCTCCCCTTATCTTGTGCCCCAAGTGAAGGCTGTTTCGATCAAAAACTCCCAATTGCGCGGCGTGTCCGGGTAATCGGGTTTGATGTCCATTTCCAGCATCGCCTTACCGGCTTGGTCGGCGTGGTGTTTGATCACTTCGATCAGCTCCTGAAACGAAGCAGTATCGGGGTTCCGGATGATGATGTTGCTTAAAAGGATAGGTGGGTTGGCATGTTCGGTAATGGTCGGTGTCATGATGGATATCTCCTGAAACTCAAGGCGCCACGCGGTCTCGAAAGCGGGCACGATAGAGCAATCGTCCCTGGCCCGTTTGATCGGGGTTTTCGAAACTCGTGCGCCGGTGCAGCACGTTATTACATATGACGCCTTCGCCCGCCTGCAAGCGGTGCGTCACCATCAGCGGGTCGCCGTCATCGAGAAGGTCGCGTAAGAAAGCGCGGGCTTCAGCTGTCAGCGGATCGTCGCGCCACACTGCCGAGCGTACGCGGTGGGTGTAACGCATGGCCAACTGGCCATCGATGAGCGCAAACACCGGCCCCGCTTCGGCGCCTCGCACGTCTCCCGCTTCTATGTCATTGGCGGGGATGGTCAAGGTGTCGGCGTGCATGAGCGCGCTGATCCACGCTGGGTTTTCATCGCGCAGGCGGATGTAGGCGATGTCGGAATCGAACAATTGCGACTCGCCGCCCGTTTTTGCCGGGCGTACGCAATGCAACAGCATGCCCAGCACCCACTGGCCGGTTGGATTATAATATCCATCCGTATGCCAGCTGAGTTGTTTGTTGGAATACGGGATATAGACGCCGCGCCGCGAATCGGCCATGCCCGCGACGGAAAGCTCGGTGATGCCGTCCTCACCCGTCAGCAGCGGTTTTTCCAGCCGGTTGAGGCCGAAGTGAGCCGCTAAGGCCAGCACATCGTCTTTTATAAGGTCGTTCGAAACCTGGTAAACGGCCATGTTGAAGCGTCGGCAGTAGTCGCGAATCTTGCCGATTTCCGCGGCACTGGGGTTTGATGCATCTGCAATGACAACCCGTAGTTCGCCAGCATCCGTGGGCGAGTCGGCAAGCTTTGCTGCCCGCCACGCGGCATAAGCCGAATCGTCACGCAGGTCGAATGGTTTTCCTGTCCTCGTTTGAGCCGTTGCTGTCATGATGCAAAACGCCTTAAAATCACGACTTTAAAGCATAGTCCGGTTTGACGCGCCGGGCACGCTGAAAGCCAAAGTTTACAAACCTTGTTGATAATTTATATTTTTTGAATATGATAATGTCCAGGTCGTGAATAATGAGTCCGGGCCGACACGCGATAACCCCCGGGACTCAACGCCCTGAAGGACGAATTAAAAGGGTAAACAGGGGACGGTCCGTGGTCGGCGGCTCGTCGGGTAAATTGGAGATAAAAACGTGGCAACTAAAAAGCATGAAACGAAACTTCTCGACGAGCTGGAAGATGGCCCCTGGCCCAGTTTCGTCACAGGCCTGAAACGGCTTCGCGACTCCGATGACAAACAATACGCGCCGATGATGAACGATTTGCTCGGCCAGCTCGAGCACAGTTACGAGACCACGCGCGGTTATTGGAAGGGCGGCACTGTTAGTGTGTTCGGTTACGGCGGCGGTATCATTCCGCGCTTCTCCGAAGTCTCTGAGGAATATCCCGAATCGAAAGAGTTCCATACGTTGCGCGTCATGCCGCCCGCCGGCATGCACTATGACACCAAGGTGTTGCGCGAGCTGTGTGATGTCTGGGAGCGGCATGGCTCCGGTCTGATCGCTTTCCACGGCCAATCGGGCGACATCATGTTCCAGGGCGCGACAACGGAAAACGTCCAGGCCGCCTTTGACGAGCTCAATGAGATGGGCTTCGACCTCGGCGGTGCGGGACCGGCTTTGCGCACGTCCATGAGCTGCGTTGGCCATGCGCGCTGCGAGCAGTCATGCTACGACGAAGCCCGCGCGCTGCGCTCGGTGATCAACGAATTCCTCGACGAGATGCATCGCCCGGCACTGCCCTACAAGTTTAAGTTCAAGTTCTCGGGCTGCCCCAACGATTGCGTCAATGCCATCCACCGCGCCGATTTTGCGGTCATCGGCACCTGGCGCGATGACATGAAGGTCGACCAGGGCGAAGTGAAGGCCTACGTCAACGAGGTTGGGCGCAAGTCCATGATCGACAACGTCATCACACGTTGCCCGACCAATGCCCTGAGCCTCAACGACGACGATACCCTGGACGTGGACAACTCCAGCTGTGTGCGTTGCATGCATTGCCTGAATGTCATGACCAAGGCGCTGTCGCCGGGTGACGACAAGGGCGTGTCCATCCTCATGGGTGGTAAGCGGGCGCTGAAGATCGGTGATCTCATGGGGACCGTCATCGTGCCATTCATGAAGCTCGAAACCGATGAAGACTTCGAGAAATTCACGGAGTTCGCCGAGCGGGTGATCGAGTTCTTTGCCGAGAATGCGCTTGAGCACGAGCGTGTCGGTGAGACCATCGACCGCATCGGCATCACGCATTTCCTTGAAGGCGTGGGCGTCGATATCGACCCCAATATGATCAGCCATCCGCGCACCAATTCGTTCGTGCGCACCGATGACTTCGATGAAGCCGCCGAGCAGTGGGAAGAGCGCAAGAAGCGCCGCGCCGCCGGTGAGGACAACATCCGTGAGGACTTCGTCGCCGCCGAATAAGGCCCGGTGACGTCAAGAGACACGAAGAATTGGAAGGCAAAACATGTCTGAAGAAAAACAAACTCCCCGCCGTCCCGTAGAATGCGGCGTCCCCGACCCGATGCAGTACATGCACCCGGTCTTGAAAGCTAATTACGGCAACTGGGATTGGCATGACCGCTTGCGCCCAGGCGTTCTGCACCACGTCTCCAAAACCGGCGACGAGGTCTGGACCGTGCGTGCCGGCACGCAGCGCCAGATGGACGTCTATACCATCCGCTTGCTCTGCGACATCGCCGACGAATTTGCCGAAGGCCATGTGCGTTTCACGACGCGCTCCAACATTGAATTTATGGTGTCGAGTGAAGCTCAGGTCGAACCGCTGATCGGCAAGCTGCAAGATGAAGGCTTCCCCGTGGGCGGTACCGGCAACTCGGTGTCGATGATCTCGCATACTCAGGGCTGGCTGCATTGCGACATTCCGGGCACCGATGCGTCCGGCGTGGTGAAGTCGTTGATGGATATGATGCACGAGGAATTTATCAAAGAAGAGATGCCGAACCGTGTGCGCATCACCACGTCGTGCTGCCAAATCAACTGCGGCGGCCAGGGCGATATCGCCATCAACGTGCAGTACACCAAGCCGCCCGTCATCAACCACGATTTGGTGGCTAATGTTTGCGAACGACCGGCCGTCGTGGCGCGCTGTCCGGTGGCGGCAATTCGCCCCGCCATGGTCAACGGCAAGGCGACGCTGGAAGTGGACGAGAAGAAATGCATTTGCTGCGGAGCCTGCTATCCGCCGTGTCCGCCGATGCAAATCAACTCCCGCGAATCCACCAAGATCGCGATTTGGGTTGGTGGCAAGCACTCCAATGCGCGCTCCAAGCCGACCTTCCACAAATTGGTGATGGCTAACCTTCCCAACAACGCACCGCGTTGGCCCGAGGTCGAAGAGGTGGTTCGGAAAATCCTCTACGCCTACAAGGACAATGCGCGTGACTGGGAACGTATGGGTGAATGGATTGATCGCATCGGCTGGCCGAAGTTCTTCGAACTGGTCGAAACGCCGTTCACGCACCATCACCTCGATGATTATCGTGGCGGCCGTGCGGCGTTGAACGCATCGGCGCATATTCATTTCTAGGCATTTCCAGGAGTTCAAGGAATGAAGTTTGGAGTTCTTGTCAACGAAGGCCCGTTCACGCACCAGGCGTCGGACTCGGCCTACCATTTCACCAAGGCAGCCCTTGAAAAGGGCCACCAGGTGTTGCGGGTGTTTTTCTATTACGACGGCGTCAACAACGCCAACAAGCTTTCGGAACCGCAATCCGACGACCGCAACTTGGTGAAGATGTGGGGCGAACTGGCCGAGGAACATAACTTGGATTTGGTGGTCTGTGTCGCCGCAGCGCTACGCCGCGGTATCAAGGACGAGATTCTCGCGGACGGGTTTCGGATTTCCGGCTTGGGTCAATTGATCGAGCTGGGCATGGCCGCCGACCGCACGGTCGTGTTCGGCGATTAAGGGGGCTGACATGGAAGACGTAGAATTCGACACAGAGGGCGTGAAAAGGAAATTCATGTTCGTCAATTCCAAGGCGCCCTACGGCACTATTTATGCCTTGGAAGTCCTGGAGATGATCATGATCTCAGCGGCCTTCGAGCAGCACGCCGTGATCGCTTTCATTGATGATGGTGTGTTCCAGATCAAAAAAGGCCACAACACCAAGGCGACGGGCATGAAAAACTTCTCGCCCACTTACGGTGTGGTCGAAATGGAAAAGGAAGACGCCGACGAGGACGACGATATTGATATGGTCTGGCGTATCGTCGTGGAGAAAGAATCCATCGAGGCCCGCGGGCTTTCGGCGGACGATTTCGTCGTTGACGTGGAGGTGCTCTCGAGCGCCGAGCTCTCGGACCTGATGGCCGAGCAAGAAGTCGTGTTGAGCGGCTAAGGTTAAGGGATTGCACACCATGAGCATGCTACATACGGTTAACAAATCACCTTTCGAACGCGGCGCGCTGGAAAGCTGCCTGCGCCTAGCCAAGTCGGGCGCCGCTGTGTTGCTGATTGAAGACGGCGTTTACGCCGCTTTGGCCGACACGGCAAAAAGCGAGCTGATTGAGGGCCGCAAGGCGGATTTGAAATTCTATGTCCTGGACACCGATCTTGATGCCCGGGGCTTGAGCGAAAAACCCACGATTGATGGGGTTGAGACGGTCGATTACGGGGGATTTGTCGATCTCGTCGCAGAACACGACGCCGTCCAATCGTGGCTATAATAAAACAAACAGCGACCAAATTTTTGCAATAGGAGATACAAGCATGGCATACGAACTGAATGGCCAGAACATCGAATCCGATGAAGAAGGCTACCTCACCGACATCAGCGTCTGGAATGAAGACTTGGCCGGTCTGATCGCCAAAGACGAAGACATCGACATGACCGACGACCATTGGGAAGTGGTGAACTTCCTGCGTGAGTACTACGAAGAGTACCAGGTCGCTCCGGCCGTGCGGGTTCTCACCAAGGCGGTGAAGAAAAAGCTTGGCGCCGACAAAGGCAACTCGGGCTACCTGTATGAGTTGTTCCCTTACGGCCCGGCCAAGCAAGCGTGCAAAATCGCTGGTTTGCCGAAACCGACGGGTTGCGTGTAAGCGTCTGTTCTAGAACAGATTTTCAGTTTTTTGGCGGTGTTTTGACCGTTCTCGGTCGAAAACCGCCGAGGACGGATACGGGAGGGCTTTAAGTTGACGACGGTGTTCGCGATATTGCTCACGATAGCATTCGCCGTGCTGGTCGTTGGCGTGGTCCTGAAGGTCCGCCAGTATTGGAACACGCCGGCGCCGCTGAAAATCGCCACGACACCGGCGCCGACCACGCGCTCAGGCGTCGTGCTGCGGATGGCCCGCGAGTTGGTGTTGTTCGAAAGTTTGTTTAAATCCAACAAGTGGATCTGGCTGTTCGGATATCTGTTTCATGGCGCCATGGCGTTGGTGCTGCTTCGGCATTTGCGCTACTTCACCGAACCCGTATGGGATTGGGTGGTGCTGATCCAGCCGTTCGGCAAGTATGCCGGTTTTGCCATGGCGATTGGATTGTTTGGCCTTTGGGCTCGGCGGTTTTTGGTGGATCGAGTGCGCTATATCTCCGCGCTATCCGATCACCTGATGCTGGCTTTGCTAGTGGGCATCACGCTGACGGGGCTGGGCATGAAATATGTCGCGCATACCGATATTGTGGCGCTCAAGGCCTTCGCACTCGGGCTTTTGCACTTCGATTGGCAGCCGTTGCCGACGCACCCGCTTTTGCTTGCGCATTTGGGGCTTGTCGCGTTGCTGATGGTGGTGTTTCCGTTCTCCAAACTGTTACATGCGCCGGGCGTTTTCTTCAGCCCGACCCGCAACCAAGTCGACAACCCGCGTGAACGCCGACATCTGGCGGCCTGGGCGGCGAAACTTGATTCCGCAAATACACAAGGTGGTGGGGACTGATCATGGCTGACCAGAATTTCGCCACGCCCGAACTTGATGAATACACAAAGGTGCCGCCCGTTGAGGTCGGTTCCATGGCGCACTCCAGTCCATACGTGGCTGCCGCTGGACACCAGGAAGCCTTGGGCTTCCCGGGCGAATTGGTCGATGACTGGCAAGAGAAAGCCATCGAGAAGATGGGCGACTTGTTGGGCAAGTACCGCTCCTTGCCGGTCTATCTCGATTCCTGCGTCAAATGCGGGGCGTGTACCGACAAGTGCCACTATTTCCTCGGCACCGGTGATCCGAAAAACATGCCCGTGGCGCGTCAAGATTTGTTCCGTAGTGTGTACCGGCGCTATTTCACCAAGGCCGGCAAATGGTTCCCGTGGCTGGTCGGCGCCAAGGACCTGACCGAAGAGGTTTTGGACGACTGGTACAAGTATTTCCATCAGTGTTCGCAGTGCCGACGCTGCTCGGTGTTCTGCCCCTATGGCATTGACACCGCTGAAATCTCTATGGCGGCGCGCGAGATCATGGACCACGTCGGCAAGGGCCAGAAGTACTGCAACGAGATTATTGCCAAGGTACACGACATCGGCAACAACTTGGGCCTGCCGCCGAAAGCCATGCGGGCGACGTTGGAAGACCTGGAAGAAGACCTGGAAGACGAGACCGGGCTGGAAATCAAACTGCCCTTGGACGTACAAGGCGCAGATGTTTTGCTGGTGACGCCGAGCGCTGATTTCTTCGCCGAGCCGCATATTGATGGCCTGTTGGGCTACGCCAAGGTGTTCCATCAGTCGAACACCAGCTGGACGCTTTCAACTTATGCGTCCGAGGCCGCTAATTTCGCCATGTTCATCGGCTCTTACGAACAGATGAAGCTCATTGCTGAACGAATCCGCAAGGCCGCCCAAGACCTGGGCGTGAAGCGCATTGTCGTGGGCGAGTGCGGGCATGCCTGGCGGGTTGCCTACAATTTCTGGAATACGCTGGCGGGGCCGTTCGACTTCCTCGATCCCAACTATCCCGCCCCGCAGCATATCTTGGAGTTTACCTACGATCTGATCCAGGACGGCACGCTGACATTCGACAAATCGTTGAACGATCATATGACCATCACATTCCATGATTCGTGCAACGTGTCGCGCGCATCGCGCATGGGCGACAAGCCAGGCGGGCAGTTCGAATATCCGCGCGCGGTCATCCGGGCATGTTGCAACAATTTCGTCGACATGGCCGATAACACGACCCGCGAGAACACCTTCTGCTGCGGTGGTGGTGGTGGATTGCTGACGGATGATTTGATGGAGCTCCGCGTCAAAGGCGCCAAGCCCCGTATGGAGGCCCTTAAACAGGTCGTCGAAGATAACGGCGTCACCCACATGGCGGCGATTTGCGCGATCTGCAAGACACAGTTTTCCAAGGTCATGCCCTACTACGGCATGCGCATGGACCAAATCGTCAGTGTGCACCAATTGGTGTCCAACGCCATCGTGCTCGATGGCGCCGATGGGGCTGGCGGCGATGATGACGAAGCAATCGAAGCCGCTGAGACGGCTGATGGAGGCACCGAAGATGAATGAGATGATCAAGGACCCGACGCTGCTGACCAACCGGCGGTTCGAGGACGGCGACGATGACCAAGGGCCGTTGCGCGACAAAATCTTCAAGGCCGATCATAGCCACAAGTGCCCGACCTATGTTCATCGCACACCGCCGTGTCAGGGCAGTTGTCCCTCCGGCCATGAAATCCGCGGCTGGCTCGCCATCGCGCGCGGCATGGACAAGCCCCCCGTAGAGGGCATGACGTGGCAGGAATACGCCTTCAAACGTATGGCCGAGGCCAATCCGTTTCCGTCGATCATGGGGCGTGTTTGTCCCGCGCCTTGCGAGGACGGCTGCAACCGAAACGAGGTCGATGATTTCGTCGGCATCAACGCCGTCGAGCAGTACGTCGGCGATTGGGCGATTGAGAACAATTTGACGCTCGATGGCCCGGCTGAGGAAACCGGCAAGAAGGTTGCCGTCATCGGCGGCGGGCCGGGTGGCCTGGCAGCGGCTTACAAACTCCGGCGCATGGGACACGGCGTCACCGTATTCGAGGCGCACGATCAACTGGGCGGGATGATGATCTACGGCATTCCCGGGTATCGTACGCCGCGCGACATGGTGGCGGCGGAAATCCAACGCATTTTGGATACGGGCGTCGAGGCGAAACTCGGTGTGCGGGTCGGCGAGGACATCAGCCTGGAACAATTGGAAACCGATTACGATGCCGTCTTGTGGGCCGTCGGCGCGCAAAACGGCCGCGATTTGCCGGTCGATGGTTGGGTCGGCACGCCCAATTGTATCTCTGGCGTCGATTTCCTCGAAGCTTTCAACAAAGACCGCCTGCAATTCGTTTACGAGAAAGTCGTCGTGGTTGGCGGTGGCGACACCTCCATTGACGTGGCCTCGGTGGCGCGCCGCATTGGGCATATCGAAAAGATCGCCGAGCACGACATGCCGGAAGCCGTGATCCTCGGCCACACGGCGCACGACGTTGCCGGCTCGATCACCCGTCAGGGCGTGAAAGCGGTTCTGACGTCGTTGTTTCCGGTAGAGGGCATGACGGCAGCCGAGCGCGAGCGCGAAGACGCGGTGCGCGAAGGCATCGACATCAAGGGCGGCGTCATGCCGCTGGAAGTCATCAAAGGTGACGACGGTCGTGCGCGGGCGTTGAAGATGTGCGAATGCGACATGGACGGCATGAGGCCGATCCCGCGTGAAGGCACAGAGTTCGAGATCGAGTGCGACCTGATCGTCTCGGCCATCGGCCAGATGGGCGATTTGACAGGCTTCGAAGCGCTGGACAACGGCAAAGGATTCATGGACTGCGACGGGCTTTATAAGGTCAAGAACCACGACAAACATTTCGCCTGTGGCGACATCGTGCGCCCACACCTGCTGACTACGGCCATCGGCCAAGGCGGCGTGGCGGCGGACAGCATCGACCGCTATATCTCCGGTGGATCTTTGGATAAGCGGCCCAAGGTGGACGTGCACCACTTCAACCTGTTGAACGAGCTGACGCAGCGCGAGCTTTTGCCGGAAGAGTACGATCACGCGCCGATGCGTGGAACCGCCGATGCGAACATCGCCATTCACAACTATGAAGACCGGTCAACGACGCACATTATTGCGCATGAAGAGTTGTTCGTCGGCCACTTCGGCTTCGACGACCGCACACGGCGCACCGAAATCCACATTGATGCTAAACAAGTGCTGGGCAACTTCGAAGAACGCATTCGCGGCCTGACCGAAGAAGAAGCGCAGCATGAAGGTTCGCGCTGCATGAGTTGCGGTATCTGCTTCGAGTGCGACAACTGTGTGATCTTCTGCCCGCAAGACGCCATCTTCCGCGTCAAGAAGGACCAGCGCGCGGTGGGGCGCTATGTGGATACCGATTACAACAAGTGTATCGGGTGCCATATTTGCAAAGATGTTTGCCCCTCTGGTTACATTCAAATGGGATTGGGTGAGTAATGAGCTGACGCAACAGGCCCCTGAACGGGGGTGACAGGGAGAGGAAAGGGTAAGGCAATGGCTGAAGGTCGCGTGAATTACCGCCGTTATCAGGATGGCGACGCAGTGCATGTGGATTGGCCGGACCATCGGGTCTCCGGAGGGGAGTCCGACAATTGTCCCACCTACGTTCACCGCACACCGCCGTGCCAGGGCAGTTG
>JABIPG010000183.1 GCA_018698795.1 Rhodospirillaceae bacterium
ACCCCAGGCTTTTGGATATGTATTTCTTTAGGGTTTTGATGGTGGGCACGCCACAAGCCGCTTTGGCGGCTTGCTGATCATTGTTTCGGTCGTGTCCCACAACAAAACCCCAGGCTTTTGGCCTGGGGTTTTGATGGTGGGCACGACTGGGATTGAACCAGTGACCCCCTCGATGTCAACGAGGTGCTCTCCCGCTGAGCTACGCGCCCTTAAGCGATCCGTTTATCACGTCCGCGGCGAGTGTTGTACTTATTCACCGAGGCGTTGACAAGTCCCATGGCGGATGGTGCCATCAGCTTATGAAAGCTGCGCTGCAAATGCCCCTAGGGAAGACATGAGCGAAGGCAACCACAAAACCGAGACTGACGCAGAAACCCACCCTGTTTCCGCCTGTGATCTGCGCCTGCCGGTCCGGCAAACGGCACCGTTGGTGTTCTCGTCGCCGCATTCGGGGCGCAATTACCCGCACGCATTCGTGGCCAACGCAATACTCGACCAAGTCCAACTGCGGCGCTCGGAAGATGCATTTGTCGATGAGATTTTCGCCGCCGCGCCGGATTTGGGCGCGCCGCTACTGCGCGCGCTTTTTCCCCGCGCCTACGTCGATGCCAACCGCGAAGCGTTTGAGTTGGACCCCGCCATGTTCGATGAGCCGTTGCCGAACTACGTGCGCACCCAATCCACCCGCCTCACCGCCGGGCTCGGCACCATCCCGCGAATTGTCGCCGACGGCGTCGTTATCACCGACAAGCCACTCGACTTCAACGAGGCCAAAAAACGTATTGAGTTCAATCACACTCCCTACCATCAGGCCCTGGGCAATTTACTCGATTCGACCCACAAGGTGTTTGGTGGCGTCGTGCTGGTGGATTGCCATTCGATGCCGTCCGCGGGCGCGCCTGGAGTGCGCAATCGGGCACTGAAAAACGTCGATATCGTTCTCGGCGATTGCCATGGCAGCGCCTGCGCGACTGCCATCACCGATTTGGCTGAAACAACCCTGAGCGCGCTTGGCTATCGTGTCCAGCGCAACCGTCCTTATGCGGGCGGCTACATCACACGCCACTATGGCCAACCAGACCGCGCCCAACATGCCCTGCAGATAGAGATCAACCGCTCAATTTACATGGATGAACACACCATCCAGCGCGGCCCAGGAATGCCGGGATTGATTCGCGACATCAACCGGCTGATCGGCGCACTATGCAACGCAGCTCCTGAAATTTTGGAACACGCTGGCCCGACGCTTCACCACGCAACGCTGCCTCAGGCGGCGGAATAGGCCGACCATGCCCCGAGAACCGATCACACCACCCGCCATCCGAATTCGCGAGATCAATGATCTCGACATGTCCGCGATTCAAGGCATCTATGCCCACCATGTGCTGCATGGCCTCGCCAGTTGGGAGGAATCGCCGCCCGATGCTGCCGAAATGACGGCGCGATGTCACACTATTATCGCCGATGGCTATCCCTATCTGGTCGCCGAGCATGACGGCCGCGTTGTCGGCTATGCTTATGCATCTAAATACCGACCGCGCCCTGCCTATCGCCACACGGTGGAAAACTCCGTCTATGTGGATACCGACATCCATCGCAAGGGCATTGGCGCCAAGCTGTTGGATGAGCTGATTTCCCGCTGTGCGGCGCTCGGGTTGCGGCGCATGGTCGCAATCATCGGCGATTCCGACAATGCGCCATCCATCCGCCTGCATGAGCGTGCAGGCTTCGTGCTTGTCGGCACCATTCCCGCTTGCGGCTTCAAGCACGGTCTATGGCTTGATCAGGTCATCATGCACCGATCACTCGGCCCCGGCGAGACAACACCACCCACGTCCTGATAATTGGCATTGCCCTTGCAACAGTTTCATCGGGTAACAACGGTGGAACGATATGACGACACGCTATGGACTTTGGGTTTTAGCCGGTGCATTGGCACTTTCTGGGCCGGTAATTGCATCGCCAAACACCATTCAACCTATTGATAAAACGTGGAAAATTTGCAATCAAGCGGTTGCCGACGCGGAGCGACAAGCTGACATCCCCAAGCATCTTCTAAGCGCCATTTCCCAAGCCGAATCGGGTCGCTGGCACCCGCAGAAACGGGCAAATATTGCCTGGCCCTGGACCGTTACAGCCAACGGCAAGGGCCGTTTCTTCGATAGCAAGGCAGAAGCCCAGGCCGAAGCGGAAATCCTTCTGACCCAGGGTGTGCGCAACATTGATGTCGGCTGCATGCAGGTTAACCTGAAGTATCATGCCGATGCTTTCGAAACATTGTCACAGGCCTTCGACCCCGCCGCCAACGCCCGTTATGGCGCCAAATACCTCCGCGCCATGCACAACAAAACCAACGATTGGCGTCAAGCTGCAGCTCATTACCATTCCACCACCCCGACCCAAGCGGCGCGCTATCAGGCAAAGGTTCTCCGCTTGTGGAACCAAGCCCGAGGGCTCAAATCACCGCCCACCGAGGTCGCAAAAACAACACCCGAAACCAACCCCGAGATTGCCCCTGACCGCAATCGGTCAGCGAGCATCAATTTCGGTCTTATGGACCGCCTCAACACCGCCTATCTCAAGCGTAAAACAAACAGTGTTGGCAATGAATTGGCCGATAAGGCCGCGAACCGTGCGCATCAGCGCCGTGAACAACTCGATGCCTGGCGGCGCCATCAGATGGGTGGCATGAGCCTTATTCATTTGGCAAACATGCGACGCGCAGAACTGGCGCAGCGACAAAGCAAACAACGAAACCGCGTCAGCAGCGAAGATCGTTCCGAGGCGTTTGCCGCGCGCCGAAAAAAAGATCTGGAGCATTGGCGCGCGCGGCGCGATGACCCGCACTACACAGTTAACTAATATACCGGTAAAAACCGCGGCGCAGGCTTAGTCGTTCATTCGCTCGTTGGCGAGATCGACCTTGTCAGCGGCCACAATCCAATCCCGATAAGCAAGATCCTCGCGCCTCACATGGTCGAACAGCCATGATCGCAGCCAGGCCGTCGCAGCCACACCGGGATGGAAGTCTGTATTCCCCAGCATATCGTCCCAGATGCCCTCAAGGTCGTCTGTCAATTTTTTGTGGGTGGCGAAATGGGGTTCGGTTTGATCATAACCAACGGCCAGCAACATCTTTTCTTCCAACTCGAGGTGCCTGTAGATGCAGCGCTCCATTCGCCGAAACGAGTCGTGGATCACAGACACACTCGCATCGGCCCCAATATCAGCAAGGAACAGATTGATCTTTTCAACAATATCCTTGTGATCGCGATCGACGTTGGCGATCCCGGTTAGAATGGAGTCGTCCCAAACAATCATCTCTCGGCAATCCCGGTTCCAGTCTGTGATGGCTTCAGCTTAGAGATTTTCCGGGCCAGAGAAAAGCAAAGGGGAAACCATCACAGTTGGATGCGAGCTGCGATTACTCCACTTGGTTCATTTCACTTGGCCGCTCTCTGCGAGAAACCTCGCCATGCCGCGCACGTTCAGCTCACGCCAAGTTCCGTACGCCTGCCAATCTTTGTAAGCATCCATCGTCACACTTGCGGCGAGGTCGTCGGCATTTTTACCAGCCTTCAACCCGGCCAGCACTTGGGCGCGCAGTTTTTCCATATAGATGCGGGCATCTGTCGCGTCTTTTTTCACGCCTATGGAGCCGTGACCAGGCGCGAATATCTTGAAATCAAGCTGTTCGATCTTACGGATCTGGTTGATCCAGCCATCGACGTCCGCATGCGGCATATCGCGGAAAGGCAATCGCTTCGGTGATGCCGCATCGACGATGAAGCCAACGTTCTCGGGCCGAACGACAACCGCGATCAAATCCTCGCCGTGTCCCTTGCCCAGATAGGTCAGCTCAAGTGTTTTGTCGCCGATCTTCAGTGTTTTGGTATCGGTGAAACGCATGGTCGGCTTCACACCGTCGATGGCATCCGGCGCGTTGGCATGTGCGATAACGGTTTTCGCCCCCAGCACTGCCCCGCCCGACGCATGATCGCCGTGGCTGTGGCTATAGATCAAATGCGTGATCGGTTTGGCCGTAACCTGCTTCAGGTTGGCCTTCAACCACCCAGACGCGCCGGCGTTGATCGGATCGACAACCACCACGCCGTCAGATGTCACCACAATCAGCGAAAAGTGGAAGTTGTTTTGCGACCGATACACGTCCCCGGCGACTTTCTTGATCGAACGCTTGGCGTCCTGAGCAATTGCCGGCAAAGCGGCAAAGGCGGCAATCAACATGATCATAATCGAGCGCGTTAACATCCTGCTCATCGGACATTTCTCCCTGTTGGTATTCCCGGTGGTTTCCCGGGTTGGCTCCCCTGGTGGACTCCCCTGGTGGGCTCCCCTGGTGGCCTCCCTGGTGGCCTCCCTGGTGGAAACCTCTTGTCCGAGCGTAGAAAACATCGGATTTTTCGACAACACACAGATGTGTGATCGAGGCTCTAGATGACGCCCTTGTCCTTCAACGCGGCGCGTTCGTCATCCGACAAATCCAATTGCCCGCCATAGATATCATCATTCGCGTCGCCCAGTGCTGGGCCAAGCGTTGCGACCTCGCCAGGCGTTTCAGACAGCCGTGGATAGACCGCCGGCACCACCACCTCGCCGATGCCCGGCACGTCGACGGCAACCATGTCGCCGCGCGCCTTGAAGTGCGGATCGTCGAAAATATCGGCGACGGAGTTCACGGGGCCGGACGGCACATCGTTGTCGATGCAACGCGCCATCACATCATCTCTGGGCATCGATGACGTCCAGGCCGTGACTTCTTCAATCACCGTGTCACGGGTTGCCAATCGCTTGGCCTGATCGCCGTATGCTTCCCACATGTCCGGTCGATCCATAGCGGCGCACAGGCGCTCGAACATCTTATCGGTGGTGCAAGCCAAGGCCATAAACTTGCCGTCCGCGCACGGGAAGTGCCCATGCGGGCAGGCGTTGACCGTGCCGGTGCCCTCTGGCTCGCGCACGTGACCGGTGCGGGCGTAGCGCGGCACCATTTCATCCAACACCCGAAACACTGACGCATAAAGCGCCATATCGACCATCTGTCCCGTCCCCGTAGCGTCGCGATGGCGCAGCGCCATCAACACGCCGATCGCACCGTACATGCCGGTAATGTAATCTCCCAGCGAGGTCGAGCCCGGCGTCACCGGCACCTCTCCCGGCAGACCGGAAAGATGCGTCAACCCGCCCACCGCATGACCGATACGGGCAAAACCGGGGCGATCCTTGTAAGGGCCATCCTGGCCATAACCCGATACGCGCAGCAAAATCAGGCCCGGGTTGATCTCGCGCAGCACGTCCCATCCGATCCCCCATTTCTCCAGCGTGCCGGGGCGGAAGTTCTCGCACACCACGTCGGCATCCTTGACTAGGCGCTTGAACAATTCCGCGCCCTCTGGTGCACGCAGATTGAGCGTGATAGAGCGCTTGTTGCGTGCTTCGGTCAGCCAGGCCAGCGAGCGGTCGGACTCTTCCGTCGCCGTGCCGAAACGCCGCCACGGATCACCACCCTTTGGGTTTTCGATTTTGATCACCTCTGCGCCGAACTCGCCCAGGATGGACGCCGCGTGCGGTGCGGCGATGAACGTCGCGATATCCAGTACGCGAACACCGGCCATGGGCTTTAGTTGATCTTCATCCGCCATTACCATCTCCCGTGATAGGCACGCACCTGGCGCGGATACATCGTTCGTCCAACGATCTCCTTACACCAGCAATAGAAAATTCTCTTGCTCATAGGATTTTTCACTTTGGCACTCCAAACCGGTATCCGCATGGAGCGATAGCAATACTCCGCCCGGGGCATATGAAAATCATCCGTGACGATCAGCACGTCTTTCCATCCGCGCCCCCGAATCATCTCCACGGTGAAAGCAGCATTCTCAATGGTGCGGGTGGAGCGGTCTTCCAGCAAAATCGCCTCGGCATCAATACCGCTGGCCAACGCTACCTCGGCCATGGTTTCAGCTTCAGAAATATCCGACACCGTCTTGCCGCCGGACATCAACAGATAGGGCGCGCGCCCCGCTTGCCATAGCTGCACGGCCTTGGCCACGCGCCGTTCGATCACCGGACCGGGCGAGCCGTCAGGCATCTGCGCCGCGCCAAGCACGACAATCACATCGAAGGTTTCGGGTTCCTTCCACCTCATATCAGGCCTGGAAGGTCGCTTCCGCCTGCATGGCCAAACCGCCGGCGTTTGTGGTCGCCCACAAGTTGGCCGAGCCATCCTCGTTTGGCGTCCCGTTCACACTGAACGGCCCAATGTCGAAGACCGGGCTCATGGCACGGTAGCTAAATGTCGCCAACGGTGTTTCCGGGCGTTCGCGTCGGCACAGATCCATCAACAGCGTTGCGATCAGGGGTCCATGCACGATCAAGCCCGGATAGCCCTCATCGTGCGTCACATAGGGCAGGTCGTAATGAATGCGGTGGCCGTTGAAGGTCAGCGCTGAATAGCGGAACAACAACACCGGGTCAGGGTTGATCGTACGTGTCCACTGGGCGTCGTCCGGAGCGGGTTGCTCCGGCGGCGGCGGCGCGTTTGGGTCGGCGGCATCGCGGTAGACAATGTCGTGCTCTTCGCGGATACACAGGCCCTCTGCACCGAACACTTCGTGCTGAACGACAACGAACACCAAGTTGCCGCTTTTGCCCTGCTTTGCCGTAACGTTCTTGATGGTTGAGCGCCGCCCGGCCTGATCGCCGATGCGAAGCGGCGCTAAAAACTCGATCCGCCCCCCAGCCCACATGCGCCGGGGCAGCGGGACCGGCGGCAAAAACCCGCCTAATTCCGGGTGACCGTCAGTACCTATCTCACGCATCGGCGCCTTGGGCAGGAAATACATCCAATGCCCCGCCGGCGGCACAGGGTCGCCGATTTCCGGCTCCAGGTCGTCGGGCCGGTCCAACGTCGCCGCATACCCAGCCATGGGTGCGGCGGCAATGAATTCGTAGCGTTCCTCGCTCTTGCCGATCCAGGTTTGTAGATGCTCGCTATCGATGGTCATGTTCAAAACAGCCTCTTCAAATTGGCCAAATCAAAACGACCTGGGCAGACCCAACACGTGCTCGGCGATGAAGCTGAGGATCAAGTTGGTGGAGATCGGCGCGATTTGATACAGGCGCGTCTCGCGGAACTTGCGCTCCACGTCGTATTCTTCGGCGAAACCGAACCCGCCGTGCGTCTGCAGGCACATGTCGGCCGCCTTCCATGAGGCATCGGCGGCCAGCAATTTCGCCATGTTGGCCTCGGCGCCGCAGTTCTCACCGCTGTCGAACATATCCGCCGCGCGCTCAACCATCAGGGCGGCGGCCTGCATTTCCGCATAGCAGCGTGCGATGGGAAATTGAATGCCCTGGTTTTGACCGATCAGCCGATCGAACACTTTGCGCTCGTTCGCGTAGTTGGTGGCCTTGTCGATGAACCAACGGGCATCGCCAATACACTCGGCCGAGATCAAAATCCGCTCGGCGTTCATGCCGTCCAGGATATAACGAAAGCCCTTGCCTTCCTCGCCAACCAAAGATGAAGCCGGGATGATCAGGTCATCGAAAAACACTTCCGTGGTGGCGTGATTGACCATGGCACGGAGCGGTTTGATGGTCAGCCCATTGCCTTGCGCTTCGCGGATATCAACAAGAAACACTGACATGCCGTGATGCGGCTTCTCACCCGCGTCGCGCGGTGCGGTGCGCGCCAACAGCAGCATAAAGTCTGAATGCGCGATGCGTGAGGTCCAGACCTTCTGGCCATTGATGCGGTAGGTATCGCCTTCCCTGGTCGCCGTGGTGCGGATGCGTGAGGTATCGGTCCCAGATGTCGGCTCGGTCACACCGAAAGCCTGCAAGCGCAGTTCACCCGACGAAATCCCCGGCAACAGCATGCGCTTTTGCTCTTCACTGCCATGCCGTAGCACCGTGCCCATTGTATACATCTGCGCATGACATGCGCCGCCGTTACAGCCCGACGCCTGGATTTCCTCCATCACCGCTGTGGCCTCCGACATACCAAGCCCGCTGCCGCCATATTCCTCCGGGATCAGGCACGAAAGGAACCCGGCCTCGGTCAGTGCGCGGACGAATTCGGTCGGATAGGCCTGTTCGCGGTCCTTTTCGCGCCAGTATTCACCCGGATATTGGCTGCAGAGTTGCGCGACGGCGTCGCGAATGTCTTGATGTCTTTGTTTCATGTTATCTTCCCGTGCATCATGGACGAATATCGAGAACCCGTCGTCGTTAGTGCGGTTTTAGCCGAACCGGCCATGCGATGAAATAGCCCCAGTATCGAAACCCCAAGTTGTTAAAACCCGAAGCGGACCCGTACCACCATTGTCCAACGCCCTGTTTTTCGCTCTGATTAGCCTGACGGCAGCCGGTTGTCTTGATGTAACGTTCAAGCGCTATTCACGCAAAACCCGCTCGCGCGGCGTGTATGTCTTCGCCTGCGGTTTGACATGGTGCGCCGTGCAAGCGGTGGTTTTCAGCCTCGATGGACGCGCGCCCGTGTTCGATAGCACAAACGTTACCTACGGCGTAATAGCCGGGACCCTCGTCGTTGCCGCCAACATCATCTTGATCGAGGCTCTGACGCATCTGGACATCAGTCTGGGGGCAACGATTTACCGGCTCAATACGATCGGCGTGGTGATTTTATCGTTCGTGTTTCTGAGTGAAGACATGGGCGTCACCAAGATATTGGGCGTTGGACTGGGCGTTTTCAGTATTCTGTTGCTCTATGGCGGAGCGCCGCACGTGGCATCGTCGCGCGTGGCAAGATTGTTCATTTGGGCTGCCGTTCTGGCATCGCTGTGCCGCGCAATTTTTGGCGTCGTTTCCAAAGCGGCTCTGCAAGACGGTGCCGACGCGGACACCCTAATGTTGTTCGCAGCGCTGAGTTGGGTTGTCGGCGGTTTGCTCTATGCGGCAATCCGAGAACATCCATTTCGTATCACCCGCCAGAAGATCGGCTACGGGTTGGTCTCGGGCCTTTTGCTGGCAACCGTCGCCAACGCGCTGATCCAGGCGCTCAAGACCGGCGACGCCAGTGTCGTGGCGCCAATTGCCAATTTAAGCTTTGTCATCGCGCTGCTGATTTCCGCCGCCATGGGTGCGGAACGCATCAATGGCCGCAAGATCGCCGCCATGGCCTTGGCGGCTGGATCGATACTGCTGCTGGCCCAGGCGGCATAGCCGGCATCAACGCGTTGTGAATTCCCCCCTTCGACCGGTTCGACTAACCTTAGTTCATCGCAGCTTTTTAAGAGGTATCGATGTCATCTCGCTTCGACCTACCCAGACGCGCCTTACTCAGCTTATTCGGGGCGGGTTTGATTGCCACGCCGGCGCGGGCTTCGTCTACTGCTCCGGGCCCCATCATTCAACCGGTGCCGGCCTCCACCCAAGCCTTCATCAAACGTGCTTTCGATATGCGCAGCGAGGCTAGGCGCACGGGCGACCAAGCCTATGGCGCCATCGTCGTCCGAGATGGTGAAATCATCGGCCAGTCACCGAGCCGAGTTATTGTCAATACGGACCCCACCGCACACGCCGAGATAGAAGCCATCCGTGATGCTGCCCGACGTCTGGGCGAGCGGGATCTGAGCGGCGCCATCCTCTATTCATCGTCGCACCCTTGCCCCATGTGCGAAGCAGCCGCCTATTGGGCCGGTATCGCGCGTATGGTGCATGGCGACGCGGCATCTGATGGCGGAGCCCCCTCGCTATGCGGATAGCCATTTATGCCACGCTGTGTTTATGGCTAGTTCTAGTGGCGAACGCCGTTCGTGCAGCCGAAGCGCCGATCATTGCCGCTGCCGCCGCGAACGACATGGCCGCCGTCAACCAAATGATCAGCAGCGGTGCCGAGATCGAAGCACGCGATGCGCAGGGCCGCACAGCGTTGCTCGCCGCCACGCATGCCAATGCGATTGAAGCCGCTCGGTTGCTGATTGAGGCCGGTGCCGACGTCAACGCCATGGATCAAATCCAAGACAGCCCGTATCTGTACGCCGGAGCCGAAGGGCGGTTGGAGATCCTGCGCATGACGCTCGCCGCCGGTGCTGATCTCGCCAGCGTCAATCGGTATGGCGGCACAGCGCTCATTCCGGCCGCACATCACGGCCATGTGGAAACCGTGCGTCTGCTGCTGACCACCAAGACAGACATTGACTATGTGAACAGCCTGGGTTGGACGGCGCTGCTGGAGGCGATCATTCTCGGAGACGGCGGCGCGGCGCACACCGAAATCGTCCGCTTACTGGTTGGTGCCGGGGCTGATGTGGACATCTCCGATGCGGACGGCATCTCGCCGTTGACCCATGCGAAACGTCAGGGTTATGCCAAGATCATCGCAATCTTGAAAAAGGGTGGTGCCCGCTAGCCCCAAAGCTCACGTCTTGGCGGCTGCACGATGCCGTTTTCAAATACCAGTCCGGGCTCGCGATCATTCTTGAGCAGCAACGGCCCGTCCAGGTCGACGTATTCGGCATATGACGCCAGCATCATCGCCGGCGCCATGGCCAACGACGTCCCGACCATGCAGCCGATCATCATCTTGAAGCCGGCCGCCTCGGCGCCACGCGCCAAGTTAAGCGCCTCTGTAAGTCCGCCCGTCTTATCGAGCTTGATATTGACCATGCCGTACTTGCCCTTGAGCACCGCGAGGTCGTCACTGGTGTGACAGGATTCGTCAGCACAGAGCAGCACCGGAGGATCGTATGCCGCAAGGCCATCATCGGAACCCGCCGGCAGCGGTTGCTCGATCATCTCGATGCCCATTTCCGCCAGTGCGGGCGCAACATCTTGCAAAAGGCCAAAATCCCATGCCTCGTTGGCATCGGCGATGAGCCGCGCTTGCGGCGCAGCATCGCGAACAGCCTGCATACGCCGGACGACGTCTTCACCATCCAGTTTCACTTTGATCAAAGGTGCGGACGCCAATTCACCCGCCGCCGAAGCCATATCTTCGGCCGAGCCCAAGCTGATGGTCTGCGCGGTCAGGGCGGGCATGGGTTCCGGTACCCCCGCCAATTGCCACACGGGCCCGCCCTCTGCCTTTGCTTGCAGGTCCCAAAGCGCTGCATCAATGGCGTTGCGCGCCGCACCTGGAACCGTTAGGTGCCAAAGGCCGAGGCGGTCCATGCCGCTCTCGATGGCAGCTGTGATGTTTCGTATGTTACTCTGCACGTCGCTTAAGGTCTCGCCATAACGCGGGTACGGCACACACTCGCCCACGCCCACATGCGCCCCTTCGCTGATCTCAACCACCAGCACCTGGGCTTCGGTCTTGGTGCCGCGCGATATAGTGAAGGGTTTCGCTAGCGGCCATGTTTCAGCGCGAACGGCAACTGTCCTCATGGTAACGCATCAACCAGTTTACCAACGCCGGTGGCGACGGGGTCGACGGCCGGCAAGCCGTGCTCATCTTCCAACGCCGCTAAATAGGCCTCAGCCTCGCCGTTGGGCATATTGTGGGTGTTGACAGCGATGCCGATGCAACTTGCCGCCGGATTGGTCAGCCTAGCCGCGGCTTCGTTGGCGGCAATGCATTCGCCGATCCCGGGCAAGGGATAGTCGGGCAGGCCCCGCATATGTGTGCGGGTCGGCTCATGGCAAAGCACCAGCGCATCGGCTTGCGCGCCATGCAACAACCCCAAACTGACACCGGCATAGGAAGCATGAAACAACGATCCCTGGCCCTCGATCAGATCCCAGTGGTCCGGCTCGTTCTCGGGCGCCAGCCACTCTGTAGCACCGGAGATGAAGTCCGCCACCACCGCATCCACCGACACGCCATCGCCGGCGATGAAGATGCCGGTTTGCCCCGTCGCCCGAAACGTCGCCCTCATACCGCGCGCTTGCATTTCGCGCTCCATGGCAAGGGCGGTGTACATCTTGCCCACCGAACAATCGGTCCCCACCGGCAACAAGCGCTTGCCCGTACGTTTTTTGCCATTGGCCACATCAAAGCCGCGGGTCGGGTGGCGCGCATCAGTCAATTGTCGACCATGCTTCGCCGCCGCTTCGGCAATGGCCGTCACATCGCCAAGCTTGCTATGCAGCCCACTTGAGATATCGAACCCGAACTCCAATGCCCGCACCAACACATCGATCCATGTTTGGCCCATAACGCCGCCTCGGTTGGCAACGCCGACAATGATCGTTCTCGCGCCGGCTTCGAAGGCGGCTTCCAGTGTCATGTCAGGAATACCCAAATCGGCATTGCAGCCATCCAGCCGCAATTGGCCGAGGCAAATGTCGGGCCGCCAATGCACCACACCGGCGGCGGTTTTCGCCGCGAGTTGGTCCGGCGCATCGCCGAGAAACATGAGGTAAGGTGTTTTGAGCGCCATGGCATTGCCTCAGGGTTGGTGGTCATTTGCGGCATCATAACGCGATCACTTGACGCTGCAACCCAGGCTTGGCGCGACGCCGCACAATGGCTATACAAGCGACCGAGAATAAGGAGTTCCGCTCATGGCCTATGTGATATCACCGCCCGCTATTCCGGCTGTCGCCATCGCCGGCAGCGATGATCTGTTTCCGGTCAACCGCGTCTATTGTGTTGGCCGCAACTATGCCGCTCACGCGCGCGAAATGGGCCACGACCCGGACCGCGAGCCACCGTTCTTTTTTGCCAAGGCGCCGGAGAACCTTGTGGCGGCCTCGGATTTGGATGGCGGTGGCGATTTTCCTTATCCCGTACAGTCGCAGGATGTCCACCACGAGATAGAGCTGGTGGTGGCATTGTCCGAAGGCGGTGCAAACATCGCCGAGGACAAGGCGCTCGACCATGTCTGGGGCTATGGCGTAGGCATCGATATGACGCGGCGCGACCTTCAAGGCGAAGCAAAAAAAATGGGCCGCCCCTGGGACGTGGGCAAAGCCTTCGATCACTCTGCCCCGATCGGCCGTCTGCATGCCGCCAGCGACACCGGACATCTGGATCAGGGCCGAGTGTGGCTGGAGATCAATGGCGACGTGCGTCAAGATGGTGATCTCAACCAGTTAATCTGGAACATCCCCGAAACCATCGCCTATCTGTCGGGCCTGTTTACCTTGCGCTCAGGCGACCTGATTTATACAGGCACACCGGCTGGTGTCGGCCCGGTGGCCAAGGGTGACGTTCTGGTTGGTGGCGTTGATGGCCTGAGCGGCGTTAAAATCACCGTTAGCTGATAGTGGAGTGCCGATTCTAGCTGATTGCGCTGGAGTAGCCGGCGGCAACAACAGTGGCAGCTGTCAAGGCCAACTATTTACACGTGCAATTTCAATAAGTTATGAGATGCCAGTCAAACTGACTGAAGAAATTTGACGTCATCCCGATTCTCCGGCTACGAGGATGGTCAGGAACCAGGGAGGACTCATGTCCGACTATTTTTGGCGCAAGTGCGGTGCGGTTTTTGGTTTGATCCTGGGTTTCGTTGTTTTCCTGCCTTCGTTGGGAAGCAGCGATGAGATCGCCTCCGCCCGCGCGCAACGCGTCGGACATGCAACCATCAATAAGGTTCTACTTAATGGTCTCCGCGGCGGCCGGGATAACCCGGTCGCCGTGAGAGCCGGCTCTCCAGTGACCATAGAATTGGGTTTTCATTCGGACTCGTCTGGTTGGTGCCCGAAATGTTCGAACCAAATCGTTATCGGCTATGCATTTAGGCGCGACAAACGCGTTGAGCGCTTACCGGGCGGCAAGTGCGTTTTCTCTTCCAGCGGTCAACAGCGCCGAAAAAACATTACCTTCCGTATGTTGGCGCCGATGCACCCCGGCCGTTACGAAGTCATTATCTCTGCGCCGCAAGCCTACAACTGCACCAAAGCGTTACGTTGGCGAGCACGCACCGAGACGATTGCGGAACTCCGCGTTAAATAACCGGTATTTGCCCCAAAATGGCCTTATTTCCTCCATGGATTGGCCACTTCCCTCGTTCATAACGTTTTTATGGAAACCACCGTGGAGGCAATCATGTCGACATACCAACTCGAAGGATCGCTCGACCTGAGCAATGTCATGAAAGCGCTAGAGCATTTCCGATCTTAATTGAGTCGAAAGTTCAATTGATTGATTCCTTTTTAAGACTATTCGTGATTCCTTTGCGTAATGGATGGCAAGGGAGGTTGGGCGATGACGATTTCACAAGATTTACGTATTCGTTTGGTG
>JABIPG010000088.1 GCA_018698795.1 Rhodospirillaceae bacterium
CGGCTATCGGCACCACATGGCCGGTGATGAAGCCGCAGCGGTTCGATGCGAAGAACGCGATGGTTTCCGCCACTTCTTCGGGCTTGCCCAAGCGCTTGGCTGGGATGTTGGAAAGCATCTTGGTCATGGCTTTTTCGTTGGCCAGCAACTCGGGCGGGAAGTAGGTGGGGTTTTCGATGTAGTTCGGCGCGATGGCGTTGACCTGGATGTTGTGCGGCGCCAGTTCCAGCGATAGCGATTTGACCATGGCGTTGCCGGCACCGCGCGCGGTGGCGTACATGGAATAGTTGGCGAGGCCGCGAATGGGGGCGGCCGAGGTGATCATCAAAATCTTGCCCGCGCCGCGTTCCTTCATGGCTGGCACCACGGCGCTGATCAGCCGGAACGGCCAAACAACCAACGACTGGAGAGCGCGATCCATCTCCGCAGCTTCGGCTTCATCGACCGGCGCACGGACGGCGGGATAAGCATCGTTGCAGATCAACACATCGATCCGCCCGTATGCCGCGATGACCTCGGCTGCGAGCGCTTCCGGTTCGGTGGCCTCTGCGGCGACGACGCTAGGGTGTGCGGCGACAAAGGCATCGCGTGCGGCAGCGTCACTGAACGTTACATCATGGCAGATGACGTTCGCGCCATGACCGGCCAGCACATCGGCGGAGCAGGGGCCGACGAAGTGTTCGGCGTTGGTGATGAGAATGACCAGATTGTCGAGCATGGGCTGCCTCGTGTTATTCGGTTTCGGTGAATGTCGAAATCACGTCCAAAAAGCTATCGGCGAATTTTTCCAACTTCGCCTGCCCGACGCCGTGGATTTCCGCAAATGCAACGGTGGTTGCGGGTCGGTGCCGGGCCATCTCGGCCAGGGTTTTATCCGGAAAAACGGCATAGGCCGGGACGCCTTTTTTCTTGGCCAATGCAAGCCGGTGCGCTTTCAGGACGCTGAACAGATCCGTATCCGCTGTCGATAGATCCGAGGCGGCGGCTGGCGTTTTCTTGCGAGATTTTGCAGCACTTTGACGATGCACAGTATCGGCGCGGTAGCGGAACTCTTCATCGCCGTGTCCGAGTGCCGCGCCTTTCTCGGTGATGCTCAGCCCGCCAAACCCCTTGACGTCGAGTTGCAGAAAACCGGCAGCGACCATTTGGCGGATCATCGAGCGCCACGCGTTTTTATCCATATCCTTGCCGGCGCCGTAACCGGCAAGCCGGTCATGTCCAAATGATCGAATGCGCTCGGTGTCGCCGCCGCGCAAGACATCAATCAGATGCACTGCGCCGAAGCGTTGGCCTGTGTCGTTCACCACGCCCAGCACCAAGCGTCCGGCGTCCGAACCATCGGTCAGGTCCGGCGGATTGGTGCAGAGGTCGCAGTTGCCGCAGGGTTGCGTTGTTTCGCCGAAATAGTCGAGCAGCATTTGGCGGCGGCAAGATGGGGCCTCGCAGAAGGCGATCAGGGTGTCGAGGCGTTTGTGTTCGCGGCGCTTGTGGTCGTCGGCAGAATCCTCTTGATCGATGAACATGCGCCGCATGCGGATATCATCGAGCCCATAAAGCATATGCGCAACCGCGGGCAGGCCGTCGCGCCCGGCGCGACCGATTTCCTGGTAGTAGGCCTCCATGGTGCCTGGCAGGTCTGCGTGGAAAACGAACCGCACGTCGGGCTTATCGATACCCATGCCAAATGCAATGGTGGCGACGATGACCGTGCCGGCCTCTGTCATGAAAGCGCCTTGGTGGTTGGTGCGGTCTAGGTCGTTCATGCCAGCGTGATAGGGAAGGGCACGGATGCCCTCAGCCCGGAGATACGCCGCAGTCTCCTCGGTTTTCTTGCGCGATAGGCAATAGACGATGCCGTTTTCGTCTTCGTGATCTTTGAGAAAACTCAGCAGTTGTTGCTTGCCGTTGGCGCGCATCTCGACGCCGAGTTGGATGTTGGGGCGGTCGAACCCCGTGACGACGCTTTGGCCGCGTCCGCCGAACAATTTGGCGGTGATGTCTTCACGCGTCGCGGCATCGGCGGTGGCGGTCATGGCGGCTATCGGCACGCCCGGAAAGTGTTCTCCTAATTCTCGAAGCGCTTCGTAGTCGGGGCGGAAAGCCGGCCCCCAACGCGAGATACAGTGGGCTTCATCAACGGCGATGAGTTTCATCGGTAGGCGTTTTAATGCCGAGAGCATCCGCCCTGTCATCAGGCGCTCCGGCGCGATGTAGAGGATACGGGTTTGGCCACCAGCCACGCGCCGCCAACTGTCGGCATTGTCTTCATAGGCGCGCGACGAGTTAATGGTTTCTGCTTCGACTCCTGCCAGCTTTAGCGCCGCCACCTGGTCGGTCATCAATGCGACCAGAGGCGATACGACAACCGTTAGGCCCTCGAACACCAGGGCCGGAATTTGATAACAAAGCGACTTGCCGGCGCCTGTTGGCATCACGGCCAAGGCGTGTTCGCCGGCAAGCAGGGCTGCGATCACGGGTTCTTGGCCGAAGCGGAACTCGTCGTAGCCGAAAACGTCTTTGAGGACGTGGCGCGCCCGCGACAATGAACCTTGGTAAATCGAATCCTGGGAAGTCGAATTTAGGGAAGTCGAAGATGGGGAAATCGAACTCATTCGGTCCTAAACAGTTCCCAGGTGTCGCGTGGCGCGTCCTCGGTTTCTTCGATGGTCATGATCTGTGAAATGTGGTTTTCATCGTCGGAATAAGGCAGGCGGAGGATAAGATGATTGCGATACAGCTCCGGCTGCTTGGTTGGCACCTTGGTCATGAATGTTAATGGTTTCTGTTCGTTGATGACCATCAAGTTCTGATCGACACAGAGATGTCGAAACCCTTCGGGTTCGATGGAATCAGTCGTCTTTCTGCTAAGCTCGAAGGTATGCATGTTCGCGAGGCCGGTGCCGAAAAAGCGATACAGAAAAGGCGGCTCCCCATTGCCGGTATCAGCGACGGTGCAAAACGAAAGCAGTTTTGAGGGCAAGCACTCCAATTCGGCGGTGCTCCATTTTGATGTCGCACGGCCTTCTCGACTTTTCTCCCAGTGCGCGGCGACAGCGGCCAACGCCGAGCTTCGCTGTGGAGTCAGCTCGACGCGTGTCCATTCGAATGGTGCGTAACGCTCGGTGTCGGATAAATCCTCCATGGCGTCATTTTAGGCCCGAAAACCCGCACCCCGCAAACCCGAGATAAGACCTCAATAGGATTTCGGCAGCCCTAGCACCCGCTCTGCCAGGAAATTGAGAACCAGCTGCTGGCTTACGGGCGCGATGCGGTTGATCATCACTTCACGCATCAGGCGTTCCACATGAAATTCTTTGGCATAGCCCATGCCGCCATGCGCCAACACGGCGCGTTCACAGGCCGTAAAGCCCGATTCCGAGCCGAGATACTTGGCGGCATTGGCCTCCGCGCCGCAGGGCTCGCCGGCGTCATAGAGGCTGGCGGCCTTCAAACACAACAGCCACGCGGCTTCCAACTGCGCCCAGCTTTCAGCCAATGGATGCTGGATACCCTGGTTTTGGCCGATGGGGCGGCCAAATACGACGCGCTCTTTGGCGTATTCAGACGCCCGACGAAGTGCTTCTTGACCAATGCCGACGGCTTCCGAGCCGATCAGAATGCGCTCGGGGTTCATGGAGTAGAGGATATAGCGGAACCCTTTGCCCTCTTCGCCGATCAGGTCGTCTTTCGAAACTTTCAGATTATCGATAAAGACTTCGTTCGAATCGACGGCTTTGCGGCCCATTTTGTCGATCTCCCGCACGTCGCAGGCAGAGCGGTCGAGGTCCGCATAAAACAGCGACAACCCGTCAATGCCGCGCTCGCAATCTTCTTTCGGTGTGGTCCGTGCGAGCAGTAAAATCTTATCCGCGACTTGCGCCGTCGAGGTCCAGACCTTGCGACCATTAATCACATAGTCGCCGTTGCTGTCTTTCTCGGCGCGGGTGGTGATGGAGCCGGTGTCCAACCCGGCATTGGGTTCCGTCACGCCAAAGGCGCTTTTCTGCTCACCTTTGATGATCGGCGGCAACCAGCGTTGCTTTTGTTCGTCCGTGCCAAACACGGCGATGGATTTCGGCCCGAAAACGTTCATGTGAATGGCGCTTGCCGCCGCCATGCCGCCCGATGAACTCGCGATAGCGCGCATCATCACGGCTGCCGACACAATACCCAAATTGGCACCGCCAACCTCTTCGGGGAAGCTCACCCCAAGCCAGCCGCCTTCCGCCATGGCGCGGTAGAATTCTTCCGGGAAACCGCCAAGCTTGTCTTTTTCAAGCCAATAGTCGTCGCCGAAATCGGACATGACCTGCCCGATGCCGTCTTCGATGGCGCGTTGTTCTTCGCTCAACATGAAATCCATAAGTCGCTCCCCTGCGCAAATCGGTATTCATGCAAAATGCTCAATCGCGAGGGAAAGGGCAAGACGGCAGCCGCGTGTTTTCACCTGTAGAAACGCAGCACGGAAAAAAATGAACGGGTGTCGAAGTTTCGAGTTAGGTCATCGCCTTCTTCAAAGCCTCGAAGCGTAGGTTCATGGCCTCGATATCGACAATATTAGTGCCAGGAAATGTCGCCTCCCCGATATCCTTTTCTTTGCAATAGACCGTGACGTTTTTTGGTGAACCTGAAAGCGCCGCTGTGCGGATTTTTTGAGTCTGCATTTCAGCAATTCGTTGATCACGCAAATGCAGGGACATGCCGTTTTTGTGAGTTATGTCGAACATGCTTTCATTGAGAATGATCCGTGCACCAGCCACACCCCATTTCGGCGCCCTTGGCGTATCGACAAGAAAGTTTTGCTCGTTCCTGCTGATTTGACTGATCTGGTTTTTCAGCCATCTCATGTAATCAGTCGATACAGAGTGACTTCTTGCTTTCAGCTCATCCGAAGTTGGCAGATTGACGAACCTTTGCGTAAACACGCGGCGACTTGTCGCTTCCTCGAGTGCGCCTTGGTATATCTGGAATGGCGATTGTTGATCTTCGCCTTCATCGACCTGAACCGGCTCCAATTTCGACCCTTCGTCGGGGGTTTGCAGTGATACGGCGCCTACGAATGTTATACCGGTGGTTGGGGTCGAAATTTCACATGCGATGCGAATTTCCGTGCCGATTTTTTGAACCAGCTCAAGGGGCGTCGATATCTTGGATACGCTTGGCCGATGCAGACCCTCGATGAGCCGGCGCAGAACCGCATCAATATCGCCTCGATAGGAGGTCTTAAATCGCAAAAACAAATGAATTTCGTTTTCAATCGTCAGCAAGGATGACGAAATAAACGCGAGATTGATCACCGAGACCAGCAACACGAACATGTAGGTGTATGAAATATTGTCCCAGAAAACAGAGTAATAGATTGCGGCGCCGGTTGAGAACGAAAAAGTCAGTAGGTACTGGACAATTTGGTGTGGCATTAGGAATCCGATGAATCAGTGTCGTGTGGCACGGTCCGCGATGCTGTTTTCAAAGGTTTATTCTCTCTGATCCAAACGGAACGTTGCGGGAATGGAATCTCGATGCCTTCCTCTTCGAAGCGTTGGCTGATGTTCATCAGCACCTCGGAAATCACCGGTCGAATCCCATCACTGGTGTCGCGGAGCCAGAACCGAAGGCTGAAATCAATGGAGTTCTCGCCGAAATTGACGACAAGGGCTTGCGGCGTTTTGTCGGTAAGTATGCGTCGCACGTCGTAACAGACGGATTCCATGATCTGCTTGGCTTTTGCGAGTTCGGTACCGTAGGCAACACCGATATTCAGGCTCAGCCGGACACGGGTATCATCGTGCGTCCAGCTTTCAATTGGGTCAGTTACCAGAAGTGAATTTGGGATCAAGCGGCGCACGGTGTTCCTGTCTTCGACCACAGTATAACGCATCTTCATCTCGCGGATGATTCCATAGGTGCTGCCGGTATCGTTGGTGTCGGTTTGCGGAATGGTGATGACATCGCCTTTCTTGAGTGAGCCATCCCAAATCAACAAAGCACCGGCCATGAGATTGCCCAGCGTATCGCGTAGTGCCAACGACACGCCAGCCGCAACGATACCGCTGAAGACGCCGATCTCACCGACCGGCACTTTGACCAGCAACAACGAAATCAGAAGGCTGCCCAGAATGCTGACGATGTAGCCGATATTTTGGACGACGTCCGTCTCAAGGCCGAGATCGGTCGTATTCTTTTCCTGCAATAATGCATCGTATTCCCGCAGGGACGAAATGAAGCGAATGATCGGAAAGGATATGAAGAAGAAATACACGAAAAGCAGGATCCGATAAGATGTACTGCTGGTCAGGTCGATGAAAGATTGGACCGACGGAGAGCAAACGGATAGCCCCACACATTCGCCGCCGAGCCCATAATTTGCCAATGCGAATATCAAAACGGAATCCACGAGACGAAAACCGAAATCTTCAAAGCCCGACAATGCGATGAATGCGGCGCCGAATTTTGGATACCCGATGAAAATCCAGGAGATGCCCAGAAACGGAAAGCAGATCAGGACACCCATACCAAGGGACATGAGCAAGATCTTCTTGTTGGTGAAGCGTCCGTTACGTGGCTCGAATTTCGTCTTTCGAAGAAGGTGGTCGGTATCGAAAATGGGCTTGGAAAGATACTTAGAGACTTCCTGATCAATCACCGCCTTGTTGCCAAGGGTGCGGCTTTTGCGAATCTGAGCAATGAGGTGGTCCGCCATCTGATAGTTGGTCGCCATACAAACCATGGCCGCAACGTTGATCATAATGATGGCGAGGACGAAAACGAAAATGAACGAGGGCGGCGCGTAAATGATCAAGACCAGGGACTGAAAGAACAAGAACCCTGCCGTCACGACGAGCTTTAATTTGGCACTTTCGGTCAGGGCTGCGCCGACGCTGCTGAAACCATCATCGCGGTACGAATAACTTTGTTTTAGATAGTTCAATCGCATGGAAAACAACAAAACGGCGGCAGGCAGGAAGCCGATCAAAAGTTGAACGACAATCTGTGACAGGTTTCCATTCACGCCAGAAGCCCTTCATTGCGCAACCTTGCCCCCAAGTGCGTGCCCGCTTGAACAACGCGAGCCAACTCGATTTCCGCGGCTTCGGCGGACTCCCGGATGATGGTTATCAGTTTGTTCAACGACCCTGGGTCGTTCGAGCGAAACACATTGACCCGATCTTGGTTAGCCATGGACCGAGCTTGCCTGAGATTTTCACGGATATTTCGACTGATGTTTTCATGATAGATCGCGATCCCGGACATGCCGTTCGCTTTAACCTCCAAAATGGCACCGGGCGTTATGACGGACGAGAAACTCGCCCCCCATTGCGGAACTCTTGGATTGTCCACCATTTCGAAGCGGGGATTGTCCATGATGTATTCGTAGCGCTCACAGAGCCATCTGAGATACTGCTCGCGGGCTTCCGCTGTGCGTTTCTGTAACTCGCCGTGCGTGAACAGATTGATATGGCGTCGCAAGCGGACACCGACCTCATTCGCCTGAGTCAGGGCTTTGTCGAATTCCCGGAACTGTATCCAATCTTCGGGTCTGCAGTCATCTGACGCAGGGCGGGCGAGGTCTGCAGCACCGTAGAACGTCACAAACGGCGGCTCTTCTGTCTCCGGCTTTTTGTCGTTCAAACTGTCTTCTTCTGGCCTGCCGGTGCCATCCATATCGCTCGCGCGTTTGCTCTCGATAACTTCGCTGATCATCCGTGCGGCTTCGCCGGACACCGCGGCTTCCGTCGCACAGTGGACAATGCGTGGGCTCAAGTTATTTGAAACTTCAGCGAGGAGCTTTCGGTTCTCGCGTTCAACGGCCTCCTTCGCTTCGCTGATTTCGCTAATAATTGAGTTCCGGAACGATTTGACAACGGTGACGGCGACAACAGCCGAGACCAAGGTAAATAGGACCACGCCCCATTCGTGAACAGTCAATTGGTCGATGAGTGCCTGCATTTCCGCAACTACCTACGCTGAAGTTCATTACAATCAAACTAATAGGAGTATAAAAAAAGACAACACACGAATCAAGAGTATTGTTATACATGGCAAATCGAACGGAACCGGCCGTTATCTTGTCGTCAGAGTGTGCAGGTATCGACGGATCCCTGGGGAACCTTGCCGAGTGACGCGCGGAGTGCGGGAAGCGAGTTAGCTTACCGCCCCGTGGCAGCGTTTGTACTTTTTGCCCGATCCGCAAGGGCAGGCGGCGTTGCGCGACACGCGTCCCCAGGTGTTGGGATCTTCCGGGTCGACATCGTCGGAGGCTTTGCGTCTGTTCAGCGGGACCGCGGCGAAAGCATCCTGGCCGCTTTCGGCCTCTTCTTGCATGCCGGCGAAGGCAGGGTCTTCGTGGCTTTCAAACATCTCTTGCTCACCACGCCCGAAAACGTCTTCGTTTTCCGGGTCGTACATCTGCAGCTCAACCTGGGCCAACACTTGCGTCACGCGCTCACGCAGCGAATCCAGCATTTCCTCGAACAACTCGAACGCTTCGTGCTTGTATTCGTTCAATGGGTCGCGCTGCGCATAAGCTCGCAGCCCAATGCCCTGACGCAGGTGGTCGAGGGTCAGAAGATGCTCTTTCCAAAGCTGATCGAGCAGTTGCAGAAGCAAGCTTTTCTCAACGCCGCGCATGACTTCGGGGCCATAATTGGCGGCTTTCTCGGCCATTTTCCGGTTGATGGCGTCGAGCAACCGATGGCGGATTTCTGCGTCCGCAATGCCTTCTTCCTTGGCCCAATCGTGTACCGGCAGGTCCATGTTCAAGATACGCAGGGTCTCTTCGTGCAGGCCATCCACGTCCCACTGCTCGGCGTAGGCTTTTTCGGGGATGGCGGCAGCGACCATGTTTTCGACGACTTCTTCGCGCATGGAGGCGATTTCTTCGGTAACGTCTTCGGTGGACATCAGCTCTTTGCGCTGTTCGTAGATGACTTTGCGCTGGTCGTTCATGACATCATCGAACTTGAGCAGGTTCTTACGGATTTCGAAGTTGCGCGCTTCAACCTTTTGCTGCGCCTTCTCCAGAGCCTTGTTGACCCACGGATGAACAATCGCTTCGCCGTCTTCCAGGCCCAGCTTTTGTAGCATGCCGTCGATACGTTCAGAGCCGAAAATGCGCATCAGGTCATCTTGCAGCGATAGATAGAACTTGGACCCGCCCAGATCACCCTGACGACCGGCGCGGCCACGCAACTGATTATCGACGCGGCGGCTCTCGTGGCGCTCGGTGCCCAGCATGTAGAGCCCGCCGGCGGCAATCACCACCTCGCGGTTGGCGGCGATCTCCTCGGCAATTTGGGCGGCGGCCTTCTCATAGCCGTCGGAACTGGGCTCGTCGGAGACCTCGTTTTTAATGCGCATGTCCAGGTTGCCGCCAAGCTGAATATCGGTGCCGCGGCCGGCCATGTTGGTGGCGATGGTGACAGCACCCGGCTCGCCGGCACGGGCGACAATCAGGGCTTCTTGCTCGTGATGGCGGGCGTTGAGGACGTTGTGGGGGACGTCCTTCTTTTTCAGCATCTCGGATATGGATTCGGATTTCTCGATGCTGACGGTACCGACCAAAATCGGCTGCTTGCGCGCATGGCAATCGGCGACCTGTTCGACGATGGCCTCGTATTTTTCCTCGGCCGTGCGGTAGACCTCATCGTCCATATCTTCGCGCACGGTATCAACGTTGGTCGGCACTTCGACCACTTCGAGTTTGTAAATCTCGCCAAATTCGCCGGCTTCTGTCATGGCCGTGCCGGTCATGCCGGAGAGCTTCGGATAAAGCCGGAAATAGTTCTGGAAGGTGATCGAGGCGAGGGTCTGGTTTTCGTTTTGAATTTGGACGCGTTCTTTGGCCTCCAACGCCTGATGCAGCCCTTCCGAATAACGCCGGCCTTCCATCATGCGACCGGTGAATTCATCAATGATGATGACCTGATTGTCTTTGACGATGTAATCGGTGTCGAGTTCGAACATCGTATGGGCGCGTAGCGCCTGGTTGGCGTGGTGCACCAGCGAGACGTTCTGGATATCGTAGAGTGTGCCTTCCGTCAGCAACTCGGCTTCGCGCAACAAGTTTTCAATGGTTTCGTTGCCCTGTTCGGTGAAGCTCACAGCGCGGGATTTTTCGTCTTTCTCGAAATCCTCAGGTGCCAGCTTCGGGATCAGCAGATCAATGGACCTGTAGAGATCGGAAACGTCTTCCGTCGGGCCGGAGATGATCAAGGGCGTGCGCGCTTCATCGATGAGGATGGAATCAACCTCATCAACGATGCCGAAGTTAAACTCGCGCTGTACCATTTCCTCCAACGCGAACTTCATGTTGTCGCGCAGATAATCGAAGCCGAGCTCGTTGTTGGTGGCGTAGGTGACGTCGCATGCGTATTGCTCGCGCCGTCCGTCGTCGTCCAGGCCATGCACGATGCAGCCCACCGTAAGCCCGAGAAATTTATAAACCTGGCCCATCCATTCGGAATCGCGCTGTGCCAGGTAATCGTTGACCGTCACCACATGCACGCCCTTGCCTTCAAGCGCGTTCAGATAAACCGCTAGCGTGGCCACCAGGGTTTTGCCTTCACCGGTTTTCATTTCGGCGATTTGGCCTTTGTGCAAAATCAAGCCGCCCATCAACTGTACATCGAAATGCCGCTGGCCCAGCGTGCGCTTGCCCGCTTCGCGCACCGTGGCGAAGGCATCGGCAATCACGTCGTCCAGGGTTTCGCCGTTCGCCAAGCGCTCGCGCAGCCAGGGTGTGCGCGCCTTCAGCGTATCGTCGTCGAGAGCCTCGATTTCGGGTTCCAGCGCATTGACCGCATCGACGACGGGTTGCAGCTTTTTGATGTATCGATCGTTGGCACTGCCGAACAGCGATTTGGCGATGGCTTGGAGCATGAATTCTCACTCACGTCGCGCCGAGATTTGCGGGATTTGCAGCCGGCTAGGGATATCCTGGGATCATCCGCGAACCGGCAGGTTTTGGCGCGTGCAAGAGATACGTTCGCGGACCCGGTGTGTCAATGCGCGGGGGCTTAAGAATCAAGCCTCCGGTCGGGCCAGCCAGGCTTCCTTTAGGCGGTTGACTTCAGCTGCGTGGTGGCGCGCCTGGTTGTTGGTCGGCGGCAGGGCTTCGTCGTAGAAGAACGCCGGCAATTCGTCGTCGGCTTCGTTGAAGCCGGCGTCTTCGTTGAAGCGGTCTTCGAGCGCCAGCGTTTCGCGGCCCAGTTGGCGCAGGAAGTCGTTACCCAAATTGGTGCCGAGCGCGTCGTTTAAAGCTTCGACGATCATCGGGTGGTTGACGTTGGTGACGCTTCGCCCAAACACGCATAGCCCTAACGAGTCACCCGCCGCGCAGTTCACTTGCGCATCCATGCTCAGCTCCACCAGTTCTTCGACGTTGTCATCGCGACCCGTGTAAGCGGGCAGGTTGCCTGTCGTGTGATCCGCGCCTTGGGCGGTGGTCATCATGGAAATGCCGGTCACTTCGACAACGCGCGGGTCGTAGGCGCTGATGGCTTGTTTTTTGATCACCGGGACGCGCTTGGCGCCATAGTGTTCGCCGACGCGCGCCGTGCCTTGGGCCAGCAGCTTGCCGCGCTCGCTGCCCTGGCGGATGTCTTCCAGCGCAGCCGCCATGAAGTCCACATCGCCGAATTCGCCCTCGCCGCACTCCATCATCACCGCCAACAGCGCACCGACTTCAATCGTGTCGATGCCAAGATCGTTGGCGGTGGCGTTGAGGTAGGCCAGTTCGTCGGGTTCTTTCAGGCCGCAATTGGTGCCGAGCAGACCGATGGTCTCGTATTCCAGCGGCGAGACGATCTCTTTGCCGTCTTTATCGACATATATGTTCGAGCACTGAATCATGCAGCCGGGCATGCAGGCGTGGGTGGTGTCGCCACCGCGCTCCAGGTTTTGCTCGCGGATGAAATCACCACCCATCTTCATGGTCTCGACGTCGGTGTCGACCAGTCGCCCGACGCTGAAATTATTCACCGGCAGGCCGCCCGTCAGATTGGTGATATCGGCGACCATGGCGGTGCCGCGCAGGCTCATGTTCTCGACCGCCGGGTCTTCGCCCAGCATCTGCGTGTATTTGCGGATTTTGCCCATCAGGCTTTTGCGGTCGTGGAAGGTCGGCATCTTGACCTGGTCGGCGATGATCGCCTTGACCTTCTTCGATCCCATGACGGCGCCGACGCCGCCGCGCGCCGAAATCCGCACCGGGCGGCCTTCGGGATCGGAAAACGCGATGCCGCCGATCAGCCCGCCATATTCGCCCACCGGCGAACAAATGCTGAGGCAGACTTTCGTGCCGTATTTCTCGTACAACTTTTCAGCGGTATCGAACAACCCTAGCCCCAAGTACTCATCGGCGGGCTCGAACGTGATGTCGCCTTCCTTGGGGATGCGGATCACCACCCAGTCGTCGGACGCGCCCTCGAGCGTAAAGCCGGCGATCTCCAGCTGTCCCATGGCGAAGGCGAAGTTGCCGCCGGCGTTGGATTCTTTGATGCCGCCGGTCAGCGGACTCTTGCAGCCGACACTAATACGGTTGGCGTTGGAAAAATTGGTGCCGGCAAACGGCCCGGCCGAGAAGATCAATGGGTTTTCCGGCGACAATGGGTCGATGCCCGCCAAATTTTTGTCAGTCAGCGTTTTGGCGATCAAATAGCGTCCGGCGCGGGCCAAAGCCTCACCACTTAAATCTTCCGATTTCACACTCTGGTCGGCCAAGTTGATGTGTAAGTATTTACGCATGTCGTTTCACCTCGCAAAAACGGTTAAAGAACTCCCGCTGACTGCCGGTTACATAATACTCAAAGGCGCCGGAAACAAGGTTTCCGCACGTATTCTCGTCAAATGTGGCGGCTCGGCTTCGGTGACATTAGTCACAAGCTCGATCCTCGCATCTCCGTGTGTGTTGGGCTAAGCTTCGGGCATCATCGAACCGGAGACAAATGGCATGGCTGAGCTAAAGCGGAAACTGCTGATCATACCGCCGATCGTAATCGCGGCGGCGGTATTGGCGCTCGTGATTTCACGCAAGCAGCCGCCGGTTACTAAGCCGGCGAGCGAGTTGGCGCGGGCGGTGCGTGTCGTCGAGGTGCGCGAGACCAGCGTTGTGCCGCGCATTACCGGTTTCGGCGCGGTGACGCCCGGTAAAAAATGGTCCGCCGCCAGCCAGGTCAGCGGCGAGGTTGAATTTGTCCATCCAGGACTACAGAAAGGCGCGATCTTGCCCGCGGGCACAGAGATCATTCGCATTTCGCCCGCGAACTTCAAACTCAACGTCGCTCAGGCGGAAGCCAACATTCGGGCCAGCGAAGCGCGAATCCGGGAGTTCGGCGCTTCTGAGATGAACACCCGCGAGATTCTGAAAATCGAACGCCGCGCCCTTGAGATCGCTGAGTCCGAGTTGGACCGCCAAAAGAAGCTTTTGGCACGCGGGAATGTGTCGGAAACGGCGGTCGACGCCAAAACCCGCGAAATTCTCACGCAGCGCAAGATCGTACAGGAATTGCAAAATACACTGCGCCTGATCCCGATCCAGCGCGGCGCCGAGACCGAACAGACAGCCGTCTACCAAGCACAGCTGGGCTCCGCGCAATTGGATTTGGACCGCACCCGTATAGCGCTGCCGTTTGATGCCCGTGTGGTTGGTGTCGATGTGGAAGTGGCGCAGTTCGCCCAAGCCGGCCAAACGCTGGCCACCCTCGACGGCGTCAAGACCGCCGAAGTGGAAGCACAGATGTCCATCGGGCGGTTTCTCAACATGGCCAAGGCGGTTGCCGGCGAGGATGTTCCGCGCGGCATCACCAGCGGCACAGTGAGCGACATCGTGAACCGCCTGGGCTTCGAAGTTCGGATTGTCTTGAAAACCGGGGATCAGGTCACCACCTGGCCGGCGCGGTTTGCACGCATCAGCGATACCATCGATCCCAAAACCCGCACCGTCGGGGTCATTGCCGTGGTGGATGGGCCCTACACGCAGGCGATACCCGGCAAACGCCCGCCCTTGGCCAAGGGATTGTTCGTCGAAATGGAATTGCGCACCAAGACCGTCGCCGGGCAATTGGTGGTGCCGCGCGCGGCTTTGCAGAACGGTCAGCTGCACGTCGTTGACGCAGATAGCCGGCTCGCCATTCGGTCTGTAAAGGCGGGGCTCTCTCAGGATGATATTGTCACCATCAGCGATGGCTTGAAAGCAGGGGAGAAGGTCGTGGTTTCCGACCTCAGCCCCGCTGTCGAAGGGATGCTGCTGAAGCCGCAGATCGATACCGAACTCAGCGCAGCGATTGAGCGTCAAGCGGGTAACGGAGACAGCAATTGATCCGCTTTTTCGCCGACCACCCGACAGCGGCGAACCTGCTGATGGTCGCGTTTTTGGTCATCGGCATGATCGCCTGGCCGACCCTGCAGCGCGAAACCTTTCCCCGCGTCGAGCCCAACAAGGTCGAAGTCCGCGTGATCTATCCAAGCGCCCGGCCCGAAGATGTGGAAGAAGCCGTATGCCAGCGCATTGAGGATGCCATTGATGGTGTCACCAACGTATTCGAGGTGATTTGCGAAGCCAACGAAGGCACCGGCAAAGCGGTTATCGAAATGGCGGAGGGCGCTGATTTCGATCGCTTCACCAACGATATTAAAACCGAGGTCGAGGCGATCAATGATTTCCCCGATACCGCCGAGCCGCCGACGGTCCGCCAACTCGGTCGCACCGATTTCGTTGCCTCAGTCGCCGTGACCGGACCGGCGACCAAGACCGATCTGAAAGCCTATGCGGAAGAGGTAAAAGCGCGAATGTTGCGCTGGGGCGGCATCCCCAAGGTTGATATACGCGGGTTCTCCGACCATCAGGTGCGCATCGAACTGGCGGATGCAACGCTGCGCCAATATGGCATCAGCGTTGCCGATATCGCGGCCACCATTCAGCGCCAAAGCGTCGATTTGCCGTCCGGTAGCATCGAGACCTCGGCCCGCGAACTGCTTATCCGCTTTGCCGACGAGCGCAAAAAGGTGGCTGATTTCCGCGATCTTGTGGTGGTGTATAGCGCTGGCGGCGGACAGGTGCGCCTGGGCGATATCGCCAGCATCTCCGATCGCTTCGATCTGGACGAAGAAAAGACCGTGTTCAACGGAAAGCCCGCGGCCATCTTGGATATCACCAAGACCGAAAGCGAAGACACGCTGAAGGTCATCGATGCGGTCAATGGCTTCTTGGAACGCGAGCGCCAGACCGCGCCGAAAGCGGTCTCACTACAGATCACCCGTGATATCTCGTCCATCGTCCGCGACCGCTTGCAGTTGTTGCTGCGCAACGGCGGGCAGGGCTTGTTGCTGGTGCTGGCGACGCTTTGGATATTCTTCGGCTTTCGCTATTCGTTTTGGGTAGCCATGGGGCTGCCGGTATCGTTCCTCGGCGCCATCGCGATGATGAGTGTCATCGGTTACACCATCAACATGCTGACCATGGTCGGGTTGTTGATCGTCATCGGTCTGTTGATGGACGACGCCATTGTGATTTCCGAAAACATCGCCAGCCATCGGGCGAAGGGGAAATCGCCATTGGAATCCGCCATCGATGGCGTCAAGCAGGTGATGCCCAGTGTTTTCGCCTCGTTTGTCACCACGGCGTGCATCTTCGGCTCGCTGGCTTTTCTGAAAGGCGACATCGGTAACATTCTCCGCGTGGTGCCGGTGGTAATGCTGTTGGTGTTGATGGTGTCACTGGTCGAGGCGTTCATTATTTTGCCGCGCCATCTCAACCATGCACTTGCCCACGGGGCAGAGAAGCATGGCCCCGTGCAGCGCGCCATGGACGGGTTCATCAGCCGCGTCATCGATAAGATTATCGGCCCGGTGGCCGTGTTGGCGGTGCAGTGGCGGTATCTCACCGTCGGCATTGCGCTTGCCAGCCTGCTGTTGACCTTCAGCGCTATTGCCGGCGGATTGCTGAAATTCTCGGCCTTCCCGGACCTCGACGGTGACGTTATGGAGGCGCGGATTTTGTTGCCGCAAGGGACGCCGCTGGCGCGCACGGAGCGTGTCGTTGAGCAACTGAATACGGCGCTCCGCCGGGTTGGTGATCGACTATCACCAGCCCAGCCAGACGAGCAACCTTTGGTCAAGAACGTCACCTACAAGTTCAACCAAAACACCGATGCTTACGAGACCGGCCCGCACGTGGCGACCATCGTCGCCGATCTCTTGGAATCCGAAACTCGGACGGTGAAAATCGACGATGTCCTTGGCCAATGGCGGAAGGAAACAGGTGATCTGGCCGATGTGGTATTCGTGAAATTCACCGAGCCCTCAGTCGGTCCTGGCGGATTGGATATCGAAATCCGGCTCGAGGGCGACGACCTCGCGCAATTGCAGGCGGCATCGGCTGAGCTTAAGGCCTGGCTGACGCGTTACCGCGGCGTCATCAATTTGATCGACGACCTGCGGCCCGGTAAGCCCGAGGTGCGTCTGCGCTTGAAGGACGGCGCGGCGACGTTGGGCATTGACGGGCGCGGTATCGCCGATCAGTTGCGCTCAGCGTTCCACGGCACGACCATCAGCGAAATTCAGCGCGGTAAGGAATCCTACGAGATTGATGTGCGCCTCGCCCCGCGCGACCGCGACAGCATGGCGGATCTGGATGATTTCACCATCACGTCGGCGGAGGGTAAGCAAGTGCCGCTCAGCGCCGTTGCCGAGTGGTCCCTGGGGCGTGGCTATTCGCGCATCAACCGGATCAACGGGCGGCGTACGGTCACGGTACAAGGCGATATCGAGCCGGGGCAGGCCAATGCTGGGGAAATATTAGCCGATACGAGGGCTAATTTTTTCCCCGACCTGCTGAAACGCTATCGCGGCGTCAATCTGTCGCTGCAGGGCTCCGAGCGTGAAGCCGACACCACGCGGGCTTCGATGATTCGCGGCTTTCTGCTCGGCCTGATCGGTATCTTCTTGCTGTTGAGCTTTCAGTTCCGCAGCTATGTGGAGCCCTTCGTCGTTATGGTGATTATTCCGTTCTCGTTCATCGGCGCCGTGGCGGGGCATCTACTGATGGGGCTGGATTTCACCATGCCCAGTATTTTGGGCTTTGCGGCGCTGGCCGGTGTGGTGGTCAACAACTCGATCCTGTTGGTCAATTTCATCAAGCATTTCCACGGCGAGGCTGCGTCCGTTGCCGATGCTGCGCCGATGGCCGTGCAGGCACGCTTTCGGGCAATTTTGATGACATCGCTGACCACCATCGTCGGCCTGTTGCCGATTTTGTCTGAGACCAGCCTGCAGGCACAGGTGTTGATCCCACTGGTGACCAGTTTGGCGTTTGGGTTGTTGGCGGCGACGGTGCTGGTGTTGTTTTTGGTGCCCGCGGCTTACGCCATCCTTGATGACATGGGATTGGCGCGGCTGGACTGATTACTCGCCGGGGCGGAGTTCTTCCAATATCCGCTGTCCCATCGCAATAGAATCTTCGCGTGGCATGCCCACTGTGATGCGCGGATCGTAGAGCATTTTCAGCATCCAGCGATCGTGATCGGTAAGCTCGAAATGATGGCTTTTATCGTTGAAGATGGACGGTGCGACTTGCGCGGAGTCGTTGGGAAGTCCCAACACTTGTGTCAGTTCTTCGACCACGCAAGCCCGCATGTGATTCTTTGGGTGCTCTGCTGGAAACACTGAAATTGCCCATTTAATCTCGTTCTTTTTGGTGCCGAATTTGGCGAAGCAGGTCGAAACCTTAATCATCTGGCGCACCTGGGCTTCGTCGTCATCGAAATGTTTGGCCACCGCCTTGGGGATGTCCTTGGTGGGCATGTAGTACAGGATAAAGTTGACCTTTTTCGGGTCGAAGTCTTTGGCCAACTTCTTGGCTCTGTGTAGCGACCATGAATAGCAGAGCTCAATGGGGTGGCCGGTGATGTCCCAGATGTCGCGAATGTGCTGTTTAACGAAGGCTTCGAAGTAGGGCGGGTAGTCCTTGCCCTGAATGCCGACGCGGATGGGGGCCTTCCATTTGCGAACATGCTTGTAGCGCCGGCCCGTGTATTCGTTGCCGAAAGCCACGATATCGAAGTTGCGAATGATCTTGGCATTGCTGAGCGGCTCCGCCCACGCCAACGGTGCGCCGGACAGCAGACACAGAATTCCGGCAATGATACTCAACATACGCATGTCGTAAGACTCATTGATGGGTGTTAATTTTCATTTAAGTGGTCATGGACTCGAAAAAGTTCTCCTCATTCACCCCATCGTGATTTCTTTGCCGGACGGCGGGCTCTATACTGCCGCGCTGAAATCGCAAAGGATGACCAATATGACCTCGCTCCGCGCCCGCTTGATTGCCGCTACCTTCATTACCGCTATTGCCTTGCCGGCCTTGGCCGCCGGAGATGACCCGGTCGTGGCCACCGTCAATGGCCAGAATATCTTGAAGTCTCAGATCGAGGCGGCTCACAAGTTGTTGCCGAAACAGTACCAGCAGGTGCCTTTCGAGCAGATTTTCCCGGCCCTGGTGGACAGCGTGATCGATACCAATTTGGCCGCTGCTGATGCGCGTGCGCGCAAACTGCATGAAGAAGCCGAATTTCGCGACCAGATGCGGCGCATCGAAGACCAGATTTTGCAGCGTACCGTGTTGCAGAAAGAAATGACCCGTAATATCACCCCTGAAGCGTTGAAGAAACGATACGACGCCATGGTTGCCGGATTGGGTGAAAAGGAAGAGGTTCACGCCCGCCATATTCTGATGAAGACGGAAAAGGAAGCCAAGGCGGTGATTGCGGACTTGGAAAAGGGCGGCGATTTCGCTGAACTGGCGAAGAAGAAATCGACCGGTCCGTCCGGTCCCAATGGTGGCGATCTCGGTTACTTCGGTAAAGGCCAGATGGTGCCCGAGTTTGAGACGGCGGCATTCGCTATGGAAAAAGGCACCTACAGCAAGGCGCCGGTGAAGACGCAGTTCGGCTTTCATGTGATCAAAGTGGAAAACCGCCGCAAGGCCGAAGCACCGACCTTCGCCAGTGTTGCCGAGCAGTTGGGTAATGAGATTTCGCAGGAACGTGGCGCCGCTTATGTGGAAAACCTGCGCAAGAAATCCAAGATCACCCGCTTCACCCTTGACGGCAAACCGCTGACGGATAAAAAAGTCGAACCGAAAAAATAACTGAGGACCGGCCCGGCGACGGTGCCGGACGGCATCATGAACGCAACCACCCCGGTTTCCCCTTTGGCGCCCGAATCATTTCCGGCGCTTCCTGCTGTTGCCGGTGTGCGCTTGGCGACAGGTGCTTGCGGCGTCAAATACGAAGGCCGCACCGATGTTTTGCTGGCGGAATTGGCGCCGGGGACCACCGTTGCCGGCACACTGACGCAGTCCAAAACAGCGTCCGCGCCGGTGCTTTGGTGCAAGGAGTGTCTGCCTGACGGTGCAGCGCGCGCCCTTGTGGTCAATTCCGGCAACGCCAATGCCTTCACTGGCGGCCATGGGCGCAAAGCCGTGGAGGGCACGGTTAAGGCGGTGGCCGATGTGTTGGCGTGCCGCCCGCACCGGGTTTATGCGGCGTCCACGGGCGTGATCGGTGAGCCCATGGCCTATGAGCGCATTGTCGAACACCTGGAGGGCTTGGGCAGCGATCTGGCGGCAGCCGATACCGCCGCCATCTGGGAGGCCGCCGCGCGCGCCATCATGACCACCGACACCTTCCCCAAGGGCGCGTCGCGTAAAGTCAGCATCGGCGATGTGGAAGTCAGCATTGCCGGTATCTGCAAGGGGTCGGGCATGATCGCGCCGGACATGGCGACGATGCTGGGGTTTGTGTTTACCGATGCCAAGCTGCCCGCCGGTGTGCTGCAGGCGGTTTTGTCACCAGCGATAGGACGCACGTTCAATTCGATTACAGTGGACAGCGATACGTCGACCAGCGACACCGTGCTGTTGTTCGCGACCGGTGCTGGGTCCGCACATGCGGAGATCACATCCGTTGATGATCCCGCCCTGGATACCTTTAAAGTGGCGTTGGAAGAGGTTTTGCTGGATCTGGCGCACCAGATCGTCCGCGACGGCGAGGGGGCGACAAAGTTTATCGCCGTCACCGTCACCGGGGCCGAAGACGATAGCGCGGCAAAACGCATTGGGCTGTCGATCGCCAATTCGCCGTTGGTGAAAACCGCCATCGCCGGCGAGGACGCCAACTGGGGGCGCATCGTCATGGCGGTAGGCAAAGCCGGCGAGGCCGCCGACCGCGACAAACTCGCCATCGTTATCGGCGGCGTGCCGGTCGCCGAAGTGGGCGCTGCGGTTGATGGTTTCGACGAGACCCCTGTGGCCCAGCACATGAAAGGCCAAGAGATCGATATCGCCGTTGATGTCGGTATCGGTGATGGCCGGGCTACGGTTTGGACCTGCGATCTCACCCACGGCTACATCGAAATCAATGCCGATTACCGGTCCTGACCCCGGCTGCTACGATGCCGCCGAGCGCGCCGAAGATGGTGCGCTGCCGGTGGTGCTGGTGGCGGCGGTGGCGATGGTCGATGTCGACAACCGCGTACTGTTGCAACAACGCCCCGAAGGCAAGTCCATGGCCGGCCTGTGGGAGTTGCCCGGCGGCAAGCTGATGGCGGGCGAAAGCCCCGAAGCCGCCCTGGTGCGTGAACTCAACGAAGAACTGGGTATCGACATCACGCGCAGTTGCCTAGCGCCGCTAACCTTCGCCAGTCATCGGTATGATGATTTTCAGCTCTTGATGCCGGTTTATGCCTGCCGCGTCTGGAAAGGCACACCGACGGGCCTTGAAGGGCAAACGCTGAAATGGGTGCGGCCCGTGGACATGACGGCGCTGCCCATGCCGCCCGCTGATCTCCCGTTGATCCCGCTGCTCAGGGATTTCCTTTAAGACCCGGCTTCGATGTCCGCCGATGCTTCATGCAACGCTGTCACGGCGGCATCGAAAAATGTGTCGAGCTTGGCGCGCATTTCCGGCGCCAGCGAGATCAGCTTAGAGCGCGCATCGGCTGGGTTCTCGGTTTCCACCAAAAAACCATAGGCCAGAGCGGAATCGATATACTTGCCTGCCGTGTGCGGGCTTTTGACATTGGTCATGAAGTTCAGCGCATCAGTTTTGCGCACCGGTTTGTCGTGGCGCCAGACCTCTTTCAACAAATCCCAATAGGCGGCGGAATAGAACTCCGTATTGCCGTCGAACACGTCAATCCAGCGCGCGCCGACGGCGCCCAGGAAGTCGAGATAACGGTGGCGTTGGCTGGGTGAGTAGGTCCGGGACAAGGCGGGCTCCTATATTGGAGGTTGGCAGTGAAATTAATATACAAAAATACATGCAAAATTAAAAATAAAAATTGACATCAATAATAGATGCAATTATGCTTTTAAAAATGAACATAAAACCAAGCAACACCTGTGCTCAAGATTTTTTGATCCATAGCCATTGGAGGCTAACATGATGAAATCGAAATTCCTGATATCCGTCGGTCTTGCCGCAACGCTGTTGAGCGGATGCGTCACTGATTATGCTGCGAATCCCAAACAATCGACGGGCACGATCCTAGGTGCCGGTCTTGGCGGTTGGGCTGGCTCGAAAGTCGGCGGCGGCAAGGGGCAGATGGCGGCGGTTGCGCTCGGAGCACTCGCCGGGGCTTTTTTGGGTGGCAATGTCGGCCAGTCGCTTGATCGCGCGGACCGTGCCTATATGGGCCAGGCGCAAGAAAAAGCGCACCAAGCCCCCGTCGGCGAGCGCATCAGCTGGAACAACCCCGATTCCGGTCATCGCGGCTCTGTGACCCCGAAACGTGACGGCTATGACCGTGTTTCGAAGTCCTACTGCCGTGAATACGAGACCACCATCTATATCGACGGCCAGCGCGAGACCGGATACGGCACCGCATGCCGCCGCGCCGATGGCACTTGGGAAATCCGCAACGATAAATCACAGACTCATGCGGCCCTGTAATTGCGATCAATGACTGAATTGATGCGGCCCTGGCATACTGAAGCCGGGGCCGTTTTCATTTGCCGAGCCACTTGATAATGTGGCGACATGAATGAACATAAAACTGTAACAGC